>JANOVK010000090.1:0-4829 GCA_031417315.1 Chitinophagaceae bacterium | reverse complement strand
TCTGTGGGCTTTTTTTCTACCCAAATTATTGTTTTTGTTTCCGTGACGCATAACATTTTATTTTTCATCTACACCGTGTCAGGATTTGTAGATGTTGCCATTAGAATAAACTAATTGCGGTTATTAATTAATTGACTTAATTGTCAATATTATCTAATCCCATTTTAACTAAATCCATACCGAAACCTAAACCTCTTTCGTTAAGAACTTGTTCAATTTCGCTTAAAGATTTTTGACCAAAATTTCTAAATTTCATTAAATCTTCTTGTTCGTATTGTACTAACTCGCTTAAGCTATTAATTTTAGCAGCTTTTAAACAATTAAATGCACGAACAGATAAATCTAAATCTTCTAAAGGTGTTTTTAATACTTTACGTAATTGTAAAACTTGTTCATCAACTACATCTTCTTTTTTATCTTCTTTAGTATCGAAAGTGATATTCTCGTCAGTAATAATCATTAAATGCTGAATCATAATTCTTGATGCTTGTTTAACCGCATCTTCAGGATGAATTGTTCCATCAGTTATAACTTCTAAAATTAATTTTTCAAAGTCAGTTCTTTGTTCAACACGAAAATTTTCTATTGAATATTTTACATTCTTAATTGGAGTATGAATAGAATCGATTGCGATATAACCAAAGTAAGCATCTTTTGGTTTGTTATCTTCTGCAGGAATATATCCACGTCCTTTTGCAATAATTAATTCAATATCTAATTTAGCAGTATTATCCATTGTACATAATACTAATTCAGGATTCATAACTGTAAAACTTTGAGATTGTTCTCCAATTTTACCTGCTGTTAATTCAGTAATTCCTTTTACAGAAATATGAACTTTTTCAGTTTGAATTTCATGTTCTACATGTTTCTTAAATCTTATTTGTTTTAAGTTTAAGATTAATTCAGTAACATCTTCGGTAATGCCTTTCATGGTAGCAAACTCGTGGTCTACACCTTCTATTTTAATACCTACAATTGCATAACCTTCAAGGCTACTTAAAAGTACTCTGCGTAATGCATTTCCTACTGTTAAACCAAAACCAGGTTCAAGTGGACGAAATTCAAATAATCCTTCGAATTCAGTTGCTTTTTGTAAAACTATTTTGTCTGGTTTTTGGAAGTTTAAAATGGCCATTTTATATTTCCTTTTTTTGTGTTTCTTAAAACAAAGTTTTTTAGAAACGATTTTTAAATTTATTTAATGATACTTTTAAAAAAGTATTTTATTGTTTGTTGATTAAATTCTATTTAGAATACAATTCAACAATAAGTTGTTCTTTTATATTTTCCGGAACGTTTTCTCTTTCTGGATGAGTAAGAAAAATTCCTTTCTTATCATTTTCATTCCACTCTACCCAATTAAATTTTGGATTTTTACCTCGAACTTTTGCTAAAACAGTTGTGCTTTCGTTGCTTTTTGCAGCATATCCAATAACATCGCCTGGTTTGCAAGAATAAGATGGAACGTTACAAACATCTCCATTAACTGTAATGTGTTTGTGACTTACTAATTGTCTACCTTCTGGTCTACTAGTAACTAAACCCATTCTAAAAACAGTATTGTCTAATCTTGCTTCAAGTAGCTTAATTAAGTTTTCACCTTTAACACCTTTCATTTTAGATGCTTCAGCAAAAGTTTTTCGGAACTGACGTTCCAATAAACCATAAGTATATTTTGCTTTTTGTTTTTCGCGTAACTGAAGTGCATATTCGCCTAATTGTTTACGCTTTTTTGCAGCACCATGCTGCCCGGGAGGGTTGCTATTTTTTGTCAACCATTTTCCATTGCCTAAAATAGGCTCACCGTAAATACGTGAGATTTTGGTCTTAGGACCAGTGTACCTTGCCATAGTTTTTTTTCATTTCGATTTTTTTAGTATTTGTTGCGTCGATCAGTGAAAAATCGTAAAAAATAAATCGGGCAACCTTTTATTAAATGAAAACCAGTAAAATATTTAAGAATTACGATGTTAGATTTACGATTTATAATTCTTAAATCGTAAATCTAACATCGTATATGTTCTAAACTCTTCTCTTTTTTGGAGGACGACATCCATTATGAGGCATTGGAGTTACATCTTTTATTGACGTAATATCAATACCAGATTGAGAGATGGAACGAATGGCTCCTTCTCTTCCAGAACCAGGTCCTTTTACAAAAACTTCAACTCTTTTTAATCCTGCATCTATTGCTACTTTTGCTGCATCTGCTGCTGCCATTTGAGCTGCATATGGCGTATTTTTCTTACTGCCTCTAAATCCCATTTTACCAGCACTACTCCAAGATATAACTTGACCTAGTTTATTAGTAAACGAAATAATAATGTTGTTGAAAGTTGCACTAATACGAACTTCTCCTGATGCTTCAACTTTTACAACTCTTTTCTTCGAAGCTGTTTTAGCACTGTTTTGAACTTTTGATGGTTTTGCCATTTTTCTTTTTTAAGGTAATCTTCTAAAAATTTTCGCCTCCTGATTTTACTTGTTAAGTTAATCTATCCAGCGATTTTATAAATATTGAATCTTACAATTGTATCGTAAGATTTAAATTTTTTATTTCTTAGCTGCTTTCTTTTTACCAGCAACAGTTTTACGTTTTCCTTTACGTGTACGACTATTTGTTTTAGTACGTTGTCCACGAACTGGAAGTCCTTTTCTGTGACGTATGCCTCTGTAACAAGCAATATCTAATAAACGTTTAATGTTCATTTGAGTTTCGCTACGTAAAGCACCTTCTACTTTAATTTCTTCGTTAATAATGTTACGAATAGCAGTTTGTTCTTCATCATTCCATTCATTAACTTTTTTATCGTAATTAATTCCTGCTTTATCTAAAATGTATTGAGCTCTTGAACGCCCAATACCAAAGATGTATGTTAACCCTATTTCGCCTCTTTTATTTTTTGGTAAATCAATACCGGCAATACGTGCCATATTTTAATAATTATAAATTTTGAATTTTGAATTATTGAACGCCTCATTTAAAATTTAACATTCATAATTACTCTTATCCTTGACGTTGTTTAAAACGAGGATTCTTTTTGTTAACTACAAAAAGTACGCCTTTACGACGAACTATTTTACAATCAACACTACGTTTTTTAATTGATGCTCTAACTTTCATAACTTTTAATTTTTGTACCTTTAAGAATACAGTTATTTATATCTAAAATTTATTCTCCCTCTAGTTAAATCGTATGGGCTCATTTCAACTCCAACCTTATCGCCAGGTAGAATTCTTATATAGTGCATACGCATTTTTTCCACTAATTGTCGCTAAGATTTCGTGTCCATTCTCTAATCTTACTTTAAACATTGCATTACTAAGTGCGTCTAGAATTACGCCATCTTGCTTAATAAGGTTCTGTTTCGACATATTTTTTTTTCGGGTTGCAAAAATAGAGGTATTAGATTGAAATATTCAAATTTCAATAATATTTTCTTGGTTTTTTATTCACAATAGTTAAAAATAAGAGGAATAAAGGACTTTTATTAAAGATTTTAAGGTTAAAGTTTTGTTGATATACCAATTTTTCTACCTGAGAAAATATTTTCATCTCCGAACTCTATATTAAACTTAGCACAAATGCTAAAGTTTTTTCAATTTTTTAAATTAAATATTTATACTACTCCATATTATGGAAAACTTTATTTACATCTTCGTCTTGTTCAAGTCTTTCAATTAATTTACTCACATCTTCTGCTTGTGCATCGTTAACAGGTACTGTAGTTGTTGGAATCCATTCTAATTCTGCACTTATTGATGTAATATTTTTTTCTTCTAATGCTTTTTGCAAATTTCCAAAATCGGTAAAAGCCGAGCGTAAAACTAAAATTGCATTGCCATTATCATCTGTACTTTCTCCAAGTTCATCTAATCCAAAATCTATTAATTCTAATTCAATTTCTTCTACATTAATTCCCTCTGTATTTAATTTAAAGACTCCCATTTTTTTAAACTGAAAACTAACGCTTCCACTATTTCCCAAAGCTCCTCCACCTTTATTAAAACATGCTTTAACATTGGCTACAGTTCTTACATGATTATCTGTTGCAGATTCTACTAATAAAGCAACGCCATGTGGTGCATATCCTTCATACAAAATTTCTTCGTAATTAGTAGTGTCTTTGCCCATTGCTCTTTTAATTGCAGCTTCTACTCTATCTTTTGGCATTCCCACACTTCTAGCATTTTGAAAACATCTTCTTAATGCTGGATTTGTTGCAACATCTGGTCCTGCTGCTTTTACTGCAATAATAATTTCCTTACCTACTCGGGTAAATTGTTTTGCCATTCTGTCCCATCTGGCAAACATTGTTGCCTTTCTAACTTCAAAAATCCGACCCATATTATTATTTTAAGTTTGTAAAAATAAGTGATAGTAGTTTTAATGAATAAAGATTGTAACTTATTTAGTTTGATTTTTTTCGTACTCAATATCTACTAATAAATTTTTCCCGTCGGCAGCAGAAGTTGCTAATTCATCACATCTATTATTAAATAGGTTTTCAGCATGCCCTTTAACCCATTTTAGCTTTACTTTAAAATCTTTTGCTAACTGATGATATTGTAACCACAAATCTTTATTTTTTTTTCCTCCTTTAAAGTCAGTTTTTATCCAATTGTTCAACCACTTTTTTTCAACTGAATTTACTACATATTGGCTATCGGTGAAAATAGTTAATGGAATATTTTTTTTAGAAATATTTTGAAGTGCAGCAATTACAGCCATTAATTCCATTCTATTATTTGTTGTTAATTTATACCCAACAGATAATTCTTTTCTCTTTTCTCCCCACATCATCACTACCCCAAATCCACCAGG
>JANOVK010000089.1:0-2107 GCA_031417315.1 Chitinophagaceae bacterium | reverse complement strand
CTCCGAGTTGATCGGCTTCATCGTGAAACGCACGGCGGAGGAAATCGTCCTGCGTGACGAGACGCTGACGGAGCATCGCCTCGCTCCGGCGCAGGTGAAGGAATCGCGGGAGTCGCTGCTCTCAATGATGCCCGAAGGTTTGCTCGCGCCGATGACCGCGCAGGAGGCGGCGGACTTGCTGGAGTTTTTGCTCCAATCGCGGCCGTGAGCGTCTTCGCCGGCAGTGGGGCAGCCGTCCCGGCTGCCGGTGCGGGCGTCTCGCCCGTGTTTGTTCGGGAGCGAGACGCTCCCGAACGCAGGCGGGACGCCCAATGCCACTAGGATTATTTGTAAGTAATTGAATATAAGGCTTGTACAGGTTCGGTAGATGTATAAGTAACTGCGGGATGAATTCAACCTCATCTCCGCCCGGCCTCCGCGCCAGTGTTTCCGTCGCCCAATTGCTGGCTCTCTTCACCCGCCTCCTGGCCCAACCTCTGGGCCGACCGTGGCCGCTGGCTCCCTCCGGTCGCCGCCGTTTCTACGACCGGCTCTGGTCTCCCCGCATCACCCTCTGGTACCTCCTGTGGCAACGCCTCCATCCGGACCCCACCCTGGACGCCGTCGTCAAGGACGCTCGCGCCGGCGGAGCCGACGCCCTGTGCGCTCCCCGCAAAAAGCTTTCCGCCGGCCTCCGCTCCCGCGCCACGACCTCCTACTGCGACGCCCGCCAGCGCCTGCCCTTGCACTGGTTGCGCCAGGTCTTCACTCACTTCACCCACCTCCTGCGCGCCAACGTGCAGGGACTCGACTGGCACGGCCTGTCCGTCGCCCTGCTTGATGGCACCACGCTGCGCGTGCGCCCGCACGGCAACCTGGCCAAACGCTTCGCTCCGGCCTCCAACCAGCACGGCCCCGCCTACTGGTGTCTCATTCGCGTGGTCGCCGGCTTCTGCGCCAGCAGCGGCCTGGCCCTGGTCACCGGCCTGGGACCCCAAACCGTCAGCGAACAAGCCCTGGCCGTGCCCTTGATCCTGCGGGCCGCCGCTGCCCGGCTGTGGATCGGCGACCGCAATTTCGGAGTCTGGCGCATCGCCCGGGCCGCCCTCCAGGCCCGCGGCCATGTGCTCCTGCGCCTCACCGAAGCCCGCGCCCGCCGTCTGCTGGGCCGGGCCTTGCGCGAGGGACTCGACGCGCCGGTGTGCTGGAATCCCTCCCGCCACGATCAGGTCGACGCCGGTCTGGAGCACCTTCCGGTGGAGGGGCGCCTGGTGGTGGTGGGTCTGCGTCGGCGGGGCCATCGCACTCAATGGCTTTACCTCTTCACCACGCTGGAGGACCCGGCCCTTTACCCGGCCGGCGAACTGGCGGCCCTCTACGGCGTGCGCTGGCACGTCGAGTTGGACCTGCGCCATCTCAAGGCGCAGATGGGCCTGGCGCAACTGGAAGTCAAATCGGCGCGCATGGCGATCCAGCAATGGTACGCCGGCCTCCTGGCCTACAACTTGATTCGTGGGGTGATGTTGTGGTCGGCGGCCTCGGCGGCGGTGGACCCGCTGACGTTGTCCTTTGCGCAATCGCGGCGGCTGGTGCGCGAGACGATGCGCGCCTGGCAGCGCCCGGCCGAGCCGGCGGCGCGGCTGGCGCTGTGGGAGCAGCTGTTGGAGGACGTTGCCGCCACCCGCCACCCGCGGCGGAAGCAGAAGCGGCCCAACGAACCGCGAGCCAAGTATCATGTGCGGGAAATGTTCCCGCCCTTGCGAGGCTCCCGCGCCGCCGCCCGCCGACTCCTCGAAGAACAACTCATGAAAAGCTAGTGGCATTGAGCGTCCCGCCTGCGCCAGGAGCGTCTCGCTCCCGTTCATCGGCAGTCATTCTTACCGAGTGACGAGAACTCAACCCGAATTGCGACCTGGACCCCGAACGATACGTACCACACGAAAAAGGCCAAGGAGTTGCGACGAGCCGGAACCCAACTCTTCCAACTCAGCGGGGGTTTCCCTGCTTCGGTGTTCGGGCAAAATTCCCCGACATGCCTGATTTGTCAGGCTTGAGGGTAGAGGGAAGAACCGGGCAGGTGGCACGAGGCGTGAAAAACCGGTTAGCGAGGGGTGGCGGGCTGGAGTGG
>JANOVK010000088.1:0-5733 GCA_031417315.1 Chitinophagaceae bacterium | reverse complement strand
GATAAAATAAAAGGCGTAAGGAAAAGAAATGAGCTAAAGAATAATAGCAACACAACGTTATTAAAAAAAGTATTTTGTTTAGCACCTGTAAGAGAAATTGTAAACCGATAAATAATAAGTGAGTATAAAAAAGGAATAGGTTCGTAAAGTCTCATTACCCAAATGAAATTGAGTATAGTGCCATTTAATACAATGTAACCATAAAATAAGTGTATAGATATTAATGCAATGAGCAACGAAAGCCATTTTAGTGGTTTTCGTTGCTGTTCAATACTTTTAAAAAAAAGTATGAATGAAATAATGATTCCTTGCAATGAGCCAAGTAGAAAAAAAATAGTCATTGCTAATTATACTTGTTTAATTTTTTTATAAAGAAAGTATAAATGGAAGAATATAATTTGACATAATAAATCCTCCAATCATAAAACAACATGTTGCAATTAATGATGGCCATTGCAAATTAGATAAACCCATAATGGCATGTCCACTTGTACAACCACCAGCATAGCGTGTGCCAAAGCCAATTATAAAACCACCAACCACTATCATAAAAAAACCTTGTAAAGAAAATAAATTTTCCCACGAAAAAATTTGAGATGGTAACAACCCATTTATTTCTGTAATGCCATAAGTTGCTAATTCTTTACTTAAATTTTCACTAATTATTATGGGCTCATTATTTAATAATAATTGAGTTGTAATTACTGCACCTAAAAATATTCCTAATACAAAAAATAAATTCCAAATTTCTTTCTTCCAATCATATTTAAAAAATGGGATATTCGCTGGCAAACATGCAGCACATATATGTCTCATAGAAGAGCTAATGCCAAATGCTTTGTTGCCAATTAATAATAATATGGGTACAGTTAAACCAATTAATGGACCAGCAATATACCATGGCCAAGGTTGTTTTAATGTTTCAATTAAAGTCATATTAATGTTCTATTTTTTTAATTGTATAAAGATGATCGTATGCAATTTCGTTTTGTAAAATATTGATATCAATTTTTGAAATGCTAACTATTAAAACATCTTTAAAATCCGAACTCATACTTACAGTTTTAATATTTTCTAATGCTAAAAATTTATTAGTAACTGTGTTTAAACATCCATTGCAAGTAATACCTTCAAAGGCGTATAAGTTTACAAATGATTCTGAATTTTTCTTTAGTACTATAAATAATTCTGTATTTGCTCTGGGTGTTGCAGAATTCAAACATGCTATCATTTGAACAAATTCAAACGAATTTGAAAACAAGTTTTGATATTCGTTTAAACTTCCTCCAAAGGGAGGTCCCACTTCAAATGTTCTATTAAAAAGTAAACCGACTAACAAACCATTTTCTTTTAAAAGTTGGTGCATTTTCCAAACATATCTTTGGCGTAGGGTAGGAGGTAAAGCACAGAAAAATGTTTGTTCAATTATTAAATCGTATTCGTTTTTGTGTTCAAAAAAATCTCCTAAAATAATTTTTAGGTAAGAATTATTTTTAAATTTTTTGTTTAACGATGTAACTAATGTTTCAGCAATATCAATTACTGTAATATCTGTAAAACCTTGCTGCAAAAGATATTCAGCTTCGTAGGTATTCCCACATCCTGGAATTAAAATTTTTAAATTTTTATTTCTTAGGTTATCAATGTATGATTTTATGGGGGGAGAAACTTCGCCCAAATCCCATCCAATTTCATTAGTATTATATTGAGCATTCCAATATTTATCATCTAATGGTCTATCGCAAGAAACTACACAACATTGTTCGTTTGTCATTATAATTATTTACTATTTATTTCAAAATTATGTATTATTAATTTTTGCATTTATGTTTTTCCAACTTCCGCCATTGTAAACATTTTTATAACCCTTTGATGAAAGATTACTTTTTGCAATACTACTTCTCATACCACTTGCACAGCAAGTAATAATAATTTGATCTTTGTTTTTAAATTTCGATAAATTATTTGTGAGGGTTTCTAGTGAAATATTTATTGAACCATTTATATGCCCACTTGCAAATTCATTTGCACTTCTAACATCAACAATTATAGCACCATTATTTAATAAATCTTTGTAACTAATATCTACACCAATGCCAAAAATTCTTTTTATTATTCCTATCATTTTAGTTTGTTTAACTTTTAATACAAAATTTTATTGACTTATAAGTGTTGATGGACAAACAAATTCAGTTGTACAAACATTTGTTTTTGATATTGAATTAAATCCACCAATAACATCTTTAAAATTATGCCAACCTCTAGCTTTTAAAATTGATGCAGTAATCATACTTCTATAACCACCTGCACAATGCAATATGAATTCTTTATCTTTTGGAAATTGGGATAAATTTTCGTTTATAAAATCTAAGGGGATATTAATAGCATTTTTTACATGCGAAGCATTAAACTCATTTGGTTTTCTAATATCAATAATTAATACAGAATTTTCAGCATAAATACTTTCTAAATTTTCAGCAGAAATTCTTTCAACAAAGTCAATTTCTTTATTCGAATTTTTCCAACTCTCAAATCCTCCTTTTAAAAATCCTATTACATTATCATAACCAACTCTTGCTAATCTTGTTATAGTTTCTTCTTCTTTTCCTTCGTCTGTAATAATTAAAATATTTTGTTTAATATCTGGAATTAAAGCTCCAACCCATGGAGCAAATTGTCCATCTAATCCAATGTTAATACTGTTTGGAATAAATCCTTCAGAAAATGTTTGAGCATTTCGAGTGTCTAATAATAATGCATCAGTTTCGTTGGCAGCTACATCAAATTCTTCTGCTGTTAATTTTTGTAATCCACGATTAATAACTGTTTCAATATTTTCATATCCGTTTTTATTCATTGCAACATTTATAGGAAAATATGCTGGTGGAGGTTGCAAACCATCTGTAACTTCTTTAACAAATTCAGCTTCTGTCATATCAATTCTTAAAGCATAATTGCTTATTTTTTGATGACCAATTGTTGAGATAGTTTCTTTACTCATATTCTTACCACAAGCACTACCAGCACCATGTGCAGGATAAACAATTACATCATCATTAAGAGTCATTACTTTATTTCTTAAGGAGTGAAATAAATAAGATGCTAAATCTTCTTGTGTTAAATGAATTGCTTTTTGTGCTAAGTCCGGACGACCAACATCGCCAATGAATAATGTATCTCCAGAAAAAATAGCAATATCTTTTCTGTTTTCATCCTTTAATAAATAACAACTACTTTCCATTGTGTGGCCAGGAGTATGTAAAAGTTTAAACTGAATATTACCTAAATTAAATTCTTCACCATCCTGTGCTATATGAGATTTAAAACTTGTTTCAGCATTTGGGCCAAAAATAATTGTTGCACCAGTTGCTTTGGCTAAATCAATATGTCCACTTACAAAATCTGCATGAAAGTGTGTTTCGAAAATATATTTAATTTTTACTCCATCTTTTTCTGCTCTATCTAAATATGGTTGTATTTCTCTAAGTGGATCAATAATTGCAGCTTCTCCATTCGATGTAATATAGTAAGTTCCTTGTGCTAAACATCCAGTATAAATTTGCTCTATTTTCATTTGTATTATTAAGTTGTGAAAAGCAAAAATAGATTTCCTAAACTTTTTAATTAGTGACAATAGTTACATAAAATAAAAAAAGCCAGAAATAAATTCTGGCTTTTAAAAAAAGTGATAATAAATTAGTTGTTAATAATTTTTGTATCATCAAAAAAAGTTACATCACCATTAGTAATATCATGAGATCCACCAATAATTCCTAATTCTCCTTTATCAATCATCTCTTTCAAAATTGAACTTCGTTCTACAATAGCTTTAACTGTTCGTTTAACATTAATGTTTGCAACATTTTCTACAAATGTTGAATTTGATGAAGATCTATTTTCGGTTGTAACAGTTTCATCATCCACTGCTGGTCTTATTTTACTTAACAATGCAGTTAAATTTCCCATTTCAACATGGTCGCAAGCTCCTTTAATTGCTCCACATTTAGTGTGCCCAATTACAACAATAATTTTGGCACCAGCAACTTTACAAGCAAACTCCATGCTACCCAAAATATCCTCATTTACTATATTTCCAGCGATTCTTGCACTAAAAACATCTCCTAAACCTTGGTCGAAAATTAATTCAACAGAAGTTCTAGAATCTATACAACTTAATATAACAGCAAATGGATTTTGTCCATCTGAAGTTTCATTTACTTGTTGTAATAAATTTCTATTTAATTTAAGATTATTTACAAATCTTTTATTACCTTCTTTTAAAATATCAAGTGCTTTAGAAGGTGTAATGGCTGTTTGCATTTCTTTTGTAAGTGTTTTCATTTTTTTGTTTTAATTTTTATTAAATGGAGTGTTATTAAATAATATTATTTGAAACTGGTTTCTATTGCCATCTTCAAACATTTGACTCATATATCCTAATTCAAGTTTTATCGATTTATTGATACAATATCCTATGCCACCATACAATCTATTTCTATCAAAAATTGTTTTTCTATCGTTTAAAAATATTTCGTTATAAGTAGATAAATAAATTGCATCTTTCTCTAATGTTTTTTTATTGATTGGTTTATTTATCGATAAAAAATATCTGAATCTTAATTTAAAATCATTTGAAAAAAATCGTTCTTCAACTCTAAATCTATGTTGAGTATAAAAACTACTAAAATTTTGTTTGGTTATAAATTGCTGAAATATTCTATGTTCATCTGTTTTGTTTTTTTGCCATGTTAAATTATCGTATTTATGAGATTGAATAAAACCATATCCCAGCAATAAATTATTATTATCAGTTGATAAATTATATCCAATTCCAGTTCTTAATAAAAGTTGTTCAACATCTCCAATTAAATTGTAATTTCTATGTTGAACTTCGCTCCATAAATTCCATTTATTATTTACTTTTTGATTGCCAATATAAATTAACCAATTACCATTGTTACTAGGTTGTGCAAATGAAATTGTAGTTAAAAAAAATAAAATAATAAAAATAATTTGAGAGCAATAATTTTTTATAAAAATCATCTTATGGTTTAAAATTAATTTTCTCTACAATAATATTTTTTGATTTTGCATTTATTTCATAATCTTTAATTAACTCAATAACATCATAAGCTATAGATTTTGAGTGTGTGCAATCTATAATTACTTTCGAATTTTCGGGTATTTCTTCTAATGTTCTTAAAACACTAGCTTTATTAAAAAACGAAACTTCTTGTGCTAAAACCAAATGATGAACTTGATGCCCTTGTTCAGAAGTCACTATTTTTTTAATGTGATGAGAATTACGATAACTATGACGCAAAGTATAGAAAATACCAAAAAGCATTCCAACTGTTATTCCTTTTAACAAGTCAGTTGCTAAAATGGCTACTACCGTTGCAGTAAATGGTACAAACTGCTCCCAACCTAATTTATACATTTGTTTAAACAAAGCCGGTTTAGCCAATTTGTAACCCACTAAAAATAAAATGGCTGCTAAACTTGCCAATGGTATCATATTTAAAACACTTGCAATGGTTAATGCACTCAACAGTAAGAAAACACCATGAAGAATGGCAGACATTTTTGTTCTTCCACCAAAAGTTATATTAGCAGTGCTACGAACTATTACTTGTGTAACTGGTAAACCACCAATTAATCCCGAAATTAAATTGCCCAAACCTTGTGCTTTTAACTCTCTATTTGTTGGAGTAATTCTTTTATCTGGGTCCA
>JANOVK010000087.1:0-16041 GCA_031417315.1 Chitinophagaceae bacterium | reverse complement strand
CTTTGATATTAAAAACAACTCTATTGTTGGCTAAAAAACTTGCACTTGGATACTCTATTTTGATTTTATTGGGGCTTTTCCATTCTGCTTTTGAAGTTTCTTGATACCACGCTTTTAATTGCTGTTCACTAGCTGGATATGCCTCCCAAAAATCTCTTAAAATTTTCTTTGCAATAATTCTCAACCTTAAAAGTTTTGTCAAAGCTAAGAAAAGTTCCCGAAACGGGATAATTTATTTACCCTTTGAAATTTTGGAGTGTTTGTAGTAGCATTTGTCTCGTACTGATTTTGGTTTGAAACTTCAGTTACTCCAATTAATATTTTTACCTATTTCTTTACATGCAATAAATACTTTTCTTTAAAATAATCTTCATTAAAAATATCGTAAACATTTACCATTTTGGGTCTGGTATTACTATCAGAAATTTCTTGGTGTAAATCGCCACCTTTTAAACAAATCATTCCATTGGGTAAGTCGCTTTTATTGCCTATAGTTAATAATGGTTTGCTCCAAAACCATAAATCTTTTAAAGGTGCTACTGCACGGCTGATAGCAAAATCGAATTTTCTGTTTTTTATTTCTTCTGCTCTGGTATGTTGTGTAGTTATATTATGTAAACCAATGGCAGCAACAATTTCATTCACAACTTTTAATTTTTTACCAATACTATCAACTAAATGAAATTGAACTTGGGGGTAAAAAATAGCTAAGGGAATTCCAGGAAAACCACCACCACAACCCATATCAATTACTTTAGTTCCATTTGCAAAATTGGCAATTGCTGCAATACTTAAAGAGTGTAAAATATGATGTAAATACAGTTCATCAATATCTTTTCTCGATACTACATTTATTTTTTCGTTCCAATCTTTATATAAAGGCAATAAACTTTCGTATTGGATTAATTGTGTGGGGGTGAACTCGGAAAAATATTTTAAAATTATTTGCATTAAATTATTGTTCAAAAAATAATAATTAGCCACCATTTGGAAGCATTATAGCTTTTGGCTTTTTAGGTTTATCTGCAGGATTTTTTAAGAGGTCTAATTCTTTTGGTTCTTCTTTAGGCTTTGCAGGTGTTGTAGGTTTTGCATCTAAATAAGGATTATCATCTTCAGGTTTTTTATCTTTTGACTTATTTAAATCGAAATTACTTTCTGCTTTAATATTGTCGTTATCAAGAAATCTATTGGGTAATCCATAATCTAAAGCACTTCCATTTCCTACATCTTCTAAAACTGCACCTTGTGTAGGAGTGATGCCCATAATTTTATCGTAATTAATATCGCTATTTGTAATTTCTGGGGCACTAAAAACTGTACTAGGATCGATACCTAAAATATTTGGATCGTGACTTACTTTTTCGTAAAAATATGCCCATATTGGCATGGCTGCTCTTGCACCTTGACCATCATAATTTTCTTTACTAAAATGAATAAATTGATCGTCGCAGCCAACCCAAGCTCCAGCTAAAAGTTGTGGTGTGTAGCCCATAAACCAAGCATCTGTATTATTATTTGTTGTTCCTGTTTTGCCAGCAACATCTCCATTAATATTATAACTTAATTTTAAATTTTTTGCTGTGCCATAATCTATTACACCTTTCATCATATTTATTACATGAAAACTTGTTAAGTCGCTTATTACTTCTCTACGCATTGGGCTAAATGCTTCTAAAGTATTCCCATTTCTATCTTCAATTCTTGTCATAAAAATGGGTTTAACATTAAAGCCTCTACCAGGTAACATACTATAAGCTTGCATCATTTCGAATAAAGAAATTTCGCATGCACCTAAAGCCATTGAAGGGTTTGCACCAATAGTAGTTTGTAAACCACATTTATTATTTAAAAAGTCTACAAACATTTTTGCAGCATTATTACCAGTATTATCAAGTTGTTTTAAAATATATGCAGAAGCACAATTTCTTGATTTTGCTAAAGCTTCAGCCATTGTAATGGAGCCACCACTACAACTTTTTGATGTTGCAGGTACAGAGCCATAAGCACCAAAATGTTGTTGCATATCTTGCACAATACTATTTGGAGTTAAGCCGCTATGTTCTATTGCCAAACTATATAATAGTGGTTTTATTGTAGAACCAACTTGACGTTTAGTATTATAATTTACATGGTCGTATTTAAAAGTTTTAAAATCTATACCACCAACCCAAGCTCTCACTTCACCACTAATAGGATCCATAGCCATAAATCCTGCTTGTAACATTTGTTTGCAATACATAATAGAATCGTAAGGCGTCATTATAGTATCTTTTTCCCTTTTACTATTCCATGCAAAAATTTTCATGTGAACTTTTTGACTAAATGTTTTTCTTGTTTCAGAATCACTCATGCCATCTTTTTTGCAATTTGCCCATCTATCGCTATGTTTTATTGCAGCTTCAATTACGTTCTCATAACCTTTCCAAACAGTTTTATCTTTTAAATTTTGTTGGCGATTAAATAATTTTTGCATATAACTCATATGCTTTGCCACAGCTTCTTCTGCATATAACTGCATACGTGGGTTTATGGTTGTATAAATTTTTAATCCATCTTGATACAAATTATATTTATCTCCATTAATTTTTGTATGAGCATCGCACCATTTTTTTAATTCTTCTCCTAATACCATTCTAAAATATGGGCCCAATCCATTAGTTTCATCTAATTTTTTATAATGACTCATATCGAGAGGCATTTGTTTTAAAGAATCAACTTGATTAGGAGGTAGAAAAGAATTTCTTTTCATTTGATCTAACACAATATTTCTTCTTTCTAAAGCATTTTTTGGATTTCTTCGTGGATTATATAATGATGGTGCATTTACCATGCCTACAAGCATTGCAGCTTCTTCTACATTTACTCTATCGGGTTCTTTTTGAAAAAAAGTTTTTGCAGCATTTCTAATTCCATACACATGATCGCTGTATTCAACACTATTTAAATACAGGGCTACAATTTCATTTTTTGTAAAATTCTTTTCTAACTTAACTGCAATAATTGATTCTTTAACTTTTTGAATGGCACGTAATAAAAAATTTCTTGTACTCCAATTTTCTGTAAATAAATTTTTTGCAGTTTGCATAGTAATAGTACTTGCACCACCATCTTTTCCTAAGCCACGAACAGCTCTAAGAATGGCTCTTAAATCTATTCCACTGTGGTTATAAAATCGTTCGTCTTCTGTTGCAACAAGTGCATTTATAATATTAGAATTGATATCTTTAAAATCTACATTAACTCTATCTTCTAAAAAATATTTTCCCATTAAACTTCCATCTTGAGCATATACTTGAGAGGATAAAGATGCTGTGGGGTTTTGTATATCATCTATCGAAGGCATTTTTCCAAAAACACCCCAATTACACAAAAATAAAAAAATTATAAATGATGCAAATGTTATAAAAAATGTTTTCCAAAATATGCGAACCGCTTTTGTCATTTTGTTTTATTTTTAAAATTTTCCAGGAAAAGTTGCTTTTAAAAAACCTGTATATTTTTCCATATTAACATTTGCTTTTAATATTTCTAAATTACTTACACCAATTAAACTGTAAGTATATTTAAAAATTGGTAACCAAGGTAAAATTTTAATAGTTAATGGTTGGGTAGCTTCAATATAATACAATCCCATTTCTGCATTAGTTAATGGACCTAATAATATTAAAGTATATTGTTCACTTAGCTTAATTGGTTTTGTATTAAAATTTTGTGTAATTGGTTTTTCTGCATGATATTTTTCGAAAGAAATTTTTGTTTCTCTAATAAAAACATCATCTACTTTATCGAGCAATAAAACAGCATAATGGGGCTCTTTAGGATTATGTTTAAATTCTTTTCCTATTAAACTTTTATCAATTGTAAATGGTTCAATAAAATTATTAACAAGCGTATCTTTTGTAACAGCATTTGATATTAATTGAGAGCTATCAAACCTTCCATTACTATCTAATTTAGAAAGATGTTCTTCAATTTGAGTTCTATTTTTTAAAATACTAATCATTAATGTTGCTTTTTCTTTTAATTGAACATCAGCATTTCCATTAACAATTAAATCGAGCCTATTTATTGCAGTACTATCATCTCTTTGTTTAATATAATAAACAGCTTCAATAAAACTTAATTGCGGGTTCCAATATTTTTGGTTGTAAATATTATCGGCTTTTAATTTTGCAGCTTTTGCATTTTCGTAATCGCCCTCTAAAAACAATTTATAAATTGAAGCATATAATTGTGTTGCCTCTGTTTCTTCTGAATTAAAACTTTTATCTTTTAATTTTTTTAATAAATCACTCTTTCCAAATTCAGATTCTAATTTTTCTTGCGATTGAAGTTCTTTTTCTCCTTGATTTGTTTTTCTGTAACAATAGGCAAGGTTAAATAATGTTTTCTCTTTATGAATATTGTTTGGAAATCTTCTTAATAATTCTTCATAAGCTTCAATTGCAGAAGGATAATCATCTAATTTATCACTAAAAGTTTCTCCATTTTGAAACAATGCATTAATAATTATTTTATTCGATTCCAATATTTTTTCTTCTGTTAATGGGATAGCATTATATAAAGATTCTGGGGTTAATTCTTTTTCTGGTTCTTGTTCTTTATTATTATCAATAATGTTAGCTATTGCACTTGCTCGAGTTAATTCTTTTGTATCTGCAGGTGCATCTGGTGAGCCAAGACCCATTGGATCCATATTGCTCATATCTTGAGATTTAATAAAATCTTTTGCTTTTTGTGCTTCTCGTTTTTTTAATGCTTCTTTCTCAGCATTGCTTTTATTATCGTTCGATTTTTTTGTTTCAGTTTCAATTTTTCCTGTAACTGCAGCAGCTCTGTTCCACGAGTCTACATTGGGTCTGTTTCCCCAACGAGTTTTAAAATCTTTTATGCCTTGAGAAACCACAGCTTCGTTATCAAAATAAAATTCGCCAGGTTTAGTATTTATTTTTGGAGTTGAGTAAATATCAGAAGGTGCATTATCACTACCAAAATCAAATGCATTTACAGCATCTGTTATGCCTTTTTCTTTTTTATATTGTTTGTATATTTTTTTTAAAATTTCGTTTAATTCTTTTGCTGATAATTTTGCTAAAGCTTGTAAACTATCTTGTAAATAAATGGCATCAATATTTTTCGAAATTATTTTTAATGCTGGTTTACGTGCAACTACTCTTTTAGCATCAATTGTGTCAATAATTTTTAAGTCAACACTATCGTAAAAGTTATATGATAATTTATATTCTTTAACGCTATATTTTAAATCGGCTAAGGCTAAATAACTTTTACTTTTTTGATTTGGATTATCTACAGATTCGGTTGCACTTTTATAAAAATACTCTCCTGCTATTTTTTTATTATTTTGTTGCAAGCTAATATTTCCTGCTACAAAATATATTAAATCTCTATAATTTATAAATCTCTTTTTATTAGCAAGTTTATTTAATGCATCAATATCAATAGTAGGATTTTTAGATTTTTTATTACTATAAAGCTCCAACATATTTAACTGGGCATATACTTCTACTATTGGATTTGATGAATGTTTTATTGCTTTTAAATACATCTTTTTAGATTCATCTGCCAATCCACTTTGTTGATACATTTGGCCACATAAAAATTCCCATCTACTTTTTTCAAATCTATTCTCTGCATTTTTTAATCTTTTTTCTAAGTAAAATGCTGCACTATCAAACTCTTGTTTAATGTAGTAACAATAAGCATTCATCTCGTTTAAATTTCTATGCAATCTCTTTGGAAAATATGGATCGTTTTTTAATATTGAAATAAGCGAAGCTGCTTGATCGGTTTTGCCTTGCTCTAAATAATTTCTTATTATCCAAATAAAAGTTTCATTTCTTTCTAATGGTTTTCGTAAAATTAATTTATTAATTATAGGATTTTTTTTCTCGTTTGTAGAAACTGTAAAAACCCCCTCGGTGTTACTAGCATTGCTTCCAATTGGCACATCGAAGCCATCATCTTTCGGAGCATATATGTAATTTAAATATTGAAAAACATAATAAGCCGAATCGAAGTTTTTTCTATACATATAGGCACGCCCTAATAATAAGTATAAATCATCTACCCAATTAGTTCTTAAATCATGTAATAAAATTCCAGCATTACATTTTAAAATTACAGAATCTAAGTTTTTATCTTGCGAAGTTTTGTTTAAAGTATAATTATAAAAAGGAAGTAGTTTTGAGTAATCGTCAATAAAATTTTCTTTTGCTTTTTCAATTACTTCTTCTAATTTATTATTAGAATTAAAATAGTAATTATAATGTGTTACTGTATTTCCAAAAAATCGTTTTAAGGCACTAATATTTTTATCTTCGGTTTTCTCCGACTTTAATAATTTCTCTTTATATTTTTCTGGTTTTTGTTTTTCTAAATCAATAGTTGTATTTGGCTGAGTGTAAGTACACTTACTTATAACAATTAGGCTAAATAGCATCAAAAATCGAGCAATAAATAATTTCATATCTACGTTAAAAATAATCTAAAAATAAAAGTAGAGTTATTATTACATAATCAAAGTATTTTAATTGACGATTGAATATCTTTAATTTTGTTTTAACAAATGGCAAAGCTAACAGAAAATACATCAATACAACGACTTCAAAATAAGTATCGCTTAGTTATTATGAACGATGATACTTTTGAAGAAGTTGTTACGTTTAAATTAAGCAGAATTAGTGTATATATTGCTTTAAGTTCAATATTTGTTTTATTGGTAAGTTTAACTATTTGTTTATTAGTTTTTACTCCACTAAAATATTCCATACCTGGTTATGGAAATAGAAAAAGTGTAACACAGTTGCAATTATTAAAATATAGAACAGATTCTTTAGATCAAGCTATAAAGTATAGGGAAGAATATTTAGATGGTTTAAAGATGGCTTTGATTGGAGAAAAAACAATAAGCTTAGATACCATTGATTTGAAAATAAATAAATTTGATGAACATGATGATAGGGAATTTACAAATGAAACTAAACGAAAAAAAAGAAGGAGAAATTAATTAGTAAACATTGAAAAAAAATAATAGTAATCAATACATAAGTGTTGCATCGCAATTAGTTTTTAGTTTGTTAATTGCATTTTATTTAGGCAACTTTTTAGATAAAAAATTAGTTTTAAAATTTCCCCTATTTTCACTTTGCTTTTCAATAATAGTTATAGTATATTTATTATTTAAATTAGTAAAAGACACTACAACAAGAAAGTAACTATGAAAGAACAACCATCATTAATTAAAAAAAATATTCCATTATTTATAGTATTTATTTTAATAAATAGTTTTTTATTAATATGGAGATTGAAGTTAGAAAAATTAAATATTAATCCAGATGTAGTTATTGGAGCAAATTGTATTTTATTCATTGTAAGCTGTATCAGTATTGCTTTACATAAAAAGGCAATCGAAAATAAAAACCCAAATGCGGTAGTAAGAAGCGTTTTTTTAGTTACATTAATAAAGCTAGTAGTGATTGCAATTTCGGTAATTGTTTATTTATTTTTAGCTGGTTCTAATAAAAATTCTTACGGAATATTTTGTGGAATGATACTATATTTAATTTATACAATAATTGAAGTTAGAATTACTTTAAAAATGAAAAAGTAAATGCCCGTTTCAGAACATCCATTACAAGCCTTAGCGAATTATATTCCTTCAGAAAGTTTTAATGAGATAATTAATTATATTAATAGATACAAAATTTACTTAACAGTAACACGTAAAAGAAAATCTGTTTTAGGAGACTTTAGACATGCAAGTAGCGGAAAAAATCATAGAGTTAGTATTAATGGAAATTTAAATAAATACGAATTTTTAATTACTTTATTACACGAAATAGCTCATCTTTTAACTTTTGAAAATTTTGGAAACAAAGTTGATGCACATGGAAAGGAATGGAAAAATTGTTATAGTTCTTTAATAATTCAATTTGTGAATTTAAAAATATTTCCGACTGAAATTGAAAAAGTGTTGGTTAAAACAATAAATAACCCAGCTGCAACTGCAAATGGTGAAACAGAATTATTGAGAGTGTTGAGAAATTTTAATGATGTTATAAAACCGGGTTTAACTATTGTTGAAGAAGTTCCATTTGGAGAAATTTTTGAAACACAAAAAGGCAAAACTTTTAAAAAAGGATTGAAACGTAGAAATAGATACGAATGTGTAGAAATTGAAACTGGTAAAAAATATGCTTTTAGTGCTATTGCTGAAGTAAAAATTACTATTGCATAATGTGTTGAACTTCTAAAGTTAGTTTTAAAATATTTTGGCCCCTTATAACCATTATTCTAACTGAGTTTCCAGCATTTTGTAATGCATGTTTGTAAGCTTGCATATTATTTGTAAAATTATTTTCTACCGAAAGTATTATATCGTTTTGTTTAAAACCGCTTTTATCTGCCGGACTATTTTTTACAATATCTTCAACTATTATTTCTCCATTAATTTGATACAAGCCTAAGCCAGTATACGAATAATCGAAATCGTCAAAATAATGAGAATTGGGTTTAATGAAAATTTCTTTATTAGGATAGTTGATGATAAGATTAAATCTTCTTAAAATATCGTTACCAATTATACCTCCCATTTTTGGATAGTTGGTAACATTAAAATCGTCTGAAAAAGTATAAATGGGTACCCATTTAAATGTGTAGGGTCCAATTGTCATTTTTCTTAAAACTGTAGTGTTCATCATTTTTTTACCACCTAAGCCTTCTGCTTGTGTTATAAATTGTTTTCTTTTTTTATTAATAACTGCACTATCAATTATATAAGTTTCGTTAAATAACATATTTAATCCTGCACCAGTATCAAAAATAAAACTACCAATTGTATTTGTATTGTCCTCAACTGTTGATTCTATTATTGGTAAAGTATTAAATTTTGGTTTTAAAATATATCCATTACTTGGATAATTAATATTACCAGGAGTAAATATTTCTATTTTTAAATCGTCGTAATTTATTTTAAATAGGTATCTACGTAATAAACTCAAACCAATTACGCCATCAATTTTAACACCATAAGCACTTGTTAAAATATTATAATCGTTAACATGAAAATCGAGGCTATCAACTTTTAATCCTTTTAATTTTAAACTTCTTTTAAAAATAAAATCTACATTTTTAATGCCGGCAATACCTCGAATATTTTTATCGGTTTTTGTTCTTTCTAATTTTAAATAATCTACAGTTGTAGAATCTAATGAAATACCGCCACTGCCTGTATCTAAAACAAAATTTAGTGTATCAGAAAAGTTGTCTAATTGAGCTTTTAAAAGTACGGTTCCACCAGTTAAAATGTAAATTGGAAATTCAGTAATTTTTTTTGCAACGGGTGTAATTATTAATTTGGTTGGCTTGCAACTGAGTAATGTACTTATTAATATTAAATAAATTAAAACTCTCATAAATTATTTACAATATACCAATAATTAAACGGAGAATTTTATTATTATCATTTTTTTACTTTAGCGGTACTATTAAAATAAAAATGAATTTAATTTTTGTTAAGTTTTTTATTTATTTATTCCAGCACCAAGTTAAAAATTCTGGTAAAGCTTTTGCCCAAGTTTTAATATCGTGTTTGCCATCATCCATTTGTAAATATTTAATATGTTCGTTATTGTAGCCCTTTGCTTTTAGTTCAACAATTAAATCTAATGCATCATCAATACTATCAATAATTCCATTATTATTTCTGTCAGCTTTTTCATCTAAAGTTCCTGTTTGAATAAAAAATTTTAACCAAGGATACATAATTCCATGTCTAATTTGTAAATGCATGAGCCTATCATTTTCATCATTATAACCATCAGAATATGCTTTTCTTCTCCACCATAAACTTCCACTAAAAATACCTACTTTGCTAAACTCACTTGCATTGTTCAAAACTATATCTAAAGCAGTTAGACCTCCCAAAGAAAATCCTGCAAACGCTTTTTCTTTAACTGAAGGAAGTTTATATTTTTTTCTAATATTTGGAAGTAATTCATCGAAAATAAATTTAGAATATAAGCCAGCTTTATCTCCTCGCCCCTTATAATCTGCAGAATAACTTAAACCATATTCTCTTTTTCTATCTTCTCCACAATGAATACCAATACACATTAATGGTTTTAATTTATTTTCTGATACAAGATTATTTAAAATATTTTGGAATGAGATTTTTCTTAAATCTTGCCCATCGTTTATCAAAAGCAAATTAATTTCTTCAGCTAAAAAATTATCGTTTGAAGTATAAACATCAAAAATTACATCTCTTTCTAAATAAGCAGAACAAATAATATTTTCTTCAACAATAATATTTGAACTAGTTTTTTTCTTCATTTCTATATCCATAAAAAAATTAGTACTAGCTGCCAAAAATATAGGATTCATTAAATTATTATTTTTAATTTAAAAAAAGTAAGAAAATATTTGTTATTAACATTTTAAAATGGTATTATTGTTTCAATACTTAAAAATTATTTTATATGAAAAAAATAGGCATTTTACATGGAAAAGAAAGAAGTTTTCCAGAAGCGATTGTAGAAAAAATAAATAGCAAAAAAATAAAAGGAATCTCTGCTGAATCTGTAACAATTAATAAAGTGATGCAAGGCGAACCAACTGAGTATGCTGTAATAATTGATAGAATTAGTCAGGATGTTCCCTTCTACAGAGCCTATTTAAAGAATGCAGCTTTATGTGGTACTGCTGTTATAAATAACCCATTTTGGTGGAGTGCTGATGAGAAATTTTTTAATAATTGTTTAGCCACAAAGATTGGTGTGCCAGTTCCTAAAACTGTTATTCTACCATCACACGATTTACCAGATGACACCAGCGATCAGAGCTTTGCAAACTTAGCTTATCCGTTAGATTGGAATGGAATTTTTGAATATGTTGGTTTTCCTGCATACATGAAACCCTTTGCTGGCGGGGGTTGGAAAAATGTTTATCAATTAAATACTTTGGATGAATTTTTTGAAAAACATGCAGAAACAAAACAATTGGTAATGATGCTGCAAGAAGAAATAAAATTCGAAGAATATTATCGTTGCTATTGTATAGGTGGAAAGTATGTAAAAATTATGCCCTACGAACCTCGTAATCCTCATCATTTAAGATATGTTGCAGACTTCGCTCCAACAAAAGCAAAATTAGAAGAAATGGAAGAAATTGTGTTGAGAATAAATAAATATTTGGGGTACGATTTTAATACAGTTGAATTAGCTTTAAGAGATGGAGTGCCTTATGCTATTGATTTTTGTAATCCAGCACCTGATGCAGAAAGAACAAGTGTGGGTGAAGAAAATTTTGAATGGGTTGTTGAAACTGCAGCAAAATATGCAATTCAAGTTGCATTGGCTCAAGTAGAAGGTGCAGATAATTTAACTTGGGGAGAGTATATTAAAAAAAGTAGTAATAAACAAAAACTTTGGTTTGCTGGTAAAGAATAAAATAACTTTTTCTATTCAATATTAATTAAATTAACTATATGGCAAATTTGGATTTAAGACATTTTACTTTGGGTGTTGAAGAAGAGTACATGGTAATTGACCCTGTTACAAGAGAACTTAAAAGTCATGAACAAAAAATTGTTATTGAAGGACAAAAAATAATTAAAGATAAAGTAAAAGCAGAAATGCATCAAGCTGTTGTAGAAGTTGGAACAGACATTTGTAAAGACATTGAGGAAGCCTATAAAGATGTGGCAACATTGCGTGGTACAATTGCACAAATTGCTGGAGACTTAGGTTTGGCAATGTGTGCAGCAGGTACACATCCATTTAGTAAATGGGATAGCCAATTAATTACAGACCATGTTAGATACCATCAAATTGTTAATGAACTTCAAGATGCTGCAAGAAGCAATTTAATTTTTGGTTTGCATGTGCATGTGGGTATGCAAGATAGAAGAATGGCCATTCATATTGCAAATAGTGCTCGATATTTTTTGCCTCATGTGTATGCATTAAGTACTAATAGCCCATTTTGGGAAGGAAGAAAAACTGGTTACAAATCTTTTAGAACAAAAGTTTTTGATAAATTTCCTAGAACTGGAATTCCAGATTATTTTGAAAGCATTGAAGCGTATGATAGTTATATAAATTTATTAATAAAAACTAATTGTATAGATAATGCTAAGAAAATTTGGTGGGATTTAAGAGTGCATCCATTTTTCGAAACTGTTGAATTTAGAATTTGTGATGTACCCATGACGATAATGGAAACCACTGCAATTGCTGCAATTTTTCAAGCAATTTGTGCTAAGTTGTATAAACTTAGAAATCAAAACATGAATTTTATTATGTATCAACGAGCATTAATAAATGAAAATAAATGGCGTGCTGGGCGATATGGAATTGATGGTTCTTTAATTGATTTTGGAAAAGAAACAGAAGTGAATACTCGATTATTAATTTATGAATTAATAGAGTTTGTTGATGATGTTGTAGATGAACTAGGAAGTAGACATTTTATTAATTATATAAATACAATGTTAGAAAATGGTACAGGTGCAGATAAACAATTAGCTGTGTACGAAGAAACAAAAGATTTAGTTAAAGTGGTAGATTACATAAATAGCCAATTTTTAGTTACTTAATTTTTGAATAGTTTTAGCTGCAATCCAACCTGTAGTCCATGCATTCTGAAAATTAAAGCCACCGGTTATTCCATCAATATTTAATATTTCTCCAGCAAAAAATAAGTTGGGAATTAATTTGCTTTGCATAGTATTTACATCAATTTCATTCAAATTAATTCCGCCGCAAGTAACAAATTCTTCTTTAAAAGTAGTTTTACCATTTATTTTAAAATTCTGTGAAATTAAATTATGAATTAATTTATTTTGGTTTATTGATGTTAGGTCACACCATCTTATTTCATTACTAATTTCAGAAAAATCTAATAAATAATTCCATAATCTATTTGGAAGTTTGAAAGGATTTTTATTATACATTTTTTGAGTAGAATATTGGGTTCTAATAATTATAAACTCATCTTTTAAATTTTGTGCGTTATATAGATTTAGCCAATTAATATTTATTTCGAATTGATAATTTTTTGAAGCTAATTCTCTTGCAGCAAAAGCAGATAATTTTAAAACTGCTGGGCCACTTAAACCCCAATGAGTAATTAAAATGGGTCCTTTACTCTGAAATTTTGTTCCAATAATTTTTGCTGAAACTTCATCAACACTAATACCCATAAGCTTTGTAATAGAATGATTGGGAATATTAAAAGTAAATAATGATGGAATTGGAGTTTCTATTGAGTGACCTAATTGTGTTAGCCATTTAAATTGTTCAAGTTTTGGAAATCCACCACAAGCAATACAAACGAAATCAGCAAATAATTTTTCTGATGTGTTTTTAAAGTTTAATTCAAACAAATTTTCTAATTTTAAAATATTTGTTATATCAGTATTTAATAAAATTTTTACTCCATATTTATTGGCTTCATTTAATAAACAATTTATTATAGTTTCAGAAGTATTACTCGAAGGAAACATTCTTCCATCACTTTCAGTTTTCAATTCAACTCCAACTGTTTTAAACCATTCAATAGTATGGGTTACATTAAACCAATGAAATGCTTTTTTTAAAAAATTTTCACCTCGTGGATATTTTTTTGAGAGTTCAACTATATTAAAACAAGAGTGAGTTACATTACACCTTCCACCACCACTAATTTTTACTTTACTTAATAATTTATTTGATTTTTCAATTAGAATTACAGTTAATTTATTGTTGTTTTTTGCAGCATTAATTGCACAAAAAAAACCTGCTGCACCTCCTCCAATTACAATTAAACTCTTGCTGCTATTATTTGTTTTCAAATTATTGTTTATTATAAATTATTGTTATAGTAAAGTAATTAATTAACTTATTTTAAATTAATATTACTATTTACATTTGTGGTTAAAGTAACTTATTGAACAAATTAATTTTGCGTTCATTTATTAAATATATAGCATTATATTTTTTTATTTTATTTTGGGTAACCACTATAGCAATGATTTTTTGCCAAAATAAAATTCAAAAATTTGCTCCAAATATTGTTTGGAATTACGATCAGCTATTTAAACAAAAATGGAACTTTTTTACTCAGCCTAATACATATAACGATAAATTATTTTTTATACTTAAAAATGAAGAAACTAATAATATTACTGATAGTATTGATGTGATTAAATTATTATGGGACGAAAAAAAAGAAGCTTCAGTTTTTAATACAAATGCAGATATGTTAGACCATATTATTTTTAGACAATTAGCTAAAATTCGATTCTCAATTAGTTTAAATCAGGCCGGTTTCGATAGTATAAAAAAAATAGACTCCGACACACTTTCATCTCGAGGAAAAATATTAGCAGCAGACCATTTTAATTTAATTGCATTTAAAAATTTAGAAACATTCGGAAAATTAATTTTGGAAAAAAATGGAGTTAAGTTAAAACCAACAACTCAATTTAAAATGAAATTATACACCAATTATATAAAAGAGTTTAGTACCAATGCATCCACAAATAAAAATGCTTTTGAATTTGAAACTGCTTATAAACATTTTAATTAAATATGCTAAATAATGTATTTTCATATTTGCATAAAGAGAATTATAAATCGGCTTACCTTTCTATTTTTCGAGTTGTTTTAGCACTTTTTTTGCTAAAGGAAATTGGGTATAAAATTCCATTTGTAGAAACATTATATAGTAATCAAAGCATTTTTCAATTTTCCGAACACAGTAGTTTTAAAATTTGGGGTATAAATTATTATTTTATTAAACAACATTATCTGGTATTAATATCATGTCATATTTTTTTCTTAATGCTTTTTTTATTTGGAGTTGGGAAACATTTTTCTACTCTAATGGTTTTTATTAGTTTGTTGCTTTTGCAAAAATTAAATAATAGCACATTAAATGGAGGAGATAAGATGGCAAGATTAATTTTGTTCTATTTTATTTTCGCAAATTCGTTTGAATATTTTTGTTTAAAACCACTTAAAAACAAATTTGATTCTACCTCAAACTTAATTAGCAATTTAGCTGTTTTTTCAATTATGATGCAATTATGTATTGCATATTTCGAAACATTCTTGAATAAAATATCAAACCCTTATTGGGTAAATGGTTCAGCAATGTATTATGTATTTAATACTGAATCTCATTTAGGTACTAAATTTAATCAAACCATTGCTAAATCTGATTTTGTAGTTTATTGTTTAACTTATTTTACTCTTGCGTTTGAGTTATTATTTCCTTTTTTAATTTGGGTTAAGAAAACAAGGTTTGTTTTTATTGTTTGCGGAATTTTATTTCATCTTGGTATTTATTTTTTTATGATGATTTACAATCTTCAAATTTTATTTTTATTACCTTATGGACTATTTTATTCAAATAGTGAAATAAAAAACTTTGTTAATAAGAAACTGAAATTAAACTTTTTTAATGTTTAAGTTTATTTGGCTTTTTTAATATTATAGACACAGTTACATTTGCAGTAATTATATAAATATGGAGTATAGTAAATTGATATCAGTTACAGGAATGACAGGATTGTTTGAATTAGTAAGCAGTAAATCTGATGGTGCTATTGTTCGATCACTTGAAGATAAATCAACAAAATTTGCATCAAACAGAATGCATAATTTTTCTCATTTAGAAAGTATTGAAGTTTATACCAAAAGAGAAAATGTAAACCTTATTGAAATATTTAAAGCAATGGAAAGTAGTACTGATACATTGCCAAATGATAAAGATGCTACTGCAATAAAAAAATATTTTACAACAGTTTTTGCAACTATGGATTTTGATAGAGTTTATGATAGTGATAGAAAAAAAATGATAAAATGGTTTAAAATTTTAAAAGATAATCAAGTAGAATTAAAATTATCTGCAGTTGAAGAGGAAACAAAATAATTTAATTTTTAATTAAGCCATCTGTTACAGATGGCTTTTATTTTTAAAGTATAGTTAAAAAATGAAAATTGTATTTATTCTAATTGCTATTTTTTTTATTTC
>JANOVK010000086.1:0-1593 GCA_031417315.1 Chitinophagaceae bacterium | reverse complement strand
GAAAAAGAGTTAGGCATTACAAAAGAAGATATTGGAATAAAAATTTCTGTTGAAGATTATAATTTAAAATGTAAAGAAGCAGTTTTACGTTATAAAAAAGAATGGGATGATATCACCACCAAAATGGGTTATTGGGTTGATTTAAAAGATCCATATATCACTTATGAAAATAATTACATTGAAAGTCTTTGGTGGATTTTAAAACAATTGTATAGTAAAGATTTATTGTACGAAAGTGTAAGCATTCAACCTTATTCACCAGCAGCAGGTACAGGTTTATCTTCTCATGAACTCAACCAACCAGGAACTTATAAAGATGTAAAAGATACCAGTTGTGTGGCGATGTTTAGCCTCCCCAACCCCTCCAAAGGAGGGGCAAATACCAGCCATCCAGCAGTAACAAAAATTTATGATGCACTAAATAACTCGAGTTCCAAAGTCCCTCCTTTGGAGGGATCTAGGGAGGCCGTTTACTTTTTAGCTTGGACTACTACTCCTTGGACTCTTCCATCAAATCTAGGATTAACAGTTGGTCCAAACATAGATTATGTTTTAGTAAAAACTTTTAGCCCAATTACACATCAACCTATCAATGTAATTCTTGCAAAAGCATTAGTTAGTAAATATTATAAAGAAGTAGGAGAGAATGGCGATTTCAATTCCCTCTCCTTTGGAGAGGGCAAGGGTGAGGTCTTACCTTGGAAAATTATTGCAGAATTTAAAGGCTCTGAATTAGAAGGAATAGAATACGAACAACTTTTATCATTTCCTGCCAATTCAATTGAAACAGTTTTAGAAGAAACTCCAAATGCTCAACCTTTTAAAGTTATTCTTGGAGATTTTGTAACTACTGAAGATGGAACAGGTATTGTACACACTTCACCAGCATTTGGTGCAGATGATTATAAAGTGGGCAAAGCCAATAATATTGGTATTCTTACGATGGTTGATAGAAGAGGAAAATTTTTAGCAGGTATAAAAGACGATGTGTTTTTATATGGCAATGAATATGTAAAAGAAGCTTACTTAACAGAAGGAGAAAAAGAAATTGAGTTTAAAAAGCAAAAACAAATTTTAGAAGCCAACGGAAAAGTAAAAGACCTAAAAAAATATTTAAGTGTTGATGATAGAATTGTTTTAAAGCTTCAAGAAGAAGGAAAACTTTTCAAAAAAGAAAAATACGATCATAATTATCCTCATTGTTGGAGAACTGATAAACCGATTTTATACTATCCTTTAGATGCATGGTTTATAAAAACTACTGCATTAAAAGATAGAATGGTGGAGTTGAATAAAACCATCAACTGGAAGCCGAAAAGCACTGGTGAAGGGCGTTTTGGCAACTGGTTAGAAAATATGGTGGATTGGAATTTAAGTCGTTCAAGATATTGGGGAACACCATTACCTATTTGGAAAACTGAAGATGGTGAAGAAGAAATTTGTATTGGTTCTATTCAAGAATTAAATGATGCAATTAGAAAAGCAAATGAAGTTTTAGGAGGAGATGTAAACAAAAATTATTTGCATGAAGGTATTTTAGACTTACACAAACCTTATGTTGATGATATTATTTTGGTAAGTCCTTTGGGTAAA
>JANOVK010000085.1:0-6064 GCA_031417315.1 Chitinophagaceae bacterium | reverse complement strand
ACTTATTGGCAAAAATCCATTGTCTAAAATATCGCCTAAAAAAACTTGGGAAGGCACTATTGGAGGAGCAATTTTAGCAATATTTGTTGTTAGCATGGTTACCTATTTTTTTATAGATAAAAACTATGTTTATGTTGTAATAGGAATTGCAACAATAGCTGCAATCATTGGCACTTTGGGCGATTTACTTGAAAGTAAATTAAAACGATTGGCCAATGTAAAAGACAGTGGCAGTTTTATGCCTGGTCATGGCGGATTTTTAGATCGCTTTGATTCTCTTTTATTAGCCACTCCATTTGTTTGGCTTTTTCTATACTTTTTCTAACTCAAATTATTAAAAAAAATATTTTTGAAATAAATTTTTCGGTATAAAAAAAACCTACATTTGGTAAAATTAAAAAAATATGAAAAAAATATTATTCGCCTTTTTGGCATCAGGAATTTTAATGGTTAGTTGTAAAGAAAAAGAAGATGATGATGACAAAGATTCTAAAAAATCTGAAGTAAAAAAAGAAGAAACACCAACTATGCCAGACTCTGCAACAATGATGAAAAACTGGATGGCCTATATGACACCAGGTGATATGCATGCAATGATTGCAAAAAGTAATGGAACTTGGGATGGTGAAACTACCATGTGGATGGCACCAGACGCACCACCAACAATAAGCAAATCTGTTGCAGTAAATAAAATGGTTTTGGGTGGTCGATATCAGGTTTCTGAACACAAAGGTGAATTTAGTGGAATGCCTTTTGAAGGCATGGCAACATTAGCTTTCGACAATACTAAAAAAGTTTTTATTAGCACTTGGATTGATAACATGGGCTCTGGTATTATGAAGTTAGAAGGACCATGGGATGCAGCTAGTAAAAGCATTACATTAACAGGAAAAGTTGTGGATTGTATGATGGGTGGAGAAACTAATATGAGAGAGGTTTTTAAAATGGTTGATGATGATCATCAAGTATTAGAAATGTATTCTGCAACCCCCGATGGTAAAGGAGAATTTAAAACAATGGAAATAAAATATACTAGAAAAAAATAAAAAATATTTTTAATAAAAAATGCCACTTTATATGTGGCATTTTTTATTAAATAAATTAATTTATTCAGGTACAACTAGTTTATTATTTGTTTTATTAATATCAGCCATTCTATTAGTTGGATCTATTTCAATACTTTTAATATCAATAATTTTTTTATCAATTTTAATTTGATATTCTGGGTGCGTCCATTTCCATTCTTCATGCAAAATTCTTGGCGTATTATCTTCAGCATTTTTATTCCCAAACATTAAGTTTAATGGAATATAATGCAACGCTTTTGTGCCATCTTTATAAGTTATTAAAACATCAATTGGCATGGGCATTTTTCCAATTCTTTCTATTGTAATTAATGGCTGTCCAGATTTTTCATCTACATTAATATTACCAATTTTATAGTCAATAGTTTTAGTTGTATTCACCCAATATTCTTTATACCATTGTAAGGACAAATCACTTGTTTTTTCTGCAATACGAATGAAGTCATTTGGGTTAGGATGTTTAAATTTCCATATTTTATAATACTCTAATAAAATTTTATCTCTTAGTTTTTCTCCAACAATATAACCAAGTTGACCAAGGAAAGTTGAACCTTTAGAATAAGCTGCATTTGAATAACCATAGTTAGTATTAAAATGATCAGCATGTGTTGTAAGAGGTTCTTCAAATCCGCTTTTAGCTAAGTTAAAATATCCTGCATAATTATCTGATTGTTTTAATGGCATATCACCTTTTTCTTTTTCAAATTCTATTGACTTTATTTTCTTAGTAATATCATTAACAAATGGCGATTGCATCATCCAATTTTCATTGTAATAATTTGTCACTTCATTTTCAGAATAACTTGTAAAACCCTCGTCCATCCAGCCATACAAGCTTTCATTAGTGCCTAATATTTGCTGATACCAACTGTGCATCCACTCATGAAAAACAGTTCCTAAACCTGGTCCTTTTAACAAAGTTGCCATAGCATATTCCATTCCACCATCACCACCTTGTATAAAAGAATATTGAGGATATGGATAAGCACCAAAACGTTTTTCTATATATGGTAAAACTTTTTCTGCAGCCCATAAAACATTGTTCCAAGCACTATCGGAACTAGCATCTTTCGATTTATAAAAAGTATGTAATGTTAATCCATTTCTAATTTTTTTAGAAATGTGTTTATAGGCTGTATCTGCAGCCCAAACAAAATCGTGAATATTCTCTCCTTTAAAAACCCATGTATTTTTTGTTGAATTATTTTGTTGAACAGTAATTCCTTTTTCTTCATAACCATACCCAATAGAATTTGCATTTTGTAACACTCCAGTTGCTGCAATAATATACTTTTTATCTATATTTATTTTTACATTAAAATCGCCCCAAACTCCATAAAATTCTCTTGCAATATATTGATTGGTGTTCCAACCCTGATAATCGTATTCAACCATTTTAGGATACCATTGACTCATACTAAATCTAATACCTTCTTCATTATCTCTACCACTTCTACGAATTTGTTTGGGCACTTGTGCATTAAAAACAACTTCGATAATAGTTTTAGATTTTGGTAGAATATTTTTGTTCAAAACAACTTCTAAAATTGTTTCATGTTCAATTAACTTTTGTACTGTTCCATTAATTTTAATTGATGAAACATTTTGATACCCAATTTCAGTTTCTGTTAATTTACTTATTCTATCTTTAACTCTTCCATCCCAATCTGGTACTGGGTTTCCTTGTTTGTTTTTTCTTGCAGATATTTTACCAAGCTCTCTGCTTCTAACATCCATAGAACTATTTGGTTTAAATGCATTCCAATATAAATGAAAATATATTTTATTTAAAGTATCTGTTGAATTATTAAAGTATTCAATTTTTTCGGTACCAGAAAATTGATTTAAAATATCATCAACTTTTACCTCAATATTATACTTAATTTTTTGTTGCCATCTTTCAGGTTGTGCAAATAAGTTACTATTAATAAGTAAAAAAACTATGGCTATAATTCTTCCTTTCATTTTAAAAAATTATTGATTTAATAATTGCAATGTTAATATTAATAAACAAAAAAAAATCCCAAAAAAGTATAAACTAATTTGGGATTTTAAAAATTAATTTTTTTATCAATTTGATTTTATAAATTTTGTATTTGCTAAAACTTTATTTTTATCATCCACTATTTGTACAAAATAAGTTCCTTGATTTAATAGCCTAGTATTTAATTTAACTTCTTCAACAATATTACCAAATAAGTATTGCTTAGTTGTTAAAACTACTTGCCCATAAGAGTTGTAGACAATTAATTTGGTATGATAATTTTTCTCAAGTTTAACTGCAACCTTTACTTCATTAACTGATGGATTTGGATAAACTCCAATATTTCTTTTTGCAATTGCAACACCACCATTTAAAGTTTTATAATTTGTATATCCATTATTAGAAGCTCCAAAATTTGCATAAGCAGTATCGGCCATACCTAAATCGTTAACTGTAATCAATCTTATTTGAAAAGTATTGGTACTATCTGCATTAAAAGAAAAATATACAGAATCGGATGGAGTTGGTAATAACCCAATGTAAGGACCAAAATCGAAATATCCGTGATTCCAATATGGATTTCCACTTAAATAAGAGATCCTCCAATACGAAGCAATAATAGGTCTACAAGCTGTACTTCCTAAATGTGCAAAGAATAATTTATAATTATTATAACTATTACTAAAAGGATCAATACCAACATTTGTACTAATTTGAGCATGAATTCCAATTACAGAATGTGGTAATGTATCTGTATTTGGTGTAAGAATTACTGTACCATAAACAGTATTAGATAAACAACCATTACTTGAAACAATATTTCCATTAACTAAATGTGTTCCTGCTGAAGTATACATATTATAAGGAGCTCCATGCCCAAAAGTTCCACCAATTCCACTTGATCCATCATCAAAATTTACTTTCCAAAAATCTCCAGGTGATGTAGAAATTCCACTTACTGTATTACTAAACCAATTAAATCCATTAAAGCATTGTATGGTATCATAATTTGTTCTACTATGAAATACATAAAACGGAGTTGAATTTCTACTTAATGGACGATCTGGTGCTCCACCTCTAACGCTTGATATGATTAGGTTTGTAGCAATTGGCAAATTATGAAGTTTTATAAAATTTGTGATACTATCCTTACAACCCTGAACACTAGTTGCTACCAGCTTAATAAATATTTTACTATTATCTGCATCTAAATCTGGTCTACCTGCATGTGTATATGTATGAGAAGGGCTATACACAGTTGAAAAAGTTGTATCACCAAAATCCCAAATATTAAAAATGCTACCACTTGCAATAGTTGATGTGTTATTAAAAGTATAATTATTGGTAGGAGTATAACACATAGTTGTTGGAGAACCTGATATATTAAAAGATGCTACTGGCATTGGAAATACATTAGCCTGAACATTATAACTGGCATTTTGTACTGCACAACCAGGATAAGACAAAGTTGTGGTTAGTGAAATATTATAAGTACCTACAGCACTATAATTATGCAAAGGTGGGTTTTGCAATGTTGATGTAAATCCATCTCCATAATTCCATAAAAACGTCATCGGATATCCTAAATTATTTGATGAAAAATTTAGCACACCAAAATAATTTCCTACAAAACAACTACTCGCCGAATTAATACTAAAAGCTGTAATTAAAGTAGGACAAACAACAATTATTTGTGTAATACTATCCTTACAACCTAAATCACTTGTTACAACTAATTTTACATTAAAAGTACCTGCTGTTGCATAAATGTGTTGAGGACTGATTAATGTAGAAGTTCCTCCATCACCAAAACTCCAAGCATAACTCATATTTCCACTTGCAATTGTTGAAGTGCTAATAAAAGTGTGAGCATTGCCACTTCCCGTTCCTGCAACAACATTGAAACTGGCTACAGGTTTAGCTCCTACAACTATACCTTGTCCATTTGCATAATAATTTTGTCCAGCATATGTTGCAATCATTTGAACAAAATAATTACCACCAGTAGAATAAACATGAGTAGGACTTGAAGCAGTAGAACTTGTACCATCTCCAAAATTCCATAAGTAAGTTGTACCACTTGGTGCTATTGAAGTATTTGTAAAAACAAAGCTATTTCCCGTAACACATTGCTGTGCTGTATTTACTGTAAAAGTTGGCGTAGGTGTTGAACCTCCACCTCCACTTGTTGTACTAATTATAACAGCAGTTGTAATACTATCTTTACAACCTGCATCACTTGTTACCACTAACTTTACATTGTATGTTCCTGCACTTGCAAAAGTGTGTTGTGGGTTTGATGTTGTTCCTGTTCCACCATCTCCAAAATTCCATGCATAGCTACTTATACTTCCACTTGAAATTGTTGATGTACTATTAAATGTATAAGTTAATGGGCTATTAAAATATTGAGTGAAACTAGCTACAGGCAATGGTTTTACTATTACTTGTTGATTTGAATAATAATCTATTCCATTATAAGTTGCTTTTAATGTTACATTATAATATCCATTTGTTAAATAAGTATGTGAAGCATGAAATGAAGTTGATGATACACCATCACCAAATGTCCATAAATAAGTTGTGCCACTTGGTGCTGTTGAAGTGTTAGTAAAAACAAAATTATTTGCAGTAATACATTGCTGTAATGAATTTACATTAAAAGAAAGAATTGGAACTACACAACTTGAAACTGATATTGGATTGCTTGTAGAAGTACATCCAAATACATTTGTAACAGTTGCAGTGTATGTACCAGAAGTTAATGGACTTATAGCTGTTGGTGCAATTGCATTAAATTTTTGTATTCTATTATTATGAGCATCGCAAACAAAAAGATTTGCATTGGCATCCTTAAAAACATCAGTAGGAAAATTTAATCCATTTGCTCCATTGCCATAGTTACCTGTACCAGCAATTTTTACACCAGTAGTTGCACCAGTTGCCCAATACATGATTCTGTTATTGTAGGTATCTGCCACATACATATTTCCAC
>JANOVK010000084.1:0-2478 GCA_031417315.1 Chitinophagaceae bacterium | reverse complement strand
CCCGAAAGTTGATAGTAATTGTATAAAATACTACAAAGTACATTAGCTTGTTCTAAGGGTGTTAAATTATTATTTAACTCTAGCCAAATATTTCTTTTAATTCTATCTAAATCTTGTAAAATTGGTGTAGTATGTAAATCTGGGTATTGATATTTAGCAACAAGTAAAGCACCAAAAAGTAAATCGTTATAAGTATTGCTACTCCATTCTGTTAAATCGTTTTGTAATTCGTGATATTGGAGCTTGTGAATTAGTGTCTCAATTCTATTTTGAACATTATTACATACTGAGTTTTCCCACACGTTTTCTAAATTTGGAATAATACTATTTCCATATTTCATTAATCTTTCAGAAATAATTGAATAGACTTCAGCATCTGGATCATCTAGTAAATTGAATAACGCATTAACTTCTTTGTTCTCGTGCATAATGAAATTTGGCTTTTCGTTTCGGTTTCATTAATAACGCTTGTTCTAAATATAAATTTTATTTTTTTTCTATTAGTTATCCCCAATTATTTTGGCAAGTTAAAACCATTAATATTTATTAATTATTACAATAAATTAATAAGTTTTTCGATGTGAAATTTTAATTTATTGATCTTCAATTCCTGAAACTAATAAATTTATTTTTATTACTATTTATATTTTGATAAAATTGAAAAGCATTTTTTGCAACTTAATGTCAATTCACAACTTCATATTTAACTTATTTTTTTTAGTGATGCAATGTTTTCTTCCTTTACATAGTCATTATAAAACAGAATGGAAAATCTGCAATTAGTAAAATCGTGTATCAAAAATGATAGGCAGGCTCAAAAAACTTTGTATAATTTATATGCAAGCAATATGTTAGGCTTATGTTATAGATATACAAAAAATTTTCATGATGCCGAGGATATTTTGCAGGAAGCGTTTATAAAAGTGTTTAACAATTTGTACCAATTTAAAAACGAAGGAGATTTAGGAGCATGGATTAGAAGAATTATGGTAAATACAACTATTACGTATTTAAATAAACATAAAAGATATAAAAAAGAAATGGATTTAATGGATACAAACTTGCATATAGTGGCTACAGAAGAAGTTGAATTAAAATTGAATGTAAAATCTTTAGTAGAACACATTAGAAAATTGCCTGTAAGTTATCAAACAATTTTTAATCTGGTTGCAGTAGAAGGTTACAGTCATGTTGAAATTGCAGAAATGCTACAAACAAATGTGAACACAATACGAAGTCAATATAATCGAAGTAGAGTAATGTTAATGAAAATGATAAATGAGGAAAATGATTTAAGTATTAGTATGATAAAATAATGAATTTATAATGGATAAAAATTTGAAAGAATTACAAGAGTTTAGTTTAAAACCTACTGAACAAGTTTGGAAGGAAATTGAATTGAACTTAGATAATAAAAGAAAAAAAAGAATTGTGGGTTGGTGGTGGAGTGCACCAATTTTAATTTCATTTATTGGTGTAGGTATTTTTATATTAAGTAATGATAAAGCAAAAGATATGGTTACTTCGGAAAATAATTTTACTAATGAATCTAATTTAAATCTAAAAAAAAGTGAAGATAAAAATATTAAATCTGATGAAAGTTTAACATCAATATTATTTAAAACATCGTTGAATGGCGAGAATAAAATTGTTAAAACAAAAAATAATAAAATTAATAAATATGTAAAGCAATCTTCAAAATCTTTTGAGGTAGAAAAATTATTAGTTAATAAAAAATCTTTGAAAAATTTTGACAATAATGTTAAGGAAATTGTGACTAATATAAAAGTAATAGAAAACAATCGTGTAAATAATGAGGTTGTTGACAAAAAAACAATTCAACCTATTGAAAAGCAAGAAGAGAAAAGCATTGCAAAAAAAGAACCACATCTTTTAGCTAATGATAAAATTGATTCATCTCAGCAAAAAATAATTATTGAAGAATTATTTGCCAATAACGAAATTGAAAAAAACAATAAAAGCAAAAGTGAAGTAGAAATTAAAAAGAAAAATAAAAGAATAAATTTGGGGTTAATTGTTGGGGGCGGTTTAAACTATACTTCTCGTAATAATATTTTTGGGCAAGATGAAAATATAAAAACGCTTAACACATTATCAACGCCAATAAGTGCTGGTACTTTTAATAATAATAATTCTAATTTAAGTTTGCCAAATACAGGGTTTCATTTTTCAGTTGGGTTCAATTTAAATTACACTTTATCTAAAAAAATATCAATTCAAACTGGTTTAAAGTATAAATATTTAGAGAATAGTATTGGACTTTCAGTTGATACACAACAAATCAATCCTTCATATTATTATTTAGGAAATCAAATTCAATATATTAATTATAGTAATCAATTGAATTTGATTTCCTAAATAATAATATGAAGGATTGATTTGTTGTGTATCAACTGAAAGTCCAATACTATTCTCTAAATATTTATACTTTAAACCAGTTTGAATTGATATTTTTTT
>JANOVK010000083.1:0-7770 GCA_031417315.1 Chitinophagaceae bacterium | reverse complement strand
GATGTAGGATTTTTATAAATAGAAATTACAACTTCGTCTAAAATTTCGTTTTTTAATTTTAATAATCCAACATCTTATACTGGAGAAGATATTGTAGAAATTAGTTGCCATGGTTCGTTATTTATTCAAGAAAAAATTCTTAAAACAATAACATCATTGGGATGTAGAATTGCAAAACCAGGTGAGTTTACACAAAGAGCTTTTTTAAATGGAAAATTAGATTTAGCCCAAGCTGAAGCCGTTGCAGATTTAATTGCAAGCAATACAGAAGCTAGTAGAAATACAGCAATTAAAAATATTAGAGGAGGATTTTCTTCTGCCTTGCATTTTTTACGAGAAGAGTTAGTGAAATTTTCATCATTAATTGAATTGGAACTAGATTTTAGTCAAGAGGATGTTGAGTTTGCAGACAGAACAGCATTTAAAAAATTAATCAGTCAAATATCATCCTCTACAATAGAATTAATCGAATCTTTTAAGTTAGGAAATGTTATAAAAAATGGAGTTCAAGTAGCAATTATTGGTAAACCAAACTCTGGTAAATCTACCTTATTAAATAGACTTTTAAACGAAGACAGAGCAATTGTAAGTCATATTGCAGGAACAACAAGAGACACCATTGAAGAAGTTATAAATATTGATGGAGTTTTATTTAGAATGATTGATACTGCTGGTATACGAGAGAATATAATTGATGAAATAGAATCTATTGGAGTAGAAAAGAGTTTTGAAAAAGCAGCTTTGGCCGACGTTATTCTTTATTTATTTGATATAACTTCAGTATCAGATTTTAAAAAAGATTTAGCTTGGTTGCAAACATTTGATAAACCAATAATATTGGTTGCAAACAAATTTGATTTAAATTCTGATTTAAATTTTTTTGATGGATACGAGGTTATTAAAATTTCAGCTAAAGAGAATATTAATATTAATGAGTTAAAAAAAGAACTTGTATTTAAAAGTGTAAATGGAAATTTGAATATTGAAGCAACAATTGTTACCAATGCAAGGCATTATGAGGCATTAGTTAAACTTTTTGATTCACTAAAAGAAATTGAAATAGGAATAAATAATAATATTTCAGGAGATTTATTGGCTTTAGATATTAGACAAGCACTTCATTATTTGGGAACAATAACTGGACAAGTAACGAATGAAGAACAATTAGACTTTATATTTTCGAAATTTTGTATTGGAAAGTAATTGTAGTAATTTTAACTCTTAATTAACTTTTTTTGGAAAATTTCAATAAAATTGTTATTTTCGTTAACCCAATTAATAAAATTCAATAGTGTATTTAGATTTTTACTATGAGAAAATTAATCTTTTTAAATATTAGTTGTTTATTTAGTTTATTTAGTTATGCTCAAATTGCTGCGTCTGCTAATTCTTTTGCAACAATTATTTCTCCAATTACCATTTCAAAATCAACTGATTTAAATTTTGGAAATATATCGATTCAGTCCACTGCAACAGGTAGTTTATCATTAACATTAGCTCCTAATGGGTCGAGAATTATAACTCAAGGAATCACTCTTCCAGCTCAAGCAGGTACAGTTTCTGCTGCAACATTTTCAATTGGTGGCGAAGGAAATTTTACTTATGCCATTAACTTACCTACATCAATTACTCTTACTCATTCTAATGGCTCACAAACCATAACAGCAAGTTCCTTTACTAGTAATCCTATAAATACAGGACAATTATCGAATGGAATTCAGACTGTTTCTGTAGGAGCCACACTCACTATTTCTTCAGGTCAATTACCAGGGGTTTATACCTCAGGAACTTTTGATGTTACAGTTGCTTATAATTAAAATTAGCAAAAAATCATTTTATTTTTTTTAGTTCTATTATGCTGTTATACAGTAAATTGCAAGTTAATTTTCTTAAAGAAATATTGTTAATAAAATCTTAAAGTAAAAAAGTTTTATCTAAACACAATAATTAAGAATCGTTTACGTTAACGAATAAACTCTTAATCTATAATCAATCCACCCTAGATGAAGCATTTAGTATTGCTAAGTGTAGCAATCATTAGTATTTTAACTAATGCTATAGCACAATCTACAACAACTTCAATTGGTAATTCAGTTATTGTAAACCCGGTTGGCATTACAAAAATTTCAGATATGAATTTTGGGAGCATAGCTGTTCAATTAAATTTACAAGGAGAAGTGACTTTAAGCCCTAATAGCACAAGAACTCAAACAGGTGGAATTTCATTACCATCATTTACAAATACTGTAAGTGCTGCTATATTTAGAGTTACAGGAGATAATAATTCAACTTATTCTATAGATCTGCCTAATTCAGTAAAACTTACTCATGTAAATGGATCAAGAAAAATGACTGCAAGTGCATTTAAAAGTTTCCCGGAAAACTTGGGTCAGCTAAATAATGGCACTCAAAATTTAACCCTTGGTGCAACTTTAAATGTGAAAGCAGGTCAACTACAAGGGGTATATTTTTCTGATAATTTTGACATTAAATTTCTTTTAATTAGATGTAATACAGCATAGTACATGCAAATAATTTATTGTTTATTAGTGTTAATAAAAACTAAAATAAATTATTTTTAAACATACACAATAAACAATTAGGATTGACGTTTAACGAATGACTCAAAATCAATCCACCCATGAAACAAATAGTAAGCCTATTTGTTGCTGTTATACTAATGGCCACAATTTCAAAAGCACAATCAAAAGCAACAGCAATTGCAAATGCTAAAATTGTAACACCAATTAGCATTGTTAAAAACACAGATTTAAATTTTGGAAACATAGCAGTACAAGCTACAACTGGTGGTCAAGTTATACTATCACCTAATAGTTCAAGAACAAGAACTTCTGGAGTTACTTTACCTGCAATTACTGGAACTGTTTCTGCTGCTGGATTTACAATAACTGGTGAAAGTAATTATACTTACTCAATTACATTACCCACTTCTTTAACGTTAACACATTCTGCTGGTTCTAAAACAATGATGGCAACATCATTTACTAGCAATCCAGTTAGTACTGGTTTATTAACTAATGGAACACAAAATATAACAGTTGGGGCAACTTTAACTGTTTCTGCTGCTCAATTAGCAGGAGTTTATACTTCTGGAACATTTGATGTTACTGTAACTTATAATTAACTATATCATAAATTTTTCTTAATTCTTTAATTTAATATATAGGTTGATAATCAATAATTTAAAAATAAAATCAAAAACTAAAAATATGTTTAAAACTCAAAAATCAAAGGTAATTATGCCTAATGCACAATATTCAAAACAATTCGACGTTTTCGATATAAATAATATTCAAAAACCTTTAAATATTATACAAATGAAAAAAATATTAATATTATTAATTACAGTTGTTGGATTTGTAATTAATTCTACTGCACAATCAACAGCAACAGCAACAGCAACAGCAACTGTTATAACACCAATTACAATTTCTAAAAATTCTGATATGAGTTTTGGTAATGTTTCAGTTCAATCTGGAACAGGTGGTAGTGTAATTCTTGCACCTAATGGAACTAGAACAAGAACAGCTGGTGTTACTTTGCCTGCAGTAACAGGGTCGGTTTCTGCTGCATCATTTACCGTTAATGGAGAAGGAAGTTATACCTACGACATTTCTTTACCATCAACTGTAACCCTTACACACAGTGGTGGTGTTCAAACTATGGCTGCAAATTCTTTTATAAGTAACCCATCAGGAACTGGACAATTAGCAAGCGGAAGCCAAAATATTGCAGTTGGTGCAACCTTAACAGTTTCAGCTGGACAACTTTCTGGAGTTTATACTTCAACAACTTTTAATGTTACAGTGAATTATAATTAAAAAAAATAATTACTTTATTAAAGGCTGCCTAATTGGGCAGCCTTTTTTTTGTTCTTTTTTCGTTCAACAATGTTTATAACTAAAAACTTTTTTTATAATTATTAACAATCTACGCAATAAACTTTATTTGTGCACGTTTAAGGATACACATTATTAATTAACTAGAATAAAAAAATGAAACAAATGAAAAAAGTAATCATCGCAGCAATTGCAATCTTCGGATCTGCAACATTAGTAAATGCACAATCAACAGCTACTGCAACAGCTAGTGCAACAATTGTAACTCCAATCAGTATTTCAAAAACATCTGATATGAGTTTTGGTAACATTTCAGTACAATCAGGAACTGGTGGTATTGTAATATTAGCACCAAATGGTTCTAGAACACGTACAGCTGGTGTAACATTACCTGCAATAACAGGAACTGTTTCTGCAGCAGGATTTACAGTAAGTGGAGAAGGTAATTATACTTACGACATTACACTTCCTTCAACTGTAACATTAACACACAGTGGTGGTGTTCAAACTATGGCTGCAAATTCTTTTACAAGTAACCCATCAGGAACAGGCCAATTATCAAGTGGTAGTCAAAACGTAGCAGTTGGTGCTACACTTACAGTTGCTGCTGGTCAGTTAGCTGGAGTGTATACTTCAAGCACTTTTGATGTTACTGTTAACTACAACTAATATAAAAAGTTTTTCTTTTAAAAAAGCGTTATCAACAGATAACGCTTTTTTGTTTTTATATCATTAGATATTCACAATTAAGAATATTCTTAAGTGATGAAATGACTATGAATTAATTTGGCACAAATTTTATTAGTATAAACAAATTTCAGTATGGAAAGTAAATTCAGTTTAATAAAAATAAATAGTATAGTAGTTATATTATTTTCATTTTTACTCGTAAATCAAGTAGAAGCTCAGGGAAATCTGTTAATTACTCCAAAACGTGTGGTTTTCGAGGGTAGTAAAAGATCTGAAGAATTAAATTTAGCAAATGTGGGCAAAGATTCAGCTACTTATTCTATAACTTTTGTTCAATTAAGAATGACTGAAGCCGGAACTTTTGAAAAAATTACTGTTCCAGATTCTGGACAATTATTTGCCGATAAATATTTAAGATATTTTCCTCGTACAATTACACTCGCCCCTAATGAATCTCAAACTGTAAAATTACAACTAAGCAGATCCTCTGAATTAGTAGCTGGCGAATACAGATCTCACATGTATTTTAGAGCAGTTCCAAGAGAAGCTCCTTTAGGTGAAAAAGCTGTAGATCAAGATTCGGGCATTTCTGTAAAACTTATTCCTGTTTTTGGAATTTCTTTACCAATTATTATTAAGAATGGGGAATCAACAACTACAATGGATTTAACAGATGCTACTTTTAAAATTGTAGAAGATACCATACCACAAGTAAAATTATTTTTTAATAGAAATGGCAATATGTCTACCTATGGGGATATAACTTTTAATCACATTTCAAACTCAGGTAAGATAACACTTGTTGGAAGTGTGAAAGGATTTTCTGTTTATACTCCCAATAAAAAAAGAATGCTAACTTTTAATTTAGATAAACCAGTAAATGTTGATTATAAATCAGGAAGGATCTCAATAAGTTATCACGATCAAAATAATAAAAACATTGTTTTTGGCAACACAGAAATTAAGGTTCAATAGGTTTTATTTCAATTAATAAATGTTGACAACTTTTAGGTCTCAATCAAAGTATCTACTTCACATAATATTTTCCTTAACTAGAGATTCAAAATTGTAATTTTAAATTACTTATTCTCAATATAGTATGGCATTAAATTGAAAAATTCAACTTAATGCATGTTTTGGTATTATGTAAAGTTGCGAAATGTATAATACCAACCTTGAAAATATTTATTTTTAAATAAAATATCCAGTGCTAAAAAACCAAAAAACAATTTTATTTTTTAATTGACATTGGAAGTGTTTAGTACAAACAAAAACAAAATATTATATCGTTCATTAAAGTTTAAAATAGTTGCTATTTGTAGCTGCTTTTTTATTGCTCTACTATCATCAAGTCAAGTTATCTACCTCGGTAATTTTTTCTACAAACTTTTTTCAAAACAATTCAAATTGCTTAGTAGCATTTTTACTAAGGATAAATTTGTAGACCATGTGCTACATCTAATTGATGTAATTATAAACGTATGTAAACTTAATTCAGAAATGAAAAAAAATAATTCAAAACATTCAATTAATAGAAGTGGTTTTGTAAATAAAATTTTATTCACATATTTCTTTTTTTTAATTATTATTTTAGTTGCCAACAATGCAAATGCACAATCTGTAGGTATTGCAGCTACTACTATTACTCCAGACTCTTCATCACTTTTAGAAATTCGTTCTACTGATAAAGGATTGCTAATTCCAAGATTATCTACCACTCAACGCGATGCCATCAGCACTCCAGCTACTGGATTAATGATTTTTAACAGCACTACCAATAGTTTTAATTATTATAATGGTAGTACTTGGGTAGCACTAGCACCTTCAACAGCAGTTGTAAATAGTGTTTCAGGAACAACTAATAGAATTAGTGTTGGAGGAACTTCAACTGCACCAACTGTAGATATTTCTTCGAATTATGTTGGGCAAACTAGTATTACAACTTTAGGAACAGTTTCAACTGGTACTTGGAATGGTTCATTAATAAGTTCAGCTTTTGGTGGAACAGGAAATGGTTTTACAAAATTTTCGGGTGCAACAACCTCAGAAAAAACTTATACTTTACCAGATGCAAGTACAACAATTTTAACTACAAATGCAGCTGTAACTGCAGCACAAGGAGGAACAGACAATACAAGTTACTCTATTGGAGATTTATTATATGCAAGTGGAACAACAACACTTAGTAAACTTGCAGGAGTTGCAACAGGCAATGCATTAATTTCTGGTGGAGTTGGCACTGCAGCATCTTGGGGAAAGATAGATTTAACTTCTCACATCACAGGAACATTACCAGTAGCAAATGGAGGAACAGGAGCAACTACTTTAACAGGATTAATTAAAGGAAATGGAACTTCTGCATTTACTTCTGCAACATCTGGAACAGATTTTTCTGCAGGAACATCAGCATTGTCAACAGGCATTTTAAAATCAACAACAGGAACAGGAGCATTGAGTATTGCAACTGCTGGAGATTTTCCAACCTTAAATCAAAATACAACAGGCAATGCTGCAACACTGACAACCTCAAGAAATATTTATGGAAATAGTTTTAATGGAAGTACAGACTTAACTCAAATCATTACTTCAACATTTGGTGGTACAGGTAATGGTTTTGCAAAGTTTAGTGGACCAACCACTTCAGAAAAAACATTTACACTTCCAGATGCCAATGCAACAATTTTAACTTCAAATGCTGCAGTAACTGTAGCACAAGGAGGAACAGGGGCAACTACTTTAACAGGATTATTAAAAGGAAATGGAACATCAGCATTTACTGCAGCAACTGCAGGAACTGATTTTGTAGCACCTAACACTGCAATAACTGGAGCAACTAATACAAAAATTACTTATGATAGTAAAGGATTAGTAACAGTAGGTACACAAGCTGCAGCAGCTGATTTATCAAATGGTACAACAGGTACAGGTAGTATTGTTTTAGCAGCTTCACCAACTTTTACTGGTACTGTTACTTTACCAACTAATCAAGTAGTAAATGGTGTTACACTTTCAACAGCACAAGGAACAAGTAATTTTTTAAGAGGAGATGGAACTTATGCAGCACCTGCTGGATCTGGATCTGGTACTGTAACAAACGTATCTGTAGTAACTGCAAATGGTGTGAGTGGTTCAGTGGCAACATCAACAACAACCCCAGCCATTACTTTAACACTTGGTGCAATTACTCCAAGTTCTGGAACTATATCAGGAACTGCAGGAG
>JANOVK010000082.1:0-21900 GCA_031417315.1 Chitinophagaceae bacterium | reverse complement strand
GGAAAGTGAACAATTTACCACAGAATTATTAGCAGAGCATTTACAGGAGAATTTCCCTACTTTTACCGTCCTTAAAAGTAAGGTGAAAACAAACCCAGTTGAGTATTTTTTGTGATGGAAAGTAAATTGAAAAGCTAATTTTAGAAAGCTGGAGATTATTTTTCTAGTTCATTTATTTAGTTGATGCTTGCTGTACAAAGTGTACAAGTGTGCGACGCAACTGAAGGTTCATTTATAATATACAGTTGGGTACAAAAAAATTCTTTTAACTAAACAAATATTCTACATCTTCTTTGGTTAAACTTTTAACAAATCCATCATCGTCGGTTATTAAATCTTTTGCAAGTATTTTTTTCTTTTCTTGTAGTTTAATTATTTTATCTTCTACTGTATCGGTACAAATCATTCTATAAGCAAAAATGTTTTTGGTCTGTCCAATTCTATGTGTTCTATCAATAGCTTGTTGTTCTACTGCTGGGTTCCACCAAGGATCAACAATATAAACATAGTCGGCAGAAGTTAAGTTTAAACCCACTCCACCAGCTTTTAAAGAAATTAAAAATACTCTACAGTTTTCATCGTTTTGAAATCTATTAATAGCACGTTCTCTTTCAGAAGCGGAGGAGCTTCCATCGAAATATTCATAATCTACTTCTAGCTCTTTTAATCTTTCTTTTATTAAAGCCAACATTCCCAAAAATTGGGAAAAAACTAAGGCTTTATGATTGCTGATATTTTCAGAAATTTCTCTTCCTAGTTCTTCTAATTTTACTGATACATTTGGATATTTTTCACCATCTGTTTCTTTAATTATTGCAGGGCTATCGCAAATTTGCCTCAACTTCATTAACCCTTGTAATATGGTTAATTGACTTTTTTGAATTCCTTGGTCTTGAACAACACCTAAAATTTTATCTCTAAAATCGTTTCGGTATGCTTCATAAATTTTTCTTTGTTCTTCACCCATTTCGCAGAAAAGAATCATTTCTTGTTTTGCTGGTAAATCTTTAGCAACTTGTTCTTTTGTTCTTCTTAAAATAAAAGGGTAAAGTAATTTTCGTAAATGATCTTTTTGCACTTTTTCTCCAAATTTATCAATTGGAATTGCAAATTCAGATTTGAAAAATTCTTGACTGCCCAGCATTCCAGGGTTTAAGAAATTCATTTGAGCAAAAATGTCGAAAGTGTTATTTTGTAAGGGAGTTCCGCTTAAACATAATCTATTTTTAGATTTTAATAAACAGGCAGCTTTTGCAACTTTACTTGCCGGATTTTTTATAGCCTGACTTTCATCCAAGATTACATAATCGAAATCTATTTCAATAAATTCTTTGATATCGCTTCTTAAAGTGCCATAAGTTGTGATAATTACATCTGCTTTTTTTTCTTTTAAATCATCTCTTAATCTGCTTCCACCATGATGAGTATAAAAATCCAAATTAGGTGTGAATTTTTTAATTTCATTTTGCCAATTAAACATTAATGTAGTTGGACAAACTACTAATGCTTTTATATGCTCTTTTTCTACTTTTAGTTGATGTAAAAAACTTAGTGCTTGTACTGTTTTTCCCAATCCCATATCATCAGCTAAAATTCCACCCCATTTTACTTCTCGTAAATAATTTAACCAATGAAAACCACTAATTTGATAGGGGCGTAATATTGACACTAAATGTTCGGGTGCAGGAAGTTTTTTTATTTCGTAATTATATCTAAGCTTATCATATTTTTCTTCAAGTTGTACAAATAATTCTTCTTCATCTCTTTGGTTATACAAATCTTCAATAACGCTAAACTGAAATTTACTCAGTTTCATGTTATCTTGTTTGCCGTCTCCTACTTTAAATAATAAACTATATTTTCTAATCCAATCTTCTGGTAAAATTCCAAGTGTGCCATCAGATAATGGAACAAATTGTTGTTTGTTTGCTAAAGCTTTTTTTACATCTTCAATTGTAATTTTTTGCCCACCAAAATCAATCTCTACTTTTGCATCAAACCAATCTGTATTACTGCTAATAAATATTTTTGTTGAAGGTCTTGCAGTATTAAATCTAAATTTTTTTAAACTTTCAAAACCATACACAACAACATTCATTTCTTTAACAGCATCAATAAATAAAAAGAACCAATTGTTTTTTAAAACTTCATTACCACGTAGTGCAAGAATGTGGTTGTTATTAGGTTTTATAAATTGAGAATGTAGAGATTGAATTTTATCTACAAACTCGTTTTCGAGCTCTAAATTTCTTTGTATAATTAATAATTTGTGTTGAAAAGGAATAATTATTTTTTCTTTATCAGAAACTTTTATATCGTAATTGTTGTACGAAAAAATAGGTTCAAAAATTAAGTATTCACCTTTTTCTTTTAATAATATTCTTGTTTGTGGTTTTACATTTTTTATTTCTTCTTTTTGAATATTATCAAAAACAACCTCATACTCTCTTGAAAGTGGCAGAATAAAATCAACTAACTGTTTATTCCAATTTTCTTCACTGATTTGTAAAAAACCTGAGGGTAAAAATTTTTCGATAATCGTTACATCATCACTTTTTTCCCAAAGAAAAAGCATGTCGTTTGATTGAAAAACTAAAGAAGAAATATTCTCCGACTCTGAAATATTTAAATCGAGTAATGGTAATTTAACTCTACATTCAATTGAGTAATTTTTATCATTTTGTTTTATAATAAAATAGGGTAAAATAGACTCATTTGATAATTCGATATTTTGAATGGCAAGAGATGTAAATTGCTTGTTCTCGGGTAACTTAAATATAAAAGCACTTTTGCATTGATCTTGAAATATTTTTTTAATTTTCGGGATTAAAAACTCTGCAATTAGCTGCCTGGTTTCTTCAGGTAGTATTTCATCTTGATGTTGAACAATATGCTCCCAAATGCCACCAAATGGCGAGTTTCGATTAATGTACTTACTTATTTCAGCAGGAATTATTTTTCTTAATTGTTGTATTAATTGTACATCATCCTCTTCAAATAAATCTGTATTAACAAACTTATTTAAATCTATTTTTTCTATTTTAGAAACATAACTTGTGTTTGTTTCATTGGGGATTCCTTGTATACATTCTAATTGTAAAAATGGATATTGATGTGTTGGGTTTGTAAAAACAATTCCTAGTTTAAGTTCAGCTTTTCTTGATGAAGAAAGTGTAAAATTTTCAAAAATTATTGGGGCAGTTTCAACAACTTCATGTTCAAATACTCTTGGCTTCGAAACTATTTCTTGAATATTATTTATTCGTTTTATTTTATTATCCAGTACTCTTAAAAAAGGCCTTCCATCTTGGTAAGTAAATTCAAATTTATTTTCTAAATCATCCGAAAGAGAATAGCCATAAACTGCTAAGAGTTTATTTTTTACGGTATCCCAATTTCTAATACTATCAAAATAATTTGCACCGTGATTGGTAAGTAAATGAATAAATAAAATATTCTTGTGTATACAAAGTGGATGCCTTGTTTCTGATGCACAAGAGCAGCTAGTGTCGAAATTTCTTTCGTCGTTTTTTCTAATTAAAAGGTTATAATCAATACCACTTTCATTTATCTGGGCCCAAACTGTTTCATCTTTTGAGTCTAATATTAGTGGTTTATTGCTTCTTAAATATTCTTCAGCAGCTGTAAATACATTTAAACTACTAAACATTTTTAGTAATTTTAAATCTATTAATTTCATTTTAACAACCGTATGTTTTTGGTTGTATTCAATTTCGCTATTGCCTAAAATATTTTTATCTAATAACTCTTGAAGATGAAATAACGAGGCAGCTTTATGTCTGCAAATTTCTGTTAAGTTATATGGGCATGTACATTTTAAGGATAAAGTTTTTTCTGATCTAAATTGTATTAAATGCACTTTATAATAAATGTTATATCCATCATCTTTAATTCTAAAAATAATATTCCCCATTAATTCATCAAATTCAATTAGCTCGATAGAGTTTGGAGTATTATGAATTCGTTTGCCTCTTCTAACAACTTCTTCTGAACTACTGTTATAAATTCGTTTAATAATATAGGGTAAAGCCATGCTATTGAAAAGAGAAAATTTAGGATTAATTTATTATTAATAAATTATTTGTGAACTGAACAATTTGCAAAAGTATAGGGTTGCTTGTTGTAAAAAAAAACATTACTTTATTTGTGTGGACGAAATGTTTGTATTTATTGGTAAATCTGTTTGCTTACTCACTTTGTTGGTATAAATATAAATTAAAAGTAAAATTACAAAGTATGCTATTGTGTTATAAATGGTATGATGTGAATTAAAACCATTTATATTTCTTGATTTGTTTACTAAAATCAAAAGTGTTGATACTCGAATAACATTTAATATCCAAACAATTAATAATCCAGTAAAAAGCCATATTAGTTTTTGTTTAATTTTTTTGTTTGGAAAAGCAATGATAAAAGCTGCCCACGAACTAAAAATTCCAATTCCAATACAACTATAAACCATATTAATTTTATATCCATTTATAACTTGTAGCGAAATATTATTTTCAATTTGAGTAGAGTATCCTAAGAGTTTGCAAAAAACTGAAGCACCATTTAAAATTGAGATTCGTAACCATTTTATGTAGTTAAGATTTTGGTCAATAAATTGGTTGTAGTAATTTTCTTTAGATGTAATTCCTATCCAAAATTGTGATCCAAAATATAAAACCGAAAAAATCGCTAACATTTTAATTATAAAAAAAAATTGAGGATTCTTAGTAAAAATTTTCATTGATTAAACTTTAATATATATTTTCTTTTTATCTAAAAAGTAACAAATAATCCAATAAAAAAAGATGAGTATTATGGCATATAAAAGAGAGCCAAGTCTTAAATCAGTTGAAATATTTTTACAAATATTTTCGTAAAACCAGGAAAAGGGATTTAAAATTATAGCTTCACCTTTTTCATTAATATCATTAATTCTAATTAATCTCAATACTCTAGGTAAAAAACCACTTAATACAAAAATAAAAAGTGCATTTTTCCCGAATACATTACAAAAATTAACCCATTTACCTTTTATATTTTTTAATTCTATTAAATAAATAAATATAGCAATTACAAATAAGGCTAATCCTGTGGTATAAACTGTATAACTGCTGGTCCACATTTTTTTACTTATGGGGTAAATCATATCCCAACAATATCCTATAAAAACCATTAATGATGCAAAAATAAAGAGACCAGTTATCATTTCATAAGTTTTACCTTTTAGTTGTATATAATACCCTGCTAAATACCCAAAAAGAACTTGAACAATTGCAGTAGTTGTACTAGCCAATCCTTCATAATCAAAATGGAAAACTTTATTATTTATTTTATCGGCATGTAATAAATGATGATTTCCAATTATTGAACTATCTAATTGAGAACCAAAAAACCCTTCTAAAGTAAACTCCAATCCATTTATTCCAAAAAACCAACAGATAAACCAATAGAGAGATAAAATAAAAATGCTAATGATTAAAATAGACTTTGGCTTAAAATAATATGCTATTATCGAGGCAATAAAATAACAAATAGCTATTCTTTGTAATACGCCTAAAATCCTAACTCCATCAGCAAATTGTATTCCATTAGAATCAGTATTTATAAATGCCCATTGTTTAAATACTAATTGATTATTTTGCCAAATAAAGAATGGACACCAATTTAAAAAGAGCCCAATAAAAAAAATTATCAGTGATCGTTTTAAAATTTTAATAAAAAAATTATACTGACTTTGTTGTTGTAAATTTGGTATTACAAATGATAGTGCATTTCCAACAGCGAATAAAAAAAATGGGAAAACTAAATCTGTTGGGGTACAGCCTTGCCATTCTGAATGGTCTAATGGTGCAAAAATGTGGCTCCAACTTCCTGGGTTATTAACTAAAATCATTAAAGCTACTGTTGCCCCTCTAAAAACATCTAAAGATAAAAATCTATTATTCATAAAAAAAGTAGCATAAACATCAAACTTAATAGATTTTTTTTTAAAAATTGTTGTTTTAAAATTGATTTTAATATAGCTTTTTTAGTTTAATTGTGTTAACTTCGCAGCGATTTTAATAGTTCAAGACCATCAAGTTAAAATAAAAATGAAGCCGAATTTTAGGAGGTTATTTTTTTTATTTTCGTTTGAGAAGTTTATAAACTAATACTAATAAAATAATCTTCTGCATTCTACCTTAATCGAATTATAGTAGGATGCTTTTTTTACATAAATAACTGATTCTCATTATTTGTTATGGGACTGAGGTGGCAGAGCTTTATCAAATTTAAAAAATTTATTATGAAACAAAAACAAGCTTTTTATTTATTTATTGGTATAATATCCTTGTCATTATTGACATCCTGCGATCCTCAAAAAAGAATTAATCATGATTTTAATTATTTTCAAAAAGGGTTAGACAGTATTCAAAATTTACCTTATCTTGAACCTAAGTTAAAGGAATTTGATATGATAACAATTCAGGTTATTGCTGGCTCGCTTCGCCAAGAAGATGCAGCTTTATTTAATTTATCTGCAGGAGTTACAACAGTGGGAACTTCAAATACTGGGACTAGTTTATCTGCAAATCCTTCAATTGCAGGGTATCAAATTGACATTGACGGTTATATTGTAATGCCAAAAATTGGAAAAATTAAAGCAAGTGGATTAACAAAGCAAGAATTGGCAAATTCTATTACCACTAAGTTAGTTGATGAGGTAAAAAATCCATTAGTTATTATTAAACTGTCTCAGTTTAAAGTTAATATTTTAGGAGAAGTAAGAAGACCTGGAGTTATACAATTTAAATCTGATAAAGCTAACATTTTAGATGCTATTTCGGAAGCTGGAGACTTAACAGAATTTGGGAAAAGAAATGATATATTATTAATGAGACTAGTAAACAATAAATATGAAACTTTTAAAATAGATTTGAGAAGAATAGATTTTTTTAATAGTCCAGCATTTCAACTTCAACAAAACGATTTAATTTATGTTGCTTCTAATAATAATAAACTAAAAGCTGTTAATGTTAATCCGAATTTTCAAAGAGATTACTCTTTAGCTTTAACAACTGTCTCTACCTTATTTTTAATTTTAAATACTGTTGCAATTTTACGTAGGTAAGAAAATCATAAAGAAAATTTAATAAAATGGCTAAAAACGATAATATTCTAGTAATTGATTCTGATAAAAAATCAACTCCAACCGAAATACTTTTTAAGTACCTTTCTTACTTACCTCTTTTTATTGTAAGTCTCGCATTATGTATAACTGCATCTTATGTTTATGTAAGATATCTTGTACCAAAGTATAAAAATACAGCTACTTTGTTGGTAAAGAGTGATGATAAAAATGGTGGATCAATGAGAGGTAGTGGCAGTAACGATCTTATTGATGCTGCAATGTTTGGAGGGAAAAAAGTAAATTTAGAAAATGATGTTGAGTTAATAAAATCGAAAACTTTAATACGTAAAGTTGTTGAAAAAAATAACTTCAATGTTCAGTTTTATTCCGAAGGCAATATAAAACAAACTGAAACTCATATAAGTAGTTTGCCATTTATACCTGTAATTGAAAGTGTTTTAGATTCTAATCAAAATTATGCAATTGGAATTCGCAATTTAAAAAATGAAGGAGGTATTTGGCAATTTAGACGTGGAACAAAAGTTATAAAAGAATCGAATTTTTTATGGGATTCTGCATTTGAGTTTAAGGGCATTAAATTAAAACTTATAAAAAAATTCATTTCGAAAGAATCAGATATAGTTTATCAAATTTCATGGAAACCAGTAAAAAAAGTTGTAGCTGAAATTTCTTCGAATTTAACGGTCTCTCCTTTAAGTGCAAAAACAACTATTATTAATTTAACTTTTGTTTCATTTAACCCACAAAGAGGGGCAGATGTTTTAGGCGAAATAATAAGAGAATATAAAGATCAAAATATTGAAGAAAAAAACAGGGTTGCAAATAGTACAGTAACCTTTATTAATAACAGGCTAGATGCAGTTAAAAACGATTTGGATCTTGTTGAAGATAAATCTTTGGGAATTAAAAAAGCAAACCCATACTTGTATCAACGAGAGTTAATGATGAGTAAAACAAAAGAGTTTGATGATAACACAAAATTGTATATTGAAGTTTTAGGTAAAATGGATGTTGTAACACAGTTGCAAAAAAGAATTGTAGAATCAAACGATGCAGATATTGTACCATCTTATTTAGGAATTGATGATCCAACAATTGCTTTTTTGGTTTCAACTTTTAACCAAAGTAAATTAATATTAGCAAACGAAGAAAAAGCATTAGGTAAAAATAGTGAACTCATTATTCGCTCAAAAATAACCTTAGAGGAATCTAAAAATAATATAATAAAAAGATTATCAGATTATAAAATTGATCTAGAGAAAAGGAGAGCTAAATTATTAGGATCTGACGAAAACTTAAAAAAATTATTTGGCGGTGCAGCAGATTATGAAAGAGTGTCAAGAGGTGTTACAAGAGACCAAGGCATTAAAGAAGCTATTTATATTTATTTAATGCAAAGAAGAGAAGAAACCTTAGTTACATCATCTGCAACAACTTCAAACTATCAACAATACGATGAAGTATCAATACCCGGTGGACCCTTTGAACCTAACCAAAGTAAATGGAGATTTTATGGAATTTTAATAGGGATTATAATTCCAATTGGTCTAATTTATATCAAAACTTTGTTAAACGATAAAGTTACAAGTAGAGAAGATATTACTAAAAAAACAAGTGCAGCGTTTATTGGAGAAGTAGGCCATCATAGCAATACTAAAGCCTTTGTTGTTGCTCATAAAAGTAGAAGTATTATTTCTGAGCAATTCAGAATTATTAGAACCAACTTACAATTTTTATTATCTGGCGATAAGAAAACTGTATTGGTTACTTCATCAATCAGTGGAGAAGGCAAATCTTTTATTACACTAAACTTAGGTGCAGTATTGGCTATCTCAGGTAAAAAAGTTGCAGTTTTAGAATTTGACTTAAGAAAACCAAGAATTATTAAGAGTATTGGAGTAGAGAAAAAAGAAATGGGAATTAGTAATTTCTTAATTGGTCAAACCAATGAACTGTCAGATTTATTTTACACTTTCGAAGAATATCCAACCTTACATATTTATGGTTGTGGTCCTGTTCCTCCAAACCCTTCAGAATTAATGCTTGGAAAACACATGCCTGAGTTTTTTAATAAATTAAAAGCCGAATACGATTATATAATTATTGACTCTGCACCTGTAGGATTAGTAAGTGACACTTTTACAATTGCAAATTATGCTGATGCATCATTATATGTAATTCGCCAACGTTATACTTTAAAAAAGCAAGTTGATTTTATTAATGATATTTATGTGGGCACTAAACTACCAGGTATGGGCTTAGTAATTAATGATGTTAAAGTTGGAGCTCGTTATGGATATTATGGTTATGGCTATGGTTATGGTTATGGCTATGGTTATGGTTATGGTTATGGCTATGGTTATGGAAAAGGGTATGGTTATGGGTATGTAAATAAAACATCAGGTCAATATTTTGATGACATGAATGAGGCTGGACCAATTAAGAAATTTTTTGGTAAAATGAGAAGAGCTTTATTTGGATCGAAAAAAAGTACAAGCGATAAAGCGTATTAAAAAAAATGTGTAGAATAGCTGCTATTATTAGCAACAACATAAATACTTTGGATAGCAGAATAAATGCTATGTCAAATGTAATGCACAGAGGTGGTCCAGATGATTTTGGCACTTTGGTAAATGCTGACTTTGGTTATGCTTTGGGCCATCGTAGACTTTCTATTATTGACTTATCTCCAACTGGTCATCAGCCAATGATAGATAAAGAAAATAAAATAGAAATTACTTTTAATGGAGAAATATATAATTATAAAGGATTAAAAAATGATTTAATAAATAAAGGGCATCAATTTTTTACAGAATCAGATACAGAAGTTTTAATAAATGGGTATAAAGAATGGGGAAATAATTTTTTAGAAAAGCTTAAAGGAATGTTTGCTTTTATCTTAATTGATAAAAATAAAAATTTACTTTTTGCTGCAAGAGACCATGCTGGCATTAAACCATTATACATTGGTAAAAAAAATAACGATATTTATTTTTCTTCAGAAATTAAAGGATTTAAAGCTATTGATGCTGATTGGGAAGAAAATATTAATTGGAAAATTTGGTTTCTTACTTATGGATTTTTACCAGAACCCATAACAACATTAAAAAATGTAAAACCTATTCCAAGGGGAAGTTATATCACCATTGATCTATCTACTAAAGAAGAAAAGTTAAATACATTTTATAAATATCAGTATAACGAAAATGTAATTGATTATAAAAAAGCTGTTGAAAATACTAGAGACTTAATTGAAAAATCTGTTACCCGACATTTGGTTGCCGATGTACCCGTTGGAGTTTTTTTAAGTGGGGGAATTGATAGTAGTATTTTGGCAATTATAACTCAACAACAGAAAAAATCTCCAATTGAAACCATTAGTATTTATTTCGACGATGAAAAATATTCTGAAAAAGAATATCAAGAATTAATAATAAAACAAACTGGTGTAAAGCATCACTTATATAAAATATCAAAAGAAGAATTTTTAAATTCTTGGAACGAAATTTACGAAAGTTTAGATCAGCCATCAACCGATGCAATTAATACTCATTTTATTTGTAAGTATGCAAAACAAAACGGACTTAAAGTAGTTTTAAGTGGTGTAGGTGGCGATGAAATTTTTGGAGGTTACCCATCAATAAAAAGAGTTAATAATTTTAACAACTATAGCAGATTAGCAATTATTAATAAATTTTTGCCAAATATATTATTTGGTTCATACCCCAATAAAAAAATCGATTATTTAAATAAAAAAATTAATGCTTCTGAGTATTTATTGTATAGAGGATTGTTTACTCCAAAAGATGTTGCAAAAATTTTAAATATTCATACACAAGATGTTTGGAAAGAGTTGGCAACATTTACTTATCAAGAAAATATTGAGAAATTGAGCCCTCAAAATAGAGCCACTTATTACGAAACTGCAATTTACATGCAGAGCCAACTTTTAAAAGATAGCGATACACAAAGTATGTGGCATAGTTTAGAATTAAGGGTGCCTTATCTCGATAAAGATTTAATGGATTTTGTAAATAATTTACATCCATCAGTTAAATTTCCAAAAGGTAAAACAAAGCCGTTATTAGTAGATGCCTTTATTGATGTATTGCCAAAACAAATTTGGAGTAGAACAAAACAGGGTTTTACTTTTCCGTTAGAAACTTGGTTTAAATCGATGAGTGTTTTTAAAAATGAATACCTTATTCCAAAATTTATTTATAAAACATTTAGTAAAAAAATAGATACTTATTCCAGAGTTTGGGCTATTTATTTATATAAAATTGATAAAGTAAAAATATTAAATCAAAACATAAACAACTTCAGTTTTAAACCCAATACTTTATTTACCTATTTATCTGCTTTTAAAGATTCGGGCGGAGTTCAAAAAGTAAATAAAACAATATTAAAATCGTTAGAATTTAACGAAAGTAATGATGTGGAAGCTTGGGGAGTTTATGATGAATTTATTGATAGCAAATATTTCCCAGCATACGCTTATAAAGGATTTAAAGGAAATAGAGGGTACTATTTTTATAATGTTTTACTAAATAGCTTTAAGTGGAAACATATCATTGTGGGTCATATCAATCTGGCATCTGTAATACGAGTTGTTAAATTTATTAATCCAAAAATTAAACTAACACTAATTGTGCATGGAATTGATGTATGGGATAAACAAACCAATTCTAAGAAGTGGTTATTAAATAATGCCCATAAAATAATCTCTGTAAGTAATTATACAAAACAACAGCTTATTGATATTAACTTTATAAAAGCTGAAAAAATAAAAGTATTACCAAACTGTATCGATCCATTTTTCGAGAAATCAATCATAACAAATATCAATCAAAGTAGAGATTATTTATTAGAACGATATAAAATTTCAGATTCTCAAAAAATTATTTTAACTGTTTCTAGAATTAAGAGTACAGAAAAGTATAAAGGGTACGATAAAGTTATTGAGGCTTTAAGTAGAATAAAAGAAAATACTAAAATTGAATTTGTTTATATTTTATGTGGTAATTATGATGAACTAGAGTTTTTAAGAGTTAAAAAAATTATTGCAGATTCTAATTTAGAAAAAAATGTTATTTTAACTGGATTTGTTCCAGATATAGAATTAGTGGATCATTACAAATTAGCTGATGTATTTATTATGCCAAGTAAAAAAGAAGGCTTTGGTATTGTTTTTATTGAAGCTGCAGCTTGTGGTACTAGAGTAATTGCAGGTAATTCTGATGGAAGTGTTGAAGCGTTATTAAATGGTGAAATTGGTCAATTAGTCGACCCTGATTCTGTAGATGAAATTTTTAATCTATTGTTAGAAAATTTAACTAGCAATAATATTAATAAAGAAAAACTACAAGAAAAAGTTATGGAAAACTATAATTTTAAATTGTATAAAGAGAAATTAAATAAACTATTATTTAATTAATTATTTAAGTATGTATTTAGATAATTATAAAGAGATTCCAACAACATTAAAACATAGAACTAGATTCTTTTTAAGAAATAAAGCACTTGATATATTAGCTTTAAAAAATAATTTAACTAAACTTAATACCCCAAGAATTCAATTTCTTTATTTTCATCATGTATTTAAAAACGAAGAATTAAAATTAGAATTGATTTTAAAGGAACTTTTAAAAAGCCATGTATTTATTAGTTATTCAGATGCGATAGAAAAATTAGAAGTAGGAAATATTGATAAGCCGTATATATGTTTCAGTTCTGATGATGGGTTTAAAAATAATTTAAGAAGCTCAAAGGTTTTTAAAGAATTTGGTATTAGTGCTTGTTATTTTATTTGCCCTTCAATAATAAATAATAAAAATTTCGAGGATATTAAAGCTTTTTGTGAAAAAAAATTACACTTGCCACCAATTGAATTTTTAGATTGGAATGATGTTGAACAAATGCAAAATGATGGTCATGAAATTGGGTCTCATACAATGAACCACTTTAAATTATCAACTTTAGATAATACAGAAATAGATTTCGAATTAGAAAACTCTAAGTCAATAATAGAATCTAATACCGGAAACTTTCAAACTCATTTTGCATTTCCTTATGGTTTAAAAAATCATATTAATGATTATGCTATTAATAAAGTATTTGATATTGGTTATTCTAGTTGTGCTTCTGCAATTAGAGGAGCTCATTTTTCGAAAACAAATATTAAGCATTCATTAATAAAAAGAGACCAAGTAATTTTTGAGTGGAAGCAAAGCCATATAAATTATTTTCTTTTAAAAAATTGTGAAAGTAAAATAGTTAATGAATAAAGAAAAACTAAAAATAGTTATATTAACTAGCTCAATTTATGGTACTGCATCTTATTTTATTCCTATTATTTTCGAAAATGCAAATGTTGAAATAGTTTCGATGATTGTAAACCAAAATCAAACCCTTAATACAAAAAAAAGTATTAAAAGAAGGGTTAGTAAAATTTTTAAAATTGGTTTATTTGGAGCAATTAATGGTATTAGAATGAGAAATTGGTTTAGTGAAAAAAGAGATACTTATTTGCCAAAAATTTTATTGATTGATTATTGTAAAGCAAATAATATTTTAGTAGAATATACACCAACAATTAATTGCCCAACAACAATTGAATTATTTACAAAAGCAAATGCAGATGTTGGTTTAAGTGTTGGAAATTCATACATAGGAAAGAAAGTTTTTACTATTCCTAAATATGGAATGATAAATACACACGGCGAAATTTTACCAGATTATCAAAATGGGCAAAGTGTAATTTGGCAACTATATAATAAATCAAACCAAACAGGCTATACTGTTCATAAAGTAAATAGTAAAATAGATCAAGGTGAAATAATTTATCAAGAAAAATTTGATATTGAATTTAGAGAAAATCTTGCCGATACTATTGCATTTAATTGTGCAACTATTACTAAAAAAGCTGCATTAGGGTTATCAAATGTTTTAAATAATTTCGAGTATTATTTTACTAATTCAAAAACTCAAGGCAAAGGAAATCATTACACTACACCAACATTTTGGCAGTATTTAAGAATTTGGAATAATTATCGAACACTAAAAAAAGGTTCATGCAGCCCCAATTAATTTCGTTACCAAAAATTTTCGACGAAAGAGGTAATCTAACTTTTATTCAACATCCACAACATATTCCTTTTTCTATAAAAAGAGTATTTTGGACGTATAGTGTACCTGGTGGTGAACAACGTGGAGGACATGCTTTTAAATCTCAAGAAGAAATAATTATTGCATTAAGTGGAAGCTTTGATATTATGATAACTAACTCAGATTTATCTACTCAAAAATTCTCTCTTAACAGAAGTTATTTTGGTTTGTATTTGCCACCACAAACATGGAGGCATATGGAAAATTTTTCAACTAATGCTTTAAGTCTTCATTTAAGTAGTAATTCTTATTTAAAAGAAGATTATTTATACGATTTTAATTTATTTGCTAAATTAATAAATGCAAAATAAAACTACAGTAGAAGATTGTAAGCTTATTCAATTACCAAAAATTGGCGATAGAAATGGGCAAATAACTGCTGTAAATAATAATGTAGAAATTCCTTTCGAAATTAATAGAGTGTTCTATTTATATGATATTCCTGCAGGAGAAGATAGAGGAGCACATGCACATAAAGAGTGCCACCAATTTTTAATTGCTGCATCTGGCTCTTTTGATGTTGAAGTTAGTGATGGAATTCATAAAAAAATATTTTCAATAAATCAACCCAATATTGGTTTACATGTACCACCAAAAATTTGGGCAGCAGAATTAAATTTTTCTTCAGGCTCAATTTGTTTAGTGCTTGCTTCTCATGCTTTTGACGAAAATGATTATATAAGAAATTATACTGATTACAAAATTTTTATAAACAATGATTAAACAAAAAAAATTAGTAATATATGGCATTGGAGAAACTGCAGAAATGATTGCAGATTATTTTATTCAAGATTCTATCTATGAAGTTGTAGCTTTTACTGTTGATAAAGAATATATGTCAGCAGATAGTTTGCTTGGTTTGCCTATTATTCCTTTTGATGAAGTTGTTGCAAATTACCCACCAAGTGAATATGAAATGTTTGCTGCTGCATCGTTTGGAAAAATTAATAGAATTAGAACTTCAATGTATCAAAAAGGAAAAACTTTGGGATACAAATTTGCAAGTTATATAAACAGTCATGCATTTGTTTGGCACAATGTATCAATAGGAGAAAACACTTTCATTTTCGAAGAAAATGTTATTCAATACAAAGTAAAAATTGGCAACAATGTTATTCTTTGGAGTGGCAATCATATCGGTCATCAAACAATAATCGAAGACAATTGTTTTATCTCTTCACATGTTGTTATTTCAGGATTTTGTGTTATTGGTAGCAGTTCATTTTTAGGAGTTAATTCTTCGTTTAACGATGGAATAAAATTTGGAAAAGATAGTATCACTGGCAATGGAACTATCATTGTTAAAGACACAGAAGCTGGATCAATTTATGTTGGAAGCCCTGCAAAAAAAATTAAATCTAGCTACGAAGTTTTTGGAGTAGAACCTGAATAATGTGCAAATGTGCAAATAAGCAAATAAGCAAATAAGCAAATGTGAAAATAAGTAAATGTGAAAATGTGCAAATAAGCAAATGTGCAAATAAAAAATCTTTGCATCTTAGTGTCTTTGTGGCAAAAAAAATCTTTGCGTCTTAGTGCCTTCGTGGCTAAAAAATAAAAATGAACTGGCAAAAATTAGGATTGGTTTGGCAACCCAAAGCAGATAAATGGTGGAACTATAAATATGGACAATTACCAGTCCCATTATTTATTGAATCAGAAAATATTGTTCGAGTTTTTTTTGGAAGTGCCGATAAAAATATTTTTTGTAGAATTTGTTTTATAGATTTAGATGCAAATAATATCACAACAATTGTTAACGAAAGTAATGAACCCGTTTTAGATATTGGTGCATTGGGAACCTTTGATGATAGTGGTGTTGTGCCCAGTAGTGTGATTAGAAAAGACGATAAAATTTATGTATATACAGTGGGGTATCAGCGATGCGAAAGAGTGCCATATATGTTATTTGCTGGGTTAATAGAAAGTGATGATAATGGTTTAAGTTTTAGAAGAACAAGTGTTGCTCCCATTCTTCCACGCAATAATTTTCGACCCACTTCTCAAGGAGCTCCATCAGTTTTATTTCATAATGGAATTTATAAAATGTGGCATTGGTTTTCTACAAAATGGATTACAGTTGAAGGCAAACCTTTTTTGGATTATAAAATTGGATATGCAGAAAGCCAAGATGCTATTAATTGGCAAATGAAAAATCTTACTTGTATAGAACCTGATGAAAGCAAGGGAGAATTTGCAGTTGCTAGACCATGGGTAATTTTCGAAAATGGAATTTTTAAAATGTGGTATTCTATTCGAATTATCGAAAAAATGTATCGCATTGGTTATGCCGAAAGTTTAGATGGATTTATTTGGAATAGAAAAGATGAAGAAGTTGGTATTGATGTTTCTGATGATGGGTGGGATAGTGAAATGATTTGTTATCCATCAGTAATAGATATTAAAGGAGAACGATATATGTTTTATAATGGCAACAGCAATGGTGCTACGGGTTTTGGAATTGCAAAACTAATTAAGTAATTGATTACAGTAAAAAAATACGAGGAAAAGTATAGAGAATTTTGGAATAATTTTTTAGAAATTAGTAGAACTAATTCTTTTTTATTATCACGCAATTTTATGGAGTATCATAAAGAAAAATTTAATGATTATTCTTTAATGGTTTTTAATAATGAAAATGTTGTTGCTATTTTTCCTGCCAATTTAAATAATGATATTTTAGAATCTCATGGGGGCTTAACTTATGGAGGATTCATTGTTTCAAGAGATGAATATTCTAAAAGTGCAATTGAATATTTTACACAATTAATAAAATTTGTAAGCGAGAATGGAATTGCAAAAATAAAATTTAAACAAAGCCCAAGTTTTTATAGCTCAGTTAGTCAAGATGAAGTGGATTATGCTATGTTTTTATTAGATGCAAAGCTGATTAGAGTTGATATTGCTTATGCTATTGATAATTCGCTTTACACTAAAATCCAATATCAAGAGAGAAGAAAAAGAGCCATAAAAAAAGCAGAAAAAAATAATGTAGAAATAAAAGAAACAACCGATTTCTCCATTTTTTGGAATGAAATTTTAATCCCCAATTTACAAAGTAGATTTGGAGTAAATCCTGTTCATTCTTTAAACGAAATTGAATCTCTTTGTAAAAATAATCCAAATAAAATTCGTCAGTTCGAAGCATGGCAAAATGGTGTTTTATTAGCTGGCACAACAGTTTTCGAAACTCCATTAGTTGCACATGCACAGTATATTTCAGCAAGTGACGAAGGAAGAAAAAATGGTGCCATAGATTTATTGTTTCATCATCTTATTTCAAATGTTTTTAATACAAAAAAAATATTCGATTTTGGTATAGTTAATGAAAACGAAGGAAGAAAAATTAATATGGGCTTATTAGATTGGAAAGAAGGATTTGGTGCCAGAGCTTTTGCTCACAGGGTTTACGAAATAGAAACAAAAAATTATGTGGCATTAGAAAATATGTTTCAACCAATAAATTAACTTTACAATAAATATTTTAATATGAAACCAGCATTACAATTAGAAGTAACCTACAACCAAGTGTTATCGTTGGTTAAAAAATTGCCATCACAACAAAAAATAAAACTTACCAAGGAATTAGAAAAAGATGGAATTCAATCTCGTTTAACACAAATCTTAAAAACATTCAAAACAAACGAATTGAGTTTAGAAACAATTAATAAAGAAGTAGAAATTGTAAGACAAAAAATATATGAAAGCAAAAAACATTAAGGTAATTTTTGATACTAATGTTTGGATTAGTTTTTTAATTGGAAAACGACTTGCAATAATAAAAAATTATTTAAGTAGTGGCAAAATAGTTATAATACTAACAAGCCAATTGATAACAGAAATAAATGAGGTTACAACAAGACCAAAGTTACAAAAATATTTCCCTCAACAAAATGTAAAAGAACTGCTTCAATTACTTAATACGATTGCAGTTTTTGTAGAAATTAAACCGAAAAACTTTATTTGTAAAGATGCAAAAGATAATTTTTTGCTTGACTTAATTGAATTTTCAAAAGCAAATTATTTAGTTACAGGCGATAAATTTTTATTAGAATTAAACCCATTCAAAACTGCTGAAATAATTAACCCTGCTAATTTTGAAATGACATTAAAAACAAAAAAATAAATCTTTAATGCATATCCCTTTTTTATCCTTTGTTCCAATGCACTCATCAATTAAAACAGAAATGATAACTGCTTTTGAAAAAGTGTATGATAGTTATTGGTATATAAATGGAGATAGTGTAAACAATTTCGAAAAAGAATATGCTGTATTTAATAATGTAGAAAATGTTGTTGGTGTCAGCAATGGCTTAGATGCACTTTTTCTTGCATTAAAAGTTTTAGGCATTGGCAATGGTGATGAAGTAATAGTGCCATCAAACACCTACATCGCAACAGCTTTAGCAGCTAGTTATTTAGGTGCAACACCAATTTTTGTAGAACCAGATATTTTTACTTACAATATTTCTCCAAAAAATATTGAAGCAGCTATCAATGCAAAAACAAAAGCAATTATTCCTGTTCACTTATATGGACAGTGCTGCGAAATGGAAGAAATAATGGCAATAGCTAAAAAACATAATTTGTTTGTGGTAGAAGATAATGCTCAAAGTCAAGGTTCATCTTTCAACAATAAATTAGCTGGTAGTTGGGGACATATAAATGGCACGAGTTTTTATCCAGGTAAAAATTTGGGAGCTATTGGAGATGCTGGTGCTGTAACTACAAATAATGTTGAGTATGCAACTCAAATAAAATCGCTTCGAAATTATGGTTCTTCTAAAAAATATTATAACGATGTAATTGGGCATAATATGAGGTTAGATGAATTGCAAGCTGCACTGCTTTCGGTTAAGTTAAAATATTTAACAAAGTGGACCTTGCAACGCCAACAAATTGCAGATTGGTATTACAAAGAATTAAAAAATATTGAAGAAATTATTTTACCAATAGTGCATAAGAATGCAACACATGTGTATCATCTATTTATTATTCGTACAAATAAAAGAGATGAACTACAACAATATTTAACACAACATGGCATTGGCACTATGATTCATTATCCATTACCTCCACATTTACAAGAAGCATATCATTTTTTAGGACATAATAAAGGAGACTTCCCAATTGCTGAAGAATTGGCAAATACGATGTTAAGCTTACCACTATGGCCAGGTATGACACACGAACAGGTAAAACAAATTGCAAGTACGATTAAAAGTTTTTTTAATTAATGAGCGAAAAAGCAAAGTCGTATAGAAATACTGCATTAATAGCTATATCATCAGTTATTAATATTTTCTTTTCTATAATAAAAAATAAATTTTTAGCAATTTGGTTGGGCCCTGCTGGCTTAGGAAGGTTTGCTATATTAAACGATTTTATCAACTTCACTACATCAATGGCATCACTTGGTGTATCGAACAGTGGTGTGCAGGCAATATCAAAAGCATCAACAGAAAATAATTCTAGAGTAAAAATTGTTTATAATTCTCTCATCCGAGTTTTTAGTATTGTTTCAATAATAATAGTAATTAGTACTATTGTTTTCTCGAAACAAATTTCGAATTTGTTAGTTCACAACGATAGTTTAATTTGGTTTATCCGAATTGCAGCTATTGCAATTATTATTAAAATTCGCTCACTAGTTCAAAACGCATTAATAACAGGAATGCAAAGAGTGAGCTTATTAGCAAAAGCAAATATTTACAATGGATTATTTGTAACAATTGTTAGTATTATTTTGGTTTTGTTTTTACACGAACAATCTATTCCATATTTAGTAATAACTATTGCATTAGTTAGTTGGACAATTAGCTTTATTCAAAGCAGAAAAGTATTAGCAAGTTTACCCATTATTAAAGAAAGAATTTCTAATACAGAATTAAAGCCAATATTAGTTTTAGGTATTGCTACACTTTGGGCAAGTTTATTAGAGAACACAGTAAATATTATTGCAAAAAGTAGTATTACCAAACAATTTTCAGAATCGTATTTAGGTTATTATCAAGTTGCAGTAGGGTTTACATTTCAGTATATTGGTTTTATTACTGCATCAATAACCAGCGATTATTATCCACGATTAGTAGCTACAGTTTCAAAAGGAGCAGATGAAGTTGCAAAATTTGTAAATCAACAAATAAGCATTTCAATTAGTTTAATAATGCCGTTGTTATTAACCATGCTAACTTTTTCTAAATTGTTTATTACTTTTTTATTTTCAAAGAAATTTTTACCATCCGATAGTTTAATTAGTTACACAGTTGCTGGTACATTGCTATTGGTTGTATGTTGGCCAATAGCCTATGTTTTTTTATCGCACAGGGCTACAAAAATTTATTTAATTACAGAATTGGTAGGTAATACAAGTCATTTATTATTAATTCTACTTGCCATTAAACTAAATAATTTCCCTTATTTGGGATTAGCTTATGTATTGCATTATATTATTTATTTAATATTAATTGTCTTTTTATTTTATAAAAAATTCGATGGATATATTACAAAGAACAATATAAAATTATTTTTAGCAAACTGTTTAATTATTGCAATTATTATAGTTGGTAAAAAATTAATAGAAGAAAATGTAATGTATTTAATTGGGTCAAGTTTAATTTTAATTTATATGTATTTCTCTCGAAAAGAGTATATCTATATGTTTAATTCAATAGTTAAGAAAAGATAATGAGTAAGCCTTTTGTTTCTTTTATTGTAATGGCTTATCAGGCTGAAAAATTTATTCAAGAAGCTATTGATGGTGCATTTGCACAAACTTACGATAATATGGAAATCATATTTTCTGATGATGCGTCAACAGATAATACTTTTAATATTATTGAAACTGCAGTTAAAAATTACACAGGAAAACATAAAGCCAATATTACTATTAATTGCAACGAAAAAAATATGGGCATTGGGGCTCATTTAAATAAGTTGTGGTGGCAAATGGCAAAAGGAGATTGGATTGTAGTATCTGCTGGTGATGATGTTTCGCTGCCAAATAGAGTAGAAAGATTGATGGAATTTGCAAAAGATGATGTAGGAATTATTCATCATTATAGCCATTTGATAGATAAAGATTCAAATATTATTCCACATACAGATACTTACCATATCAATCAAAAAATTCTTGAGGAAGGCACAATTGAAGATGTTATTAGAAAAGGAATTTGTGTTAGAGGGGGAACAATGTGTATTAATAAAAAGATGTTGAATCTGTTTGGCACTTTTAATACAGATATTATTAATGAAGATATTATTTTGGCATATCGTGCAAAATATTTTGGTAAAATAATTCATTTAGATGAAAAGTTAATGAGTTATAGAGAACATTTGAATTCTATATCGTATAATTTTAATACTAGTTCATATAGTAACTATGTTAAGATAAAATCAAGAAATTCTAGAAATGCAATTTCAATATATCATCAGGTTTTAAAAGATGACAAAATTTTAAAATTGAATAGATCATTTTTAGAAGAACTAAAACTTAAAAATTTGCAAAATCGAATTGACTTCTTTTTATTTGGAAGTGGGAAATTTTATAGAGAATTTATTTTGGAAAAATCATTTGCAAAAAATCTTTT
>JANOVK010000081.1:0-4340 GCA_031417315.1 Chitinophagaceae bacterium | reverse complement strand
AATGGTATTGCATTTCCATTTCCAATTAAATTTAATGGAACTACTTACAATACTTTTAATATAAGCACTAATGGATTTATTTCACTTGGTGCAGCAATAGACACTTTAAATGCTTATTGGGGCAATAACCTTTCAAGTGGTCCATTTAATGGAGCTGCAAATAATGGCCAAGCTTCTCGCCCAATTATTGCACCACTTTGGGATGATTTAGATATGCAGACCTCTACAAATATTGTTTATACTCAACAAGGTGTTGCTCCTGATAGAGTATTTATTGTACAATGGACAAATGCAAAATGGAATTGGCAAGCAGCAGCACCAGCAGTTAGTTTTCAAGTAAGATTTTACGAAACAACAAATGTAATTAGATTTCATTACAGACCTATAAATGCTGGTACAGTTACAAGTGGCAGTGCTTCTGTTGGATTAGCAGAAGTTTCAACTGGTGCTGGTAATTTTCTTAGCTTAAGTGCTCTAACAACAACAGCAACAAATAGTGCTACAACAGAAACAACTACAATTTCAGTAAAGCCAACTGCAAATCTTGTTATTGATTTTACACCCATTCCTACACCAGCAAATGATGCAGCTTTAACTTTAATTGAATCGCCAATTTTACCTACTTGTTATTCTACATTACAAACTTTTAAATACCAAATTAAAAATGCTGGAACAAGTGCAATTGCCCCTGGTGCTGCAACTGTAAATGTTACTGTAACTGGTGCCAATACTGGTTCTTATAGTGTTTCAAATACAAAAAGTTTAGCTTTTAACGAATTAGATACTGTAACAATTAGTACAATAAATTTAAACACAACTGGTGCTTCAACAATTACAGGTTTGGTAGTTTTAGTTGGTGATACAAAAGCAACTAATGATACTGCTAGAAGAACCAATAATACTGCAACAACCTTAAACACTTTTCCTTTGTATGATAGTGGAAACCTTGCTGCATTTAATTGGCTTAATTTTTATTATGGATCTACAAACGGCTGGAGAGTTACATCTACAGGATACATTAATTCATCATTTAGTGATTCGTTAAGAGGACGTACAGGAAAAAGTTATTATTATTTTAATCCAATAGCAGCACCATTCTTAGCAAGATCTGTTTTATATACCCAATGTGTAAACTTACCAAGTGGATTATCTGCTGGAAGCTATTCTTTTTCTTTTTGGATGACACACGACAGTAGCAGACCAAATTCTTCTGGTTTTGGATCAGATAGTTTGTTTATAACTGTATCTACAGATAAAGGTTTAACTTGGACAAGGTTGGCAGGGTTTGATAGAATTAGAGCTGGATTTACTAAACCAGTTTATGCTAAAGATTCTATAAGTTTATTTGCTTACGCAGGGCAAACAATACATATAGGATTAGAAGGTATTGGCAATTATGGAAATGCTTTTGCAATTGATGATATTATCATAAATGCTAGTGAACCATTACCAATAAGTTTAACCAACTTTAGTGGTATTAAACAAGGAGAAAAAAATATTTTAACTTGGGAAACTGCAAATGAAATTAATAACAAAGGATTTGAATTACAACGTAGCATTAATGGAAAAGATTTTAGTCCAATTGCATTCGTCAATTCCAAAGCCGAAAATGGTGTAAGTTCTACAGTTTTAAAATATTATTTTACAGATGAGAAACCATTTGTAGGTTCTACTTATTATCGTTTACGTCAAGTTGATTTTAATGGTAAAGAATCCTTCTCTAAAATTGTAGTAATTAAATCTTCTCAAATAACTAAAGCAGAATTAGTAAATATTTATCCTAATCCTGTTTCAGAAAAATTAAATATTGTTTTAAATACGCCTAATTCAGAAAAAGTTACAGTAAGAATTACAGACTTAATTGGTAAAACAATTGCTCAACAAAATGTATCAACCAATCAAGGAGATAATAATATTACATTTAATACTTCAAGCCTTGCAAGAGGTACTTATTTAATTAAAGTTTATTCTAATACAAATGCTGAATTATCAATTCAAAAGTTTGTAAAACAATAAATAATTAAATTAAAAAAAAAGCGATTGCCAAAAAGTAATCGCTTTTTTTTATGCAATAATTAGAAGTTTTTATTTTATTCCGTACTTTCACAAACTAATAAAAAACTCGTTTTATGAAATCAAAAATTTTACCCTCAATTTTTAAAGTTTTAATGGTTGTATTATGTTTAACAAGTGTAAATACAAAAGCACAATCACCATTAACAGTAGGCACAGGCACGTTTGTAAATACCACAAATCTTTATGGCCCTTTTGCATCTACATTAACAGCTGGAGCTTGGAACAGAAATGCATATATTTATCCAGCAAGTTTATTAACCTCGATGCCTAATGGATCTATAAGTGATACTATCCAATTTTTAAGAGGTTCTGGTGGAAGTGGAGAAATGTTAGGAACAAATAATTGTAAAATTTATTTTAAAAATACATCGGCAGCAGATTTTGGTGCTGCTGCATTAGATTGGACAACTGAGATTGCAACTGCAACTTTAGTGTATAATAGTTCAATTACTGCAGTTTCTGGTACAACTTCTGGTTTCAAAAAATTTCCATTAACTGGTGGATTTTCTTATACTGCGGGTAGTAATTTAGAGATCTTAATTGAGTATACTCAATCTACTGCACCATTTGCAACTGTACAATGGGTTTATGATAATGCTGGTAGTGTTCCAGCTTATACAACTAATCAAGGAAAGTATATAAATGGAACTACTGGTTCTCCTACAACTTCTTTAACAAACAGCAATGAAAGGCATCCCAATTTTATTTTAAATTATTCAGCTCCATCAATTGCAAATGACATGTTAGTTTCAGCGTCAGTTACCCCATTAAATAATTCAACTATCCTTGCTGGTAGTCCAAATGTAATTACAGTTACAGTAAAAAACAATGGATCTGCAAGTCAATCGGCTGTTCCAGTTTATTATAAAGTTGATGGTGGTACAGCAGTAGGCCCAGTTTTAACAACTGGTTCAATAGCTCAAAATGGTACTCAAAACGTTACCTTGTCAAGCTATACTCCAATTACAACAGGCTATAAAATTGTCAAAATATATACACAATTAGCGAGTGAACAAAATTCACCAAATGATACACTAACCTTAACTTTATTAGCAGCACCTATTTCAACATACCCATTTTTCGAGAATTTTAGTAATGCAATTGGATGGTCAGCTAACACAACACTTTGGGGTTTATCTCCTGTTACTTTAGAAGCAAATGGTTTAGGTGGAAGAGCTGCAAAAGCAGATTTTTTTGCAGGAACATTAGGGGCAAGAGATACTTTAAGATCTCCTATATTTAATTTTACAGGTTTAACCAACCCAATATTAACTTATAGTGTTGCACACAGAGCAGTAACTACAGCAACTCCTGAAAACGATAGTTTGTCTGTTATTATTTCATTTGATGGTGGTGCAACATGGCAACCAAGGTTTAATTTAAAATCAAATAATTCTAGACCTTCTTTATCAACAGGAGCAGCAAGTACAACTAGCTATATTGCAAATACAAGGTTAGATTGGAGACATGAAGTATTAGATTTAATTGCAGCAAATGGACAATCAAATGTTAGAATTGGCTTTATTGCAAATTCTAAAAAAGGAAATAATTTATATTTAGATAATTTTACAATTTCTGATGCAAGTAGCTATAGTCAACATTTAGTTGCAAATATTGGTGCACAACCATTTTTATCTGGTGTTATTACAACTTTTTTAACTAAATGTACAAATGGAAATTTAAGAATTGCAAAACTTAACAATACTCCTGTTAATAGTGGTATAATTACTAATACTACTGCCACTACATCAGATGCTAGTATTTTCACACCAACTAATATTTCAAAAGATTTATGGTATTCTGTAACTTACGATTCTATTGCAAATTATACTATATCAATAGATATTTCTACATTACCAAATGCACCAGTACCTACTAAATTATATTTATTAAAACGTTCCTCTCAAAACGATGCTTGGCAGGTTTTAACAACAACATTTGGCAGTAATAGATTAACTGCTTCTGGTCTTACATCATTCTCTGATTTTGCGATTGCTGGTGGTGTTGACAATCCATTATTACCAATAAGTTTAACGAATTTTACTGGAATTAAAATAGGAGAAAAAAATATTTTAACTTGGGAAACTGCAAATGAAATTAATAACAAAGGTTTTGAATTACAACGTAGTATTAATGGAAAAGATTTTAGTCCAATTGCATTCGTTAATTCCAAAGCCGAAAATGGTGTAAGTTCTACAGTTTTAAAATATTATTTTACAGATGAGAAACCATTTGTAGGTTCTACTTATTATCGTTTACGTCAA
>JANOVK010000080.1:0-2863 GCA_031417315.1 Chitinophagaceae bacterium | reverse complement strand
CAACACAATATCAGAAAAATGAAGCTGTGCATGAAAATCTATTATTACAATTAGGCTATAGATTCGATCATAACCATACTACAAATATTTCTCATTTAAACGGCAAAATAATTTTTTTCACGTTTGATTATGGGCTTGAATTTATTGGTGATGAAAACAACAAAATATATAAAATTCATAAACAAAATAAAATAAATTAATATGAACATAGAACCCATATCAAGACCAGCAACAATAATGGAACTTTATTCTAATAAAGTTTATTGTATAAAAAACAACAATGGAGGCTTTACTCCTATTATTGAAAAAAAACTATTGCAACAAATAGATGCACCTTCTACTAACCTTGCACAAAATCCTTTCCCAAAAGTACCTCTTAAATATAAGGTCAACACATTCTGGCATCAGCACGGTACAAAGATAATTGTGGGGGCTATCGTTGTAACTTTAGCTGTTGTTCTTGTAGTTGAATTAACGAAGCAAAAAGAAGAGCAAGCAAAGGCTTAAACTTAAACTAATATTTTATTAAAATATTTAAAGCATCTTCTACTTTTAATTTGGATTGCTTTTTAAAAATCAATACGTATCAATACGTATCACTTCATCTCAATCAATATCAATGAAAGTCAATAAACATGAATAAGCGTCACAATAAATCAATGCTTATTTACATGCTCATTTTTAATGGTATTTTTCTAAGAATTCATTGCTCTACTTTTTCAATGCTAATGCTTTGGCGTAATGCTTTAGTTACATAAATTAATATTTTATAAAATTACTTCATTAACCATTTATGCCAATTAAAGAAGTATATATACTTAATTAAATTAGTTGAGAGCAATAATAATATTCGTAATAAGTAATCTAATCGCAGCTTTGTAATAAACTTAACAACATGAAAAAAAAGTTCAAATCAAATTCTCTTAAAAGAACAATTTACAAAATTTATTCAAGCCTCCATTTCAGGAAGACGATTAGCAAATACTGGTAAAAAAGTATCAAAGGGTACTATTAAAAATTACCAATTTACATTTCAACTTTTGTTACAGTATGAAGAAGCTTATTACACTCAACTTAGGATTTTGCTTTTGCATAAATCTTCTTTAAGGATTTTACAACAAGAAAAAAATTACTGGAACAAGTTCAAACAAAAATTTATTTCCTTTCTTTATAAAGAGAAAAAATATGCAGATAATACGGTGAACAATGTTTTTAAAATAATTAAGATATTTTTTAATTACTTACAAATAGAAAAAGCATATAGTATTGGAAACTATCATAAGCAATTTAGAGTTTCATTACAAAATACAACTCCAACAGTTTTACAAGTTGAACAACTCCATTTTTTAATTTCAGATATTAAGTTTGAAGAAAGTTTAAGTTACCATCTAAAACGTGTCAAAGACATTTTTGTATTTGGCTGCACTGTTGCTCTAAGGGTTAGCGACTTGATGAAACTTCAACAAAAAAATATTACTACACATGGAGAAGAAACCTATTTAAGTTTATTCACACAAAAAACAAATGCACTCATTCAAATTCCTTTACCTCATTATGCAGTTGAGATATTAAAAAAATATAAAGGTAAAAATGGAAAATATTTATTGCCAAGATTATCGAATACCAATCTTAATATTCAAATTAAAAAACTAATTCATAAAGCAGGTTGGGATTATTCGGCAGTTAAGGTAATTAGCAAACAAGGAAAACTAGTTGAACTTAAAAATAAAAATGGTAATGTTTGGAAATTCTACGAACATATAACTGCTCATACCATGAGAAGAACAGCCATTACAACATTACTTATTTTAGGAGTATCAGAAATAGTTGTTAGAAATGTTTCTGGTCATGCACCAGGAAGTAAAGAGTTTTATAAATATGTATCCATAGCACAAAGCTACTTAAATAAAGAAGTGAAAAATGCTCATCAAAAACTTATGCTTTATACACTAGAAAAAGAAAATAAATGCGAATGAAACTTTTCGAAATATTCACTTTTTAGCTAATTTTATCACAGAATAAATTCATTGAAACTTGTTATGGCTATATCTGATACTGATTTTCGTTATACTTCGTTTGGAATGTTAATGCCAGGTCGTAATACTCAAAGCAATTTACAAGGAGGTTTTAGCAGTGGAGGAACAACAACAGTAAATGGCAATACATATGTAAGTAACTTAACGGTAACAACACGAATAGGCAATACACCCAACACCTACAAAGCAGCAACTAGTATTGAATTTGTTGGTGAATATGTAGATAATGGAAATGAAGAATACGAAGCCTTTATAGTTAACCAAACCAATCCCGACCCTAACCCAACAACAGGAACTGTAAGTAGTAATAATGATGATGGATATAGGTATGGGTTTAACAAACAAGAAAGCAGCACAGAATTAAATGACAATTTATATTCTGCAAAATATTGGGAATATGATAGCCGTATTGGTAGGCGTTGGAACTTAGACCCAATTTACAATACAGACATTAGCAGGTACGCCGTAAACGGCAACAATCCCAATTATTTCTTAGACCCTAGCGGGGATTTTAGAACAAAATTTGGTGCAAATTGGTACAAGTTCTGGCACGGCACAAAGGGTGATGTTAGACAAAATACAACCGAAGGAAGCAAAAGACATCGAGAATGGTTCATACAAAGAGGAGCGGAAACTGGAAAGAAAGGTGATGGCAAAGGAAACTTAGATGAAGTGATTGTTTACAATCCAATTTATGGTGATAATAAAAATAGTAAACAGGGTGTGGGTGACTCGAGGTCTCAAAATCCGTTGCCGGACATAGATAAAATAGTTGATATAGCAGCAGACAATGTAACTCGTTCTGCAAAATATATAAAGCAAAATGC
>JANOVK010000079.1:0-2433 GCA_031417315.1 Chitinophagaceae bacterium | reverse complement strand
TTAAAAAAGGCTTGCGAGGATGCGGCAAAATGGCCTGGCAAACTGCGCGTCGCAGTCAACGTGTCGCCGCTACAATTTGCCAATGATCTATTGCCGAAAATTGTCTCTGAAGCGCTCGCAAGCAGTGGATTGGATGCGGATCGGCTCGAGCTCGAGATTACCGAAGGCGTGTTTCTCCGCGAAACTGCGCAGACCGACAAAATGTTCGCCGACCTTAAAGAAATCGGTGTCCGGCTTGCGCTTGACGATTTTGGCACAGGCTATTCGTCGCTAGGCTATTTGCAGTCCGCGCCATTCGACAAGATTAAGATCGACCAGAGTTTCGTGCGTGGTGCAACCGAACCTGGTTCGCGAAACGGAGCCATTATCGCTGCGATCGTTGCGCTTGCCGAGGCGCTCGACATGGAAACCACGGCGGAAGGGATCGAGACTCTTGATCAGATCGAGTTGGTCCGCAAACTGAACGTCAGTCACATTCAGGGCTTTGTCTACAGCGAAGCAGTTCCTTGCGATGTTTTGCATGAGCGGTTTACGAATGAAGAATGGATCATCCAACCTGCGGGGCCAGCCAAGCAGCGCAATGACCGTCAGTCGATGTTCCGCAAGGTGCGGATTATCCATCACAATCACTGCTACTCCGTCGTAGTGCGTAACCTGTCGGTCTCCGGCGCGTTAATCGACGGATTGCTCGATGTTCCGAACGGCACGAAATTCGTTATCGATTTTGGCGAAGGCCAGCTTGCGGTTTCAACAGTGAAACGTTCCAAGCAGAACCAGCAAGGCGTCGAGTTTGAACAGCGGCTGGTTAGCGACGGCAATGGTGGACTTTGTACTAGCCACCGCGTTTCGCCTTATTTGATCGCCGCCGCTGGATTGAGCGCCGGTAACCTTGCCGCAGCGGTGCAGCCAGCAGCTGCCAGCGACGCAAACAGCGTGTCACTTCCCGCTTTCAACACCGTGGGCGACTGGAAGTACACTTAGGCGGGTTTTTCCTCGGAGATCAGTTTCCGTATCCTTAGCAAGCTTTTGCTGGTTTGAATTCCGCCCATCGGTTAGGCGGCGCTCATGACCAGTGTAGCAACTCTTTCGGACGGTCAGTCCCCTTGGCGAAGTGAGCTTCGGGCAACGGCATCGCTTGCCTGGCCGATGATCCTGTCCAACCTGACAATGATGCTGATCGGCGTGACTGACGTAATTCTCCTTGGTTGGCTTGGCCCGAGCGAACTAGCGGCGGGGGCTTTGGGCCATAACCTCGCGATGATTTTCGCAATTTTTTGCATGGGGCTAATGACCGCGACTGCGCCGATGATGGCGTCGGAAAAGGGCAGAATGGCGCATTCGGTCCGCGATATAAGGCGAACGGTGCGACAGGGCTTCTGGTCCGCGCTCGCGGTGATGATACCGATTTGGGCGATCCTGTGGAATGCCGAAGCCATACTGATAGCTGCGGGGCAGCAGCCCGATCTTTCCGCCGACGCGGCGATATTTGTCCGTGCCTATATGTGGTCGATCCTGCCTTTTATTTGCTTTCTGGTACTTCGAAATTTCGTTGCCGCGCTCGAACGCCCGATCTTTGCGATGGTGGTCAGCCTTGGCGCAGTAATCGCCAATGCGGTGATCAACTACGGCCTGATACTGGGCAATTATGGCTTGCCGCAGCTTGGGCTTCTTGGCGCTGGCATCGGCAGCACGATCACCAATTTTCTGCAACTTGGCGTAATGCTCGCGGTAGTCAGTCTCCACCCCAAATTCCGTCGCTACAAATTGCTTGGCCGCTGGTGGCGCGCCGATTGGGCCCGGTTTCGCCAAATCTGGCGGCTTGGTCTGCCGATTGGTGTGACGATGGGTTTCGAAGGCGGGGTGTTTGCCATTGCGATATTGTTGATGGGATTGATCAACGAGGCATCGGTAGCGGCGCACGCAATCGCGCTGCAAATTGCTTCGCTGACATTCATGGTGCCGATGGGACTGGCGCAGGCGGCAACGGTGCGCGTCGGTCTAGCCTATGGCCGCCGCGATGCCACTGGCATCACGCGTGCTGGCTGGACCGGGTTCGTCCTCGGCACCGGTTTTATGGCAGTGATGGCGGTGTTCATCTATCTTTTCCCTGAGGCATTGATCGGGATATTCATTACCCCGGTCGACGCTGAAACTACTCAAGTGTTCAACCTCGCAGTCGGTTTCCTGATGGTCGCGGCGATATTCCAGATTGTCGACGGCGCTCAGGTTGTCGGGGCAGGCATGTTGCGTGGGCTACACGATACCACGGTCCCGATGTATTTCGCGGCATTCGGCTATTGGGTGGTCGGTATCGGCGTCGGCGCATGGCTTGCATTCAGGCAAGGCTGGGACGGCATTGGGGTGTGGACCGGGCTGGCAACAGGGCTCGCCATCGTTTCGGTGCTGATGCTGGCCCGCTGGTCGATGCGGGGA
>JANOVK010000078.1:0-3211 GCA_031417315.1 Chitinophagaceae bacterium | reverse complement strand
ATTTCATCTGAAATTAATTGCCTTTTCGATAAATTCTTTTTATCAATAAAATCAGATTTAATTTGGCTAAAATCGAATTTAAAATGATTGTTTTTTATTTGTAACCAACACTCTTCTTTTTTAGCCCATTCTCCATAAAGCCCACCAGGTGCAGATGCTTTAATAAAAGATTCTATTTCTACCATCATTATATAAAGTAATTCTGTAAGACTTTCTGATATACATTGGTTTCTCCATATTTTATAAAGGTCTAATTGATTTTGAATCAAAATAGATAATAGTGAAATTGCATAAGGCACAGTTACATACCTCATATCCCCTATAGAATTTGGCTTAACACCATATTTTTTTTCTGCAGATTTGAACAAAATTGCTTTAGCAATTGTGTCTTCAAAATAAATACTATCTAGTTTTTTTGTAGTGTTGAAGTTGATAAATTGAATATAATTTTTTTGATTTCCTCTAACAACAAAATGAGGCCCAATTAAAACTTTTTTTCCATCAATTACTTCTTGATAAGCATTTATATATTTTGCTAATTCCTCTTTAGTAAACATTTGATTTTTGGGATTTTTTAAATCAAATGCTTTTTGCCTTGTTTTACTGAACATGGCATCTTTTAATCTTGCATTTTTATATTGACCTCTTGCTCTTTCATAAAACCACCTAGATTGTAAATTATTTTTTTCAGATATAGGAGTATAAATACTTCTACTTAATTTTTCGAATTCAATATGGTAAGGCTTATTACTACTTAGATCTGCTATTGATACTTTATTTTGTGTATTGGCATATTCTGAAATTCTAGAAACTATATTACTAAAATTTTCTTTATTCTTAATTACTGATAGCTTTACTTGAACAAAAATATTTGAAATATCCGCTTTGTCTTTTTTCCAAGTATGATAAATAGATGCGGTAGTTTGACCTCCATTTACTATTTGCAAATCACTAACTTTTGATATTAATAAACCTTTAAAATTTTTATTATCAATAAATTCAATTTCATCTGCAGTTGCTGAAATTCCATTATTAAATGCAAGAAACATATGAGGCTCTTCTTTAATTGTACCTCTAATTCCATTATTTATTTTTCCGCTGAATTGCAAAAAAGAACGAACATTTTGTTCAAGAAGCCTTGAACCAAAACGTTCATAAATTGTTGCTAAGGCCATTCCTGGAATAATTGCTAAATAGGATTTATATTCTTCATTTGAAATTGGAGCTTCAATACATGGTACTTGAAAACCATCTTCATAAAAATTAATTTCAATTGGTATATGAGATTTTTCACTGACATTATATAATGCCTGCAAATCAAAAACTTTGAAATAAATTTTATAACCAGAAATGTCAATATTTTCTGGGAATTCACCATTATACAAACCATTTGTAAGTATAGTAGCATTTACTCTTACCAAATTATCTCTTAGTTCTTTTTCTCTACCTAAAGTATTTGCAAATTGAAATATTTCTGATGACTCTTCTATTTCTTCTACATATTCATTTTGAAAAGCCTTAGATTTTTCATTGAGATTTGAGTAGATAGCTTTTCTAAAAAAATTGGAAATTCTTTTTGAAGCTTGCTCTACTTCATCATAAGTAGTTTTAGTTATTTCATTTACACCTTTAAAAATTGTAATGAATAAATCTACTGTTTCATAATTTTCTGAAATTGAATAAGCATTTATTTTATGTTGCTTCGCTGTACCTAATGCTTTCTCATCATAAGCAGTTCTATAGTTTTCGGCCTCTCCAGCTTCTGATAATAAATCCAAAGAATTTTGTGTGAAGATTTGTTCTGAGTTTGAACCTTCTTCATCTGACTGTTGCATTACTGCAATATCCTGCATCCAAGAAGTATAGAATTTATATAATTCAATGTTTTCAATAGTTGTACTCATTTTTATGATAAGTTTTCTAGTACTTGAATTTCAGACTTAATGTATTCTTGACATTGAGATATGATAATTGAATATTTAACATCACCAACACCACTTCTTATTTCACTTTCTTGTATTCTAGGAAAATCACCTTCCACTTTATAGTAATTATTTTGCCTTACATGATAACCAATCTCACTATAAAAATGTGCCTGTTGTTCAAAATAACCTACTTCATATAATTTTGATTTAAACCTATTAATACTAATAATATCTTCATCTAATATCTCTAATATTGATTCAATTATTTGAGGTAAAGATTCTCCACTCTCTTGTACTTTCTCTAAAGAAAGATGATTTAAAAACAAAGTTTTTAAATGAGTAGTGTCTAATTGTCTTTCACTACTAATGTGAATTTTTTGATGATTGTTACCAATTGTTGTTTTTACCTCTAATGCCCAATCGTTAAATTGAAAGTCTCTTATTTCATTGGATGTACCTACCCATGTATTTAACACATTTTGAAAATCTGATTTGTGCACTAGATATTTTCTGAGAAAAAATAATTCTCCAAATAAACCTCTTTGTGCTTCAGGTGATAGACCATTTAATATAAATTTATTAAATAGTGACTTCCATTTTTCGAATCTATTTAGAAGTGTACTTATTAATTTTCTTTCATTTGATTCTTCAGAAATATTAGAAATTAAATCTTCACACAAAACAGCAAAAATGTCTTTATGTTGATTATTAACTAATTTGAATATTAAGTTTTTTTTATCGCTATTATTTGTGTCAGGTAAAAGGTCTACATGAATCTCTTGAAGATTTGAAAATGCTGAAACATTTATATCTGCTGATTTAGATATTGAAGCAGCTATACAAAGCAATTTTTCTGGTTGTTGTATTGCAACAAAAATATCTGGCAGCACTGTACCAGAATAACGCCTGAATAGTAATCCTTTTTCAAAAGATTTGTCGTTTTCTAATTCATCCCAAATTTGTTTAATCTTCATTTGAATTATCGTTTTCTATATCATCATCAATTTTATATAAGGGGAGTAATTGTTCGTGTATTGCATATCTAACAGAGGCATTAAATCTGCTACTTGGAAAACTTATAGCAAAGCCAACAATTGGCTTACTATCTTTAGGCAAATCAGCTCCTTCAGGATCAAGAAAATAAATAAGCAGTAAAGCAGTCTTAGGATTTCTGAATTCATTTCGTACAATTTCACCCTTTGGAAAATCGTTTTTATATTCTTTATTATTTGATTTATGAAATTGAATTGTTCTATCTATTGCTTTTTGATATTGTTCATCTGATA
>JANOVK010000077.1:0-7834 GCA_031417315.1 Chitinophagaceae bacterium | reverse complement strand
GAATAGAGTTGCTGATATTTGCTTTGCAATTAGTTTTACAATAGAACAAATGAAAAAAATAAATAAACTCACACTATCATGGATATAATTAAACAACCATCACCGAAACTTCGAATTCATTTTTTTAGAAACATGAATCACCCAGACTGGTATTTTGTAAAACAATTTATTGATAAAAATGCCGAACATTTTTATTTGTGTAGCCACCATTTGCCACCTCACGAAAATTCGGGCTATCAAGATTTACCCGTAGAATGGGCCTTTGCGTTGGATTTGAATGATGTAAACTATGAAAAATATTTAAAATACATTAGGTCTGTTAAGGGAATAAGACATAACAATGAAGAACTTTGTGAGGATAGATTTATTGGAGACAACGGTTGGTATGAGTTTACAGACATTAAAAACACTGATAAGTGGTTGAATGATTTTTACGATTTTCAGAAACAGAGATACCAAGAATTACAAAAAGCAAATGGAAACGGAATGCAAACAGCTTTATTCTAAAAAGCCAACACACATTGCAAGTGCAAGTGAAATGATGGCAAATTAATTTGCACATGAGTAATATTAAACACGCCTATAATAGTTGGGCAAAAATTTACGACTCGAATAGTAACGCTACAAGAGATTTAGAAGCAACTGCACTTAAAACTATTTTAAATAAAATCGTTTTTAATTCTTGCTTAGAAATTGGTTGTGGTACTGGAAAAAATACAGAATGGCTTTTGCAGAAAACTAATAAAATTGTAGCTGTTGATTTTTCTGAGGAGATGCTGTTAAAAGCAAAGCAAAAAATTAGTTCTAATAAAGTAGAATTTGCAAAAATTGATATTACAAATGAATGGAATTTTACGAATCAACAATTCGATTTAATTAGCTTTAGTTTAGTATTAGAACACATTGCAGATTTAAATTTTATTTTTAAAGAAGCAACAAATAAACTTGCTAAAAATGGTTTTATTTATATTGGAGAATTACATCCATTTAAACAATATTCTGGATCAAAAGCACGATTTGAAATGGAAAATAATTTAGTAGTTGTAGATTGTTATACTCATCATATTTCTGAGTTTACAGCTGTTGCAATAAAAAATAATTTATCTATTTATTCTATTTACGAATTTTTTGATGATGACAATAGAAATAATGTTCCAAGAATTTTAGCAATGCTATTAAAGAAAAATTAATTATTTTTTCTTATTCAACATCCACATAAAACCAACTATACAAACAATAATTATTAACCATAGCCAACTTAAATCAATAATTTTTACAAATACTGTTGATGGTTGTTTTTTATCTTTTTCTAAAAGTAATAATCCAATATCGCGAGATAAAACTCCAATTGAAGTAGAATCTAATCCATCGTAAGCCAACCCCAATCTACCTCGCATCACAAAATTTTTATCTAGTAATGCAAATCTGCCAGTATGTGCAAATTCTGGGCTAACAGGCTCTGTACTTAATTTATCAATTCTTAATTCTTCGAAAATAAATTTATATATACTATCTCTGTTGCCTGTTAATAACCACCAATTATCTGGATTAATTCCAAATTTATCAGCATAGTTTTTTAAAACTGAAACACTATCATTTTCGGGGTCTATTGAAATTGAAATTAATTGAACCACTGCAGTATCAATTTTTAAACGCGACTTCCCTCCTGTTTTAAAAGACTCCTGAATTGTTTTCATGCTTTTAGTAAGTCGTGGGCAAATACTTCCACAACGAGTAAAAAATAAATCAATAACTATTGCTTTGTTTTTAATATCGTACAAGCTAACTGTATCTCCTAACTGATTTATTAATTTTATGTTTCCTGTTTTATGCCATAAAGTATCGAAAGTTAATTTGCCATCTTTTTCTTTTTCAATTATTTCATCAACCAATATTTTTCTTGGCAATCCAACCACTTTATCGCTATAATATTTTAAAATAAGATAACAAGATATAGGAACTAATACAGTTAAACAAAGCGTAAGTATTGATTTTTTGTTCATTTTATTTCTTAAGAATATTACAAAAAAACCACCGCATAGCGATGGTTTTTTAATACGTTAATTATATATTGATAAATATTAATGATTTGCTTCTTTGCTATGTAAATCTTTTGTGTTAGTATGTTTTGCATCTGGTTTTGCATGATGTTTTTCTTCTACTTTAATTGTGGTTTGTTCTTGCAAATGTTTATCGTATGTATTACGCAAATCTTTATAAGAATTTCCTTCGTATAAAAAAGAAATGATAAACCAAATAAATAGAGTAAGTGGAGCAATTATTGTCATAACCATATTTTTTATTTCGTGTTTTAAATGCATAAAATAAGCAACAATATAAAATGCTTTAGCACACATTAAAATTAAAATGGTGCCTTTAATAAACATAACCATATTTGGGCTTAATGATTTATTAAAATACATCCAAAAGCCAAATGCAAGTTCTACAGCTGTTAAAATAGAAAGTATCCAAGTTATTTTCCAGATTTCTTTTTTTGCTGCTTTATAAGTTTCTGCGTTATATGAGTGTGACATCGAAATAATTAATTAGTTTTTCTTAAAAAAATATTTTGGTAATTTATACAAGATAAAAAAGTGTAAATACAAACACCCAAACCAAATCTACAAAGTGCCAATACAAACCAGCTTTTTCTATCATGAGATAATGTCCTTTCCTTTCAAAAGAATTATTTAATGTCATTATTAACATTATAATATTAATGATAACACCACTAAATACGTGAAAGCCATGAAAGCCAGTAATGGTAAAAAAGTAGTTAGTAAAATTTGTAGTTGCATGGGTTCCATCTGCATTAGTAAATGGATTTAAACCCCACCAAGCACCATGTTCATGTAAGTGTGTCCATTCCCAAGCTTGGCAACCTACAAACATTGCACCACCAATAATAGTTAAAATTAAATTTCTTACAACACCTTTTTTATCTTGATGATGTCCAGCTTGCACAGCTAATACCATTGTTACAGAACTAACAATTAAAATAAAAGTCATTAAACTTACAAACACCAAAGGTGCTGCAGCAGAGCCTTCTGGTTTAAATGGATAAGAACTAAAAACATGATTGGGATCGGGCCAACCATTGGTAGAAAATCGAATAGTACCATAAGAAATAAGAAATGCACCAAAAGTAAAAGCATCGCTCATTAAAAAGTACCACATCATTACTTTACCATACTCGAGATTAAATGGGCTTTTTCCACCACTCCACCATTTTGTGTTATGAACTGCAGTTGTTGACATAATTTAGTTCTAAAATTTCGTTGCAAAAATATTATCTAAAGCTTAAAGTTTAGCTATTTAAAAGAGTTATTTTATAAATAATTATTGTTTAAATTTCAATCTTTATCTCATAAATAATAAAAACAATAATAAATAAAGCCACAGTATATCTACAAAGTGCCAATAAGTAGCAATTACTTCAACAGGAACAATTGAATAACTTTTTATTTTACTAAAATATATTTTTAAATACATTACTATTAATCCTACTACTCCACCAATTACATGCAAAGCATGAAGCCCAATAATTACTAATAAAAAAGAAGCTCCTGGATTACTATTTCTTCCAGTAAATTTTACCCCATGGCTGTCTAAATTTTTAAAACCATAAGCTTGTAAAATTGCAAATATCAATCCTAATAAAGCCGTTAATCCTAAAAACATTCTATAACGATTCATTGCTCTTGCTTTTATTGATTTTACAGCAATGTGAATGGTTAGGCTACTAAAAATAATTACAACGGTACTCCAAATAAAAACACTTGGAAGTATTACTGATATTACATTGTCTTGAGATTTTTTTACAATATATGCACTTGTTAATCCTGCAAACATCATACAAATACTACCAATTGCAACCCACATAATAAATTTATGTGGATGAAGTTTGTTGTTATTAATTTCTCTTTCTTCTACATTCATTCTTTTAGTTTAAAACTTTATCCCAAAGCAGGGAAAGATATACAATAGGTAAATAAATATAACTGCTAAACATAACTCTTCGAGCAGCTTTTATATCCATGTTTTTATACAATCGAATACATTGTATAACCATAAATAAGTTTGCTATTATTACAATCCACATACTTGTTGTTCCAGTTAATCCTATTGATTTTGGTAATACTCCTATTGGAATCATCAACACACTATACATAACGGCTTGTAATGCTGTAAATTTTGTTGGGCCTTCTTTACTTGGCAATAATTTAAAACCAACATTTGTATAATCTTTATGAGAAACCCAAGCAATTGCCCAAAAATGTGGGAACTGCCAAATAAATTGTATGGCAAATAATACTATACCTCCTGTCCAATTAATTTCTTGATGATAAAAGCCAGCAACCCAACCTATCAAACAAGGCAATGCACCAGGAAATGCCCCTACTAAAACTGCAATTGAATTAATTTTTTTTAAAGGAGTATAAACGTAAGCATATAAAAAAAGACTAAGTGCTGAAAGCAAAGCAGATTCTAAATTAAAAAAATAATACATCATTAAACAACCCACAATACCAGCTACAAATGCAAATGTTAGTGCTTCTTTAACACTCATTCTTCCTGATGCAACAGGGCGATTAGCTGTTCTTTTCATTAAAGCATCAGTATCTTTTTCTACTGCTTGATTAATTGCATTTGCACTTCCACAAATTAACATTCCTGCAACAAACAATAATGAAATCATTTTTAAATTATACCCATTATTGGGTGCCAATAAAAAACAAATTACACAAGTAAATACAACTGTAAAACTTAGTGTAAATTTTACAAGCTCTTTATAATCTCTAATTTTTTGCATATAATTGGGATTGCAAAGAAACGAATGATAAAATGAAGAAGTGAGTTTTAATTATTTTTTTAGAAATATTTTAATCAAAATCATATTTATAAAAAACGCCCTAATTTCTTAGAGCGTTTTAGTATTTTTAATGATGACTTTCATCATCTCCAATAGGCACATCTTGTGGAATAAATTCTTTTCCATCTTTTGCATAGTCGTAAGCCCAACGATGTACTTCAGGAATTTCTCCTGGCCAGTTTCCATGTCCAGGTCTTAATGGTGTTGTCCATTCTAATGTATTACTTTCCCAAGGATTTTTATTGGTAACTTTTCTTCCTTTAAAAATTGAATAGAAGAAATTGAAAAGGAATAATATTTGAGTCATAAATACTATCATGGCAACAGTGCTAATAAACTTATTTAATTCTCCAAATTGTTTAAAACTTTCCCAAATACTATAATCATAATATCTACGAGGCATACCAGCTAAACCTTCATAGTGCATTGGCCAAAATATTAAATATGCACCTATTATTGTTATCCAAAAATGTATATAGCCTAAAGTGTTATTTAAATATTTACCATACATTTTAGGAAACCAGTGATAAATTCCTGCAAACATGCCAAACATACTTGCAACACCCATTACAATATGGAAATGTGCCACTACAAAATAAGTATCGTGTAAGTGAATATCTAATGCCGAGTTTCCGAGCCAAATTCCAGTTAATCCTCCACTAATAAATAAACTTACAAATCCAATTGAGAACATCATACCTGGTGTAAATCGAATATTTCCACGCCATAAAGTTGTAAGCCAATTAAAAACTTTAATAGCACTTGGTACTGCAATTAATAACGTTAGTAAAACAAAGATTGAACCTAAGAATGGATTTAAACCTGTAACAAACATGTGATGAGCCCAAACTAAAAATGCCAATAATGTAATTGCAAATAAACTACCAACCATTGCTAAATAACCAAAAATTGGTTTTCTACTATTTACAGCTAAAATTTCACTAACCATTCCCATTGCTGGTAAAAGAATAATATAAACCTCGGGGTGACCTAAAAACCAAAATAAATGTTGAAATAAAATTGCACTTCCCCCTTCGTTTGGTAATGCACCAACCCCATTTATAAATAAATCAGATAAATAAAAACTTGTTCCAAAATTTCTATCGAAAATTAAAAGTATACAGCCAGATAATAATACTGGGAAAGAAAGTACACCTAATACTGCTGTAAAAAATAATGCCCAAATTGTTAATGGTAATCTTGTCATACTCATTCCTTTTGTTCGCATATTAAGAATGGTTGCTATATAATTTAACCCACCAAGCAATGATGAGATAACAAATAATGACATTGAAATTAACCACAAATCCATACCTGTTTTACTACCAGGAGAAGCATCTCCAAGTGCACTTAATGGTGGATAGGCTGTCCAACCTCCACTAAATGGGCCATTTTCTACAAATATTGAAGACATCATTACTAAACTTGCTAAAAAGAAAAACCAATAACTTAACATGTTTAAAAATGGTGAAGCCATATCTCTTGCTCCAACTTGTAATGGTATTAAAAAGTTAGCAAAGGTTCCACTTAATCCAGCTGTTAATACAAAAAATACTAATACTGTACCATGTGTTGTAACCAAAGCATAATAAGCTTGCGGAGTGATATGTCCTTTTTCGGCCCACCATTTGCCTAAAATATCTTCTAACCAAGCATAACTTTCGTCGGGATATCCTAGTTGTAATCTAAATAAAACGCTCATTAAACCACCAATAAGTGCCCAAACCATTCCTGTAATTAAGAATTGTTTTGCAATCATTTTATGATCCATACTAAAAACGTATTTGCTTATAAACGTTTCGTGATGGTGATGTTCGTGATGTTCTCCATGTGCATCATGACTATGAACATCGTGACTATGTATAACTGCTTCAGTACTCATATCAATTTCGTTAATCTCTTTTATAATTATTTACTCACTACTGCAATTGCAGCTTTATTTATTGAATCGGATTTTACAGGCTCTGCTGATGGAAAAAGACTTAAGTATTTTGGTTTTTGTTTTGCAATCCATGCATCATATTCAGCTTGCGTTACAACTTCAATAATTCCTTTCATACTATAATGTCCATTTCCACACATTTGGTCGCAACTAATTTCGTATTGAAAGTTTGAATTTTTAGTTCTTTCTTTCATTTCAAAAGTAGTATATTTTGGTGTGAACCACATGGTTGTTGGCATACCTGGCACTGCATCCATTTTCATTCTAAAATGATTCAATCCTACATCGTGAATAACATCTCTTGACTTAATTATTAATTTAACTGGTCTATCTTTTATTACATACATTGTTTGCTCCATTACCAAATCATCGTGGCTATACTTATCATCTTTTAATTGTTGTGGTTCTCCATTAGATCTGTTTACAATAGTATCTTTCCAAATTAAACCTAAACTATTGTCAGAGGCATCAATCATTCTATAATAAGATTTTCCAAATTCTCCATCTTTTCCAGCATATCTAAAAATCCATCCAAATTGTTTACCTGTAACTTCAACTTTCAAAGCATCGGCTGGAGCTTCACTTGTAAAATTTGCCCAGTTTTTTAATCCAATTACAACTAATACTGTTAAGAATATTGCAGGAACAACTGTCCATAAAGCTTCAAGTTTATTACTATGTGCAAAGAAGTAAACTTTTTTTCCTTCTTTTTCTTGATACTTGTATACAAACCAAAATAAAATAATTTGAGTAAAAACAAAAACAACTCCTGTAATTACTAAAGTTGTAATTAACATGCTATCTACTTTTTCACCTTGATAACTTGCAGCACCGGCTGGCATTAAAGTTTTTGGTGCAAGCACTTCGTTACAATACCATACACCAATCAATCCAACAATCATAAAAGTTAACATCAAAAAGGCATTAACTTTATTAGTTTGTTTACGAGATTGCTCTTCACCTTTTAATACACTAACATATTCTGCTGCTTTGGAAATTTGAAAAATTACCAAAAAAAT
>JANOVK010000076.1:0-6431 GCA_031417315.1 Chitinophagaceae bacterium | reverse complement strand
TTGGGTTGATGAAGGAATTATTGGTGATGATACTGATGGACATATTGATGACACAGTTCGTTTTATAAATGAAGATACTGTTGTAACTGTTATTGAAGAAAATAAAAAAGATGAAAACTATAAATTACTGCAACAAAACCTAATGCAACTTAATAAAATGCGTTTGCAAAATGGTAAGCAAATGAATATTATTGAATTGCCCATGCCTAATGCAGTTATTTGGGAAGGTCAACATTTACCAGCATCCTATGCAAATTTTTATATTTCAAATTATGCAGTGATCGTTCCAACTTTTAAAGATGATAATGACGAAAAAGCTCTAGAAATTATCAGTAATTGTTTCAAGGATAGAAAAACAATTGGAATAGATAGTAGAGATGTAATTTGGGGTTTAGGAAGTTGGCATTGTTTAAGCCAGCAAGAACCTACTGTTTAATTTTTAATTTTCATCAATAATGTTTGATAGAAATTTTTCAATTGCATTTCTTGCATTTGTTGTAGTTGAGTTATGATTATTTATCATTACAGAAAAAATTAATTCTTCTCCCTTTTTTGTTGTAAGAAAACCAGATAAAGAAATATTATTACTAAACGAACCCGATTTTGCAAAAATTTTATTTTTATAATTTTTAAATTGATTCTTTAATGTACCTTGTGTTGCAGTTGGAAAAATTGTAGAAATTCTATTCCAATCAAATTCGTTTTTCATTTTATTTAGTATAAAAACAAAATCATTCGGGCTAAATAAATTGTATCTACTAAGCCCACTACCATCGACCCATCTTGGTTTTTGAGGCAAATTGTTAAAATCATTTTTTAATAAATAATCAATTATTTTTTCTTCATTCATCAATCCAAATTTTTCATTGCTCATCATTAATAAACATTGTTCAGCTAAAAAATTATCACTATTAAACATCATAATTTTAAGTATAGAATCTGTTGATTGGGAATAAAATTTATTAATTAATTTTTTTTCTGCTCTTTCAATTTTTCTTTTTAAAGTGTCTTCAAGTAAATTAATAAATTCATTATAGTTTTCATTCGTAGAAAATGTAATTTTTTCAACCATTTTTTTTCCTGGGTTAATTGTAAATTTATTTTTTCCGAGAACTCTCGAAACTTTAAATTTCATATCACCATTACTAGCCTCAAAACTTTCTAAAATATCTTTTTCAAAAAAGCTTGGAATACACTTGTATCCATTATTATAATAAAACTCAACCAAATTACCATAAATAGGAAAGCTACTTCTCTCGGCAGCATAATTTTCTAAAAAATCGTCCCACGACCAACCTTTGCCTAATGCAGTTGTATTAAATTTAGCATTGCATAAAACAATCTTTTTATCTTTTTTTGTTATTAACCAATCAAATACTTTTTGAGATTTAAAATCATTATTTAAAAAGCTTGGGTCGGCATTTGCACCAATAAATAATATAGAATCGTTTTCTTCAAAATTCAATCCAATAATACTATCTCCAAAATATTTTAATGCTGCATAACAAGTTGCAATTTTTGTATTACTAGCTGGTAAAAAATATTTTTCTTCTTGATAATTGTATAAATATGAATTTGTTTTAGGATTAAAAACCGAAATTCCGATATGAGCAAATTTTAAATTAGAATCTTCAAATAAAGAAATTGAATCATTAAAATGTATGTTATGAAAACAATGATTTATGCAGGTATCGTTGTTTAAATGTGGGGTTGTATTAATTTTTTTGGTTGAATTACAAGCCACAAGAACTATAAAAAAACCTATGCATAAAAAAACTGTACTTGATTTTAATAGAAATAAATTTTTATTTTTTTTCATTTTTATTGTAAGTAGTGCTTAATATTGACAAATATATAAACGACAACAGTATATTTAAAGTGTTAGTTATTAGTTGAAACTTAAAATTTATTATTTCGTTTAAACTCTTATTTTTGGAATATGGTAGAACAAAAATTGAGCATTGCCTCCTTGCAAGATCAAGATTCGCCTACTACAAATGCAGAACTAATTGCCGAAATTGGCAATAATCATATTGCATTTTTAGTAAAAAATGGCGATTCCATTAATAATTTTGAAGTATATGAAATTAAAAGCGACTTCGGCGATTGGGATGGCATTTTTAATGCCACAATATATCAAAGTAAAATATTAGATAGAACTTTTAGTAATACTACAATATTTATTAACACCTCTGAAGCCTTAATTGTTCCTGCAGAAAAATTTAGAAAAGAAAGTATAGAACCATTTTTGTCTGCTGTTTATGGCAATTCTGAAAGCAATAGATGTGAAGCTGAAATTGTAAAAATTCCGAACAACCCTGCAACTATTTATCGTTGTTCTTTAAAGTTAGCTGACGCAATAAATAAAAGATTTTCTAATTATACTTTTAGACATTCTTATACAAAAATTTTAGAAAATTTATTAGGTGGAACAAACATGTTACAAGAAATGCTAAAAGTGCAGTTTTATCCTGCAAATATGGTTGTAACAGTAATTAGCAATAACAAATTAATGTTAATGCAAAGCTATCCTTATAAAAGCCCAGAAGATGTTATATATTATTTATTAAACATTGTTCAAGAGTTTAGTTTAAATATAAAAAGTACCCCTGTTGAAGTTTCAGGTATGATAGATATTTCATCAAAACAATTTGAATTACTTGAAAATGTTTTTGGAAGATTATCTTTTGAAACCTTAACAACCGATAGCATTTTTAAAGATCATATTAGTGTAGCAAATGCACATTATTATACTCCCTTTGTTAACCTTACTTTATGAGAATAATATCTGGAACTTTAGGTGGAAGAAGAATTTCTCCTCCATCTAAAATGCCATTTACTCGCCCAACAACAGATATTGCTAAAGAAGGTTTATTTAATATTTTACAAAATAAAATTGATTTCGAATATATTGTAACTCTTGATTTATTTGGTGGCACGGGTTGTATTAGTTATGAATTAGCTTCGAGAGGAGCGAATGATTTAACGATAGTTGAAAAAGATGCAGTTATGTTTAATTTCATAAAAAAAAATATCGAAGATTTTAAAATTGAAAATACAAAGTTGTTGAAAATGGATGTATTTAATTATTTAAAAACTTGCACTGATAAATTCGATTTTATTTTTGCTGGTCCACCTTATGCATTAGGCACAATTGATAATTTACCTAAAATTATTTGTAAGAATAATTTAATTAAAAAAGATGGATATTTTGTTTTAGAACATACGCCTAGAAATGATTACACCAAATTCGATGGCTTCGATTTTGTTAGAAATTATGGCACCACATTATTTAGTTTTTTTACAGTAAAATAATTTTTATGGCAATACCAAACGAAAATGAATATGCAAATTTTTATAAAAATTATATATCATTAGTAAGAGGAAATAATTTAAAAGAAGTTGTAGAAAATCATGCAAAAAATATTCATCAGTTTATTAGCAATATACCAGAAGAGAAAGCAGATTTTGCTTATGCAAAAGATAAATGGACTGTTAAAGATTTGCTACAACATATAATTGATGCTGAAAGAATTTTTATTTATAGAGCCACACGATTTGCTAGAAAAGATAAACAAGATTTATTGGGATTTGAAGAAAATGAATATGCAGCTAATGCTAATACTCAAAACAAATCATTACAAAGCTTAAAAGACGAACTTCTTTTTTTAAGAAAATCAACTGATATTTTTTTAGTAAACTTAAATTCTGAACAGCTTTCTGAGAGCGGAAAAGCTAATAATAATTCAATAACAGTAAATGCAATTGGCTTTATTATTTTTGGTCATATTCTGCATCATATAAATATTTTACAAGAAAGATATTTATAAATTTCATACATTAGATTCTCATTTTAAAAAAATTAATGGCTTATTTAATTGCAGATAGTGGATCTACAAAATGCGAATGGTGCTTAGTAAGTAATGGCAAAACAAAAAAAATTACTACAAATGGCATTAGCCCATATTTTTTAAATTTTACACAAATTGTTGAGCTTATTTCTACAACTGTTTTAACAAAATTTAAAAACGAAAACATTTCTGAAATTTATTTTTATGGCACTGGGTTAAGCAATATAGAAAATGCTCATATTATTAAGTCTGCTTTAAAAGTAATTTTTCCAAAATCTAAGTTAGAAATTAATACGGATATTTTAGCTGCAGCACGTTCTTTACTTCAACATCAAAAAGGTGTAGTATGTATTTTAGGAACTGGCTCGAATGTTTGTTATTATGATGGAAAAAAAATTAAAAAAAATAGTCCGGGTTTGGGTTATGTTTTAGGAGATGAAGGCAGTGGAACTTATTTAGGAAAAAAAGTTTTACAACATTATTTATATGGCACTTTCGACGATGAGTTAAAGTTAAGTTTTGATAAAAAATTTAATACGAATAAAGATGAAATTCTCAATAAGATATATAAGCAACCATTAGCCAATAAATATTTGGCTTCATTTTGTATTTTTCTATCAGAAAATCGTGGACATTATATGATTGAAAATATTATTGAAGATGGATTACACAACTTTATTTACCAACACATTTACAAGTTTAAAGAAAGCTGGATTTATCCTATAAATTTTACAGGCAGTGTAGCATTTGCTTTTAAAGATTCTATAATAGAGATTTGTAAAATGTACGAATTATCGTTAGGTAAAATTACCAATCATCCTATGCAAGGATTAATTGCTTATCACTCAAAATAAGCATCTTTGCACTTGTGAATACATATCCAAAAAATAAACACTCAGCTTTTTTAGTTATTGGTTCTAATTTGGGCAATAGCCAAGAGAATTTAGAAAAAGCAGTACAAGAAATAGAAAAAAATTGTGGAATTATAATTAAAAAATCTTCTTTATACGAAACTGCTTCTTGGGGTAATACAGAGCAACCAAATTTTATAAATCAAGCCATTCATTTATCTACCAACTTATCTCCCAAAAAATTAATTAAACAATTATTGCATATTGAACGATTAATGGGCAGGCAAAGAAATATTAAAATGGGCCCAAGAATAATTGATATTGATATTATTTTGATGGATGAAATAATGGTGCATTCCGATTATTTAATTCTTCCACATCCATTTATGCAAGATAGAAGTTTTGTATTAACACCCTTAAATGAAATTGCACCCAAAGCAATTCATCCAATTTTTCAAAAAACTGTGGAACAATTGTTAGTAGAATGTACAGATAAGTTAGATGTGAAAAAGTTTTAGTTGTTGGTTACTTATCAGCGGCTATTTTTGGCAACTTAGGTATGAAGCATCACTTTATTACAGTTGAAGGAAACATTGGAGCAGGTAAAACTACACTTGCTAATTTATTAGCGAATCATTTTAATGCCAGATTGGTTTTAGAAGAATTTGCTGATAATCCGTTTTTAAGCAAATTTTATAAAAGCCCACAGCAGTATGCTTTTCCTGTTGAATTATTTTTTATGGCTGAACGATATAAGCAGTTAAAAGATTTAATTCAGCAAAAAGATATATTTCAATCTGTAACTATTTCAGATTATTTATTTACCAAATGTTTGTTGTTTGCAAAGGTAAATTTGCCCGAGGAAGAATTTAGATTGTATCAAAAACTTTACGATATCATCCATGCTCAACTTACATTTCCCGACATTTTAATTTACTTACATGCTCCTGTAAATAAATTACAATTAAATATTAAAAAACGTAATCGTGTTTACGAGCAAAATATTAGCGACGAATATTTATTTAATATTCAAGAAACCTATACCAGCTATATAAAACAACATAACATTAAAACTATTTTTATTGATGCCAGCAATGCAGATTTTTTAAATAATAAAAAACATTTACAAGTGGTGTTAGATGCTTTAGATGGAGATTTTGAAGATGGCCAACATTATTTTAGTTTGCCTTAGGAATATTTTATAATTAAACTATAATAAAGTAGAACTCAATGTGAGCTTCAGTTTTTAAATTTAACGGATTGTTGCTTTAGTAATTTTCAATGGTGTTGCTATTACTTTTTCTGTATCGAATGTTTCAAGAATATAGCCTGTAACGCATATTTGTTTTTGCTTTATGGTAAATGGTATATTACAAGTAAAGTATTTTTTATTGTTAATTATTAAAATTATATAATTGAATTGTCTTTTTACTGTAGCAATTTTATTTGATAAAGAGTCAACAATTTTTCTATTTTGAGTATCAAAGAAACATGTTTTATCAAGCTTGATTTTAGACTTATTTCTCTTTTGACAAATGCAATTTGTATTAATAAAAAAGAAAGTTAAGAAAAGAATAATTATGGGTTTTATCTTAATCATTTTATAAGTAATATTAGCTATTTTTTCTGATTATTAAATCTAATTTTAAGATTAAAGTTTCTAGCGAATAAAATTTTCTTTCGCAGCAACGTCTCCTTGTATAGCCTTGTGTATAGCTAAGAGACGTTG
>JANOVK010000075.1:0-3560 GCA_031417315.1 Chitinophagaceae bacterium | reverse complement strand
ACCAGTTTTATATCAAGGTATTCAACCTGGAGGTCAGTTAACAATTACAACAGATGTAGAAAATTATCCTGGATATCCCGATGGAATTCAGGGTCCAGAAATGATGGTACATTTTGAAAAACAAGCTGCCCGAATGGGTGCTGATATTCGTTATGGTTTAGCTACTAAAGTTGATTTTAGTAAACAACCTTATAAAATTTGGATTGATGAAGAATTAAAAATAGAAACAGATACAGTTATAATTTCAACAGGTGCTTCTGCAAAATGGTTAGGTATAGAAAGCGAACAAAGATTAAATGGTTTTGGAGTAAGTGCATGTGCGGTTTGTGATGGATTTTTTTTTAAAGGAAAAGAAGTTGCAATTGTTGGTGCTGGTGATACTGCAGCTGAAGAAGCATTATATCTTGCTAAACTTTGTACAACTGTACATATGATTGTTAGAAGAGATAAAATGAGAGCCAGTAATATTATGCAAGAAAGAGTTTTAAAAACACCAAATATTAAAATTTATTGGAACAGCGAGACTGACGAAATTTTGGGAGATAAAAAAGTTAATGGGGTTAGAATTTATAATTCAGCAACAAAAGAAAAAATTGAAATTCCTGTTAGTGGATTTTTTGTTGCAATTGGTCATTCACCCAATAGCGAAATTTTTAAAGGTTTTATTGATATGGATGAAGCTGGGTATATTAAAACTATTCCAGGCTCAAGTAAAACAAATGTAGAAGGAATATTTGCTTCTGGCGATGTGCAAGATAAAATTTACAGACAAGCAGTAACAGCAGCAGGAACTGGTTGTATGGCTGCTTTAGATGCAGAAAGGTATTTAAGTGAAAAAGAATTTTAGTTCATAATTAATAGTCAATTATCCATTTTATTTAGTTAATAATAGAAAGTTGGTTTTAAGTTTTCAAAATATCTTAATCATAAATCAACAATATTCAATCTTAAATAATCATTATGTACCCAAATTTATATTATATTTTTAAAGATTGGTTTAATGTTGAATGGACTTTTTTAAAACTATTTAACACCTTCGGATTTTTTGTTGCAATAGCTTTTATTGTAGCATCGTGGGTTTTAACAATCGAGTTAAAACGTAAACAGCAATTAGGTTTATTTGTTCATACAGATAAAAAAATTGTTGTTGGAGAGTCTCCTCAATTTTTTGATTTGTTTGCTAATTTTTTAATTGGTTTTATTTTTGGATATAAAATTATTGGGGCTTTTATTATTGATAAAGCACTCGATAATCCACAAGAATTTTTATTATCGTTAAATGGTCATTTGATTAGTGGGTTATTATTTGGAATAGTTGCCACTGGCTTTAAATTTTATGACGTAAATAAATTAAAACTTGATAAACCAGAAGAAAGATTTATTAGAATTTGGCCACATGATAGGGTAGGTGATATTGTTATTTATGCAGCATTTTTTGGATTTTTAGGAGCAAAGATTTTTCATAATTTAGAAAATTGGAATGAGTTTGTTAAAGACCCAATTGGTTCATTAATTTCATTTAGTGGATTAACTTTTTATGGCGGACTAATTTGTGCAACAATTGCAATTGCATATTATGCAAAGAAAAATAAAATTCCATTTTTTCATTTGGCAGATGCAGTAGCACCAGCTTTAATGATTGCTTATGCAGTTGGAAGAATTGGCTGCCAAATTTCTGGCGACGGTGATTGGGGAATTTTAAATAGTGCTTATATAACTAACGAATCTCAGCAAACAGTTGCAGCAACATCTCAACAATTTAAAGAAGCCTTACAACTACATCATGGTTATTATATTCAGCATTTTGGTTCTTTAGAAAATGTGCATCATTATAACTTAAATGGAATTTCGTGGTTGCCCAATTGGTTTTTTGCTTACACTTATCCTCATAATGTTTTAAGCTATGGAATACCCTTGTTAAACTGCAATGGTGAATATTGTAATGCTTTGCCTTTGCCAGTTTTTCCAACCCCTTTTTACGAAACTATTTTCTCGACAGTTTTTTTTATTATCTTATTTAAGATGAGAAAAAAAATAAAAACTGCTGGGGTAATGTTTGGAATTTATTTAATGTTTAATGGGTTTGAAAGATTTTGGATTGAGAAAATAAGGGTGAATACTTATTATAACTTTTTTGGATTTCATCCTACTCAAGCAGAAATAATTTCAACCATATTATTCTTAATTGGAATTGGAATAATTGTTTATTCTTTAAAAAGAAAACCAACTTCAACAGTAATAAATTCTGATTAATTATTTAACGATTCCAAAATTTTTAATTCAATTTCTTCTGATTCCCAAATTGATTCAATATTTTCTAACTGCATTATTTTTTGCATAATTGATTCTTGTTTTTGTCCTCTTTTTAAAGCATCACTATATCGAATATGTGGACTAAATGTTACTTGACTATAAGCAGGAATCCACTTTTCAGGATATTTTTCATACAATCTTGCCTCTATTTTCTTTTGTAGAAGAAATTTTGCATTACCTGTTTTATCCCTCATTTCAATAAAATTATTTACAGCCATATCTGCAATTGCATCACCATCTGGCTTACGTAAACTTTGATAATCTTCTAATATTAAATCCCAATTTTCATTGTGTTTATCAATTAATTCATCTAAAATTCTACAATCTTCAAATCCACAATTCATTCCTTGTCCAAAAAATGGAACTATGGCGTGTGCTGCATCTCCAATTAAAGAAAATTTATCCTCTCTTATCCAAGGAAAACATTTTACTGTTACAAGAGATGAAGTTGGATTATTTAAAAATTCTTCAATATAATTTGGCATTAATGCAATAGCATCAGCAAAGTTTTTTGCAAAAAAATCTTTTACTTTTTCTGCAGTATTAATTTTCGAAAATGACAGTTCCCCCTCGAATGGAAAAAATAATGTACAAGTAAAAGTTTTGTCTAAATTTGGTAATGCTATTAACATGTAATCCTTTCTGGGCCAAATATGTAGGGCATTTACTTCCATAGCAAAATCGCCATCAGCATTTGGAAAAATAGTTAATTCTTTATAGCCACAATCAATATAATATTGTTGATAATTAAATTTTTCGTGTTGTAGTTGATGTTGTAAACGAGCAGCAGAAAATGCACCATCAGAACCAAAAAGAAGTTCAAAATTTATGGTTTCAAGTTTAGCGTTTCTTGTTTCTTGTTTCTCGTTGTTTGCATTGTGTATTTTCTCAAAACTTACAGTTTTGTTTTTCCAGTCAATTGATTCGCATTTATAATTAAAATAAATAACAACGCCATTTGCTTCGGCCAAATCCATCAACTTCATATTTAATGTTGCTCTAGAAACAGAGTTAATAAATTGACCGGTTTTTCCATAGGGTTGAGTAACACTTGTACCATCAATATTGTGTATATAACGACAATGCATAGGAATTGAAATTGCTTTTATTTCATCAACTAAACCAATTTTTTCTAACGCTAACAATCCTCTATCACTTAAAGCTAAATTAATACTTCTACCAGCACTCATTTCCTCATTTCTCATATCTCCTCTACGTTCATAAATTGCTACTTTATATCCACGTTT
>JANOVK010000074.1:0-3068 GCA_031417315.1 Chitinophagaceae bacterium | reverse complement strand
TATTGTTGGTGGTGCTGATGATACAGCTGCTGCTAAAATGAAAATTATGGCTGAATGTGGAATTCATGTTGTAGAAAGTCCGGCAGATATTGGAAAAATGATGGCTTCAGTTTTAAAAAAATAAAAGATTAAATTATATATTTAACCGCTTCTACTCGAGGCGGTTTTTTTTGGCTTTTTAATATTTAAATTCAAACTTAAATCATGAAAAAAATATTTTTCTTTTTATTAGTTTTTGTAATTACTAACTCAATTGCACAAAATAAAACTGAAACTGCAATTTTAAAAATGCTACTTGCCCAAGAACAAGAATGGAATAAAGGAAATCTAGAATCTTTTATGAAAGGTTATTGGGAAAACGATAGCTTACTTTTTATTGGCAAAAACGGACCCAAATATGGTTATAATACAACTTTAGAAAATTATAAAAAAGGTTATCCCGATACAGCACACATGGGAAAATTTACAAGCACCATTCTTAGTATTAAAAAGCTATCTAGAAAATATTATTTTGTGTTGGGTAAATGGTATTTAAAAAGAACAGTTGGTGATGCAAAAGGATTTTACACTTTATTATTAAAAAAAGTAGATGGAGAATGGGTGATTATAGCAGACCATAGTAGTTAAATGTTAATAATTTTACATAAATATTTTATCTTTTAGAAATTAAATTTCGATTATTTTCTTCTCCTTAATTCACATACTTTTGACCACTTTTAAAATAGAGTGCTGCCATAATGACTAAAATTATTTGTAGCACTTTATTTGATTTAATAGTTTAAATTTTATAGATAATAATATAGCCATATGTTGAAACTTTTAGGAAAATTATTGGGAGGAAATAAAAGCCAGAAAGATGTTGCAAAACTAAAACCCATTGTTACTAACATCAATTCATTTTATCAGCAATATCAAAATATTACAAACGATGAGTTAAGAAATAAAACAACTTATTTTAAAAATACAATTAAAGAATATTTAAAAGATATTGATACTTTAATAGCTGAAAAAAAATTGAAAGCCGAATCTTTACCTTCAACTGAAATGCACGAAAAAGATTTTATTTATCAGGAGGTAGATAAATTAAAAAAAGATAGAGATGCAAAAATTGAGGAAATTTTAGAAACAATTTTGCCAGAAGCATTTGCTGTTATTAAAGAAACCTCAAAAAGATTTAAAGAGAATAAAGAAATTATTGCTACTGCTACTGATTTAGATAAAGAATTTAGTGTTCGTAAAAATTATATTAGCATAAATGTCAATCAATCTATTTTTAAAAATACTTGGACTGCAGGTGGGTCAGAGGTAACTTGGAACATGGTGCATTACGATGTACAATTAATAGGTGGTAATGTACTGCATCAAGGTAAAATTGCTGAAATGGCAACAGGCGAGGGCAAAACTTTAGTTTCAACTTTGCCTGCTTATTTAAATGCTTTAGCTGGCGAAGGAGTTCATATTGTAACAGTGAATGATTATTTGGCAAGAAGAGATAGTGAATGGAATGGCACCATTTTCGAATGGTTGGGATTAACTGTAGATTGTATCGATAAACATCAACCCAATAGTGAAGAAAGAAGAAAAGCATATTTAGCCGATATTACTTATGGCACAAATAATGAATTTGGATTTGATTATTTGCGTGATAATATGGTACATAATCCAAGTGAAATGGTGCAGCGTAAACATCATTTTGCAATGGTTGATGAAGTTGATAGTGTTTTAATTGATGATGCTAGAACTCCATTAATTATTTCTGGACCAATAGGCAAACAAGATAATGTTGAACAATTTTTTGAGTTAAAACCTAGAATAGAAAAATTAGTTCAAGCTCAAAAAAATGCTGTGAATGGATTTATACAAGAAGCCAAAAAGAAAATTGCTGAAGGAAATGATGATCCGAAAGATGGTGGTTTAGCATTATTTAGAGCACATCGTGGATTGCCAAAAAGTAGTTCGATTATTAAATTTTTAAGTGAACCTGGTATAAGAGTAAAACTACAAAAAACTGAAAATTATTATTTGGCAGATCAACAAAAAGAAATGCCAAAAGCCGATAAAGAATTATTCTTTTATATTGATGAAAAAAATAATAGTGTTGAACTTACCGATAAAGGGTTGAATTTAATTACAGGTGCAGGAGAAGATCCTCAATTTTTTATCATTCCAGATATAAGCGTTTCTTTAGGAAATGTAGAAAAAACGGATTTAAGTGCCGAAGAAAAACTTCAACAAAAAGAAGCAATTATTAATGATTATAGTTCTAAAGTTGATAGAATACACACTGTTCAACAATTGCTAAAAGCATATACTATGTTTGATAAAGATGTAGAATATGTTGTGATGGATGAACAAGTGAAAATTGTGGATGAACAAACAGGTCGTATTTTAGATGGAAGACGTTATAGTGATGGATTGCATCAAGCAATTGAAGCAAAAGAAAATGTAAAAATTGAAGCAACTACTCAAACCTATGCAACAGTAACACTTCAGAATTATTTTAGAATGTACCACAAATTATGTGGAATGACGGGAACTGCAGAAACCGAAGCTGCAGAATTATGGAGTATTTATAAATTAGATGTTGTTTCTATTCCAAGTAATATTCCAATAGTTAGAAAAGACGAGCAAGATTTAATTTACAAAACAAAAAGAGAAAAATTTGGTGCTGTTATTGATGAAATTGTAAGATTAAAAGAATTAGGAAGACCTGTTTTAGTAGGTACAACATCTGTTGAAGTAAGTGAATTATTAGGCAGAATGTTACGACAAAAACAAATTTCACATAATGTATTAAATGCAAAACAACACTCAAGAGAAGCACAAGTAATTGCAGAAGCAGGATTATCTGGTGCAGTAACAATTGCAACAAATATGGCAGGTAGAGGAACAGATATAAAGTTGGGTGCAGGGGTAAAAGAAGCTGGGGGACTTGCTATTATTGGTACAGAAAGACACGAGAGTAGGAGAGTTGATAGGCAGTTACGAGGACGTGCAGGAAGACAAGGAGATCCAGGATCTTCACAATTTTTTGTTGCATTAGAAGATGATTTAATGAGAATGTTTGG
>JANOVK010000073.1:0-1524 GCA_031417315.1 Chitinophagaceae bacterium | reverse complement strand
GGGGTTTCTTTCTGCTGTGTCTTCTTTTTTAGCCCAAAACTGACTTGAGGCTTTAAAGCTTGTTTTTTTCTTTTGTTGTCTTCCTCTGTTTAAACATACCTTACAGGGCTCGAATCAGGCTGTTCAAGTTTGTCTGGGACTAAATTACTTCTGTAGACTCCTTTTATCAAGCTTAAAAGATTCTCATTGCTTATGGAGTCCTGCTTTAGTAAAAATCTCCCCTCCGACTTTGAATAATTTCTGATTGTAAAACGAGCCTCGTTCTTGTGAGTAATTGGAAGAGCCAAAGGCGCTCTCCAGAAGGTAGGGCTGACAGAATACTCTAAAGGAGTGACCTCTCCAAACAAACTAAAGGTAAAGTAGACAAATTCAACCTTCTTCTTCTTTCGCTCATTTTCAGGCAATTCTTCTAATTCTATATTTTCTGATTGTTGTTGTAATAATTGTAATCTGCTATATAGTGTACCACCTGTTGTAATTTCATTTTTTAAGCCTATAAATAATCTATGTTCTTTTTTGTCTTTTACTATTTTATTTCTATAATCATATATCCATTGTTTCAAGTATTCTGCATTTAATTTACTGATTGGTACTAATCGTTCTTTATAGTTTTTTCCTTTCCGTACATACAATATTTGTTTATCCCAAAAAATATCATTTAATTCTATATGCAAGCCTTCATTGCTTCTTAATCCACATCCATAATAAATACTTAACATGGCTTTGTCTCGTAAAGCCATTGCAGGATAAAACCAACTAGATTTATTATGTGTACTACCAGTAGGATGTAAGTCACAAGCCATATACAGTTGTTCCATTTCTTCTTCTGTTAATACTTTGGCTATTGGGGTATCCGATTTTTCTAAACGGATATTTAATGCTGGTATAATTATCCTACCTGTTTGACGTAAATAATCACAAAATTTATACATAGCCTGCAAATGTTTATTTAAATGTGTATTACTTAATCCTCCTGATTTATATAGTTTGTTTTCTCTTTGTCTTAAATGGCTGTGATAATATTCTTTAATCAATTCCTTGCTAATATCTCGCACCTCTGTTTTGCCTTGTTGCTCTATGTAATGCAATAAACCTCTTACATAATTTGGCATATGATATACTGTTTGGTTGGCATAACCTAATACGTTGAGCCATTCTTTAAATCCTTTTTCTATGTAATTAAACGAACTACTTTTTACCACTAAACTTTTCATTACTATCTTATTTTTATTTTATAATTACTTTATACTGGTACTGCATTGTCTCCCACACCCTTTCTAACAAGCCTACTTCACTCAATTCTTTTAAATACCTGCTCTCAGTACGTTTGCTTCTGCCTGTATGTTTACTTACTTCGTAAGGGCTATGCAAATGCATGGGTTTTTCTTTACTTATTTCTAGCATATAGGTATAACTTCGTTGGGCCGCTTCTCCTATTTTGGGTAGTGTAATAGTTAATTCTTTTTTACCACCCTTGGCAATGCGGCCGATCAAGGTATCCAACAAGCCAACCGCGCCTGACGC
>JANOVK010000072.1:0-2711 GCA_031417315.1 Chitinophagaceae bacterium | reverse complement strand
CTATTTTTTTTGTTCGAGATTTTTTTTCTTTATCGTCGTTTGTATTTGTAGGTGATATAGCTTGTTTATCTAAAATTTTATAAATTAATTCTTGCTTTTCAAGTCCTTTGGTGTTGTTAATTTTTAATACTTGTGCTATATCTAATAACTCTGGCACAAGCATTTCGTTTAATTGTAAAATATCGTACATAAAATAATTAAGTGAAGAATTGAATGAAATTTAACTAAGACTATAAATTTATTGAAACTAAGTATTGGAAAAACCGATTTGACTTTTGGATAAACTATGAGGCTAATCAGTTCATTTGTTATGCAATATTAAGAAAGTTTTAATAATAACAAATTTTTTCTACAAATTATCTTTCCAGCCCCACAAATGCAAACAAGCATAAGTTTTATAGGGCGACCATTTTTCAGAAATTTTTGTCAATTTATTTCTAAGTTCTTTTTTATTCTCAATTTCTATTGAATAAAGTTTAATCATGGCTTGTTGAATGGCTAAATCGTCTACACTAAAAATATCTTCTCTGCCCAACGAAAACATTAATAACATTTCAACAGTCCATTTTCCAACACCTTTAATTTGTATAAGTAATTCAACAATTTCAGTATTATTTAATTTTAATAATTTTTTGTCGGTTATTGAATTTGCAATACAAAATTCTGCTACGTTTTTAACATATTGAACCTTGGCATTACTTAAACCAATTAATCGTAAAGTTTCTGTTGGCGTATTTATTATTTGTGTTGGTTTTGGCTCTTTATTATCGTATAAATCTAAAAATCTTTGGTAAATAATTTTTGCAACTTTAGTATTTAATTGTTGACTAATAATACTAGCAATTAATCGTAAAGGGATATTTTTTTGAAGTGTTAACTCATGAGTTTCTGAGCCAAGAATTTTGGCAAATTTTTTATCTTTTATTAAATGAGTTTTATACATTTTTTAATTTCGAATTTGCAATATAATTTATAAATCTATTGTTAAGTTTTAATTATTAAAATATCAAGGGGTTTTAAAGTAGATATTAACTTACTTTCGCATACTTTAATTAAATAATTAGGCTGTTGTATGAAGATAACAGAACATATTTCTCAAGCAAAAAAAACAATTCTTTCGTTAGAAGTTTTACCCCCATTAAAGGGAAAAACAATTACTTCTTTATACGACCATTTAGACCCCCTAATGGAGTTTAAACCTTCGTGGATAAATGTTACTTATCATAGAAGTGAAAGTATGTTTAAAAAGAAAGCAGATGGCACTTTCGAAAAAATTGAAGTAAGAAAACGCCCAGGAACTGTTGGTATTAGTGCAGCTATTATGAACTATTATAAAATAGATGCAGTACCACATTTTATTTGTGGTGGATTTACAAAAAGAGAAACCGAAGATGCATTAATTGATTTAAACTTTTTAGGAATAGATAATGTGTTGGCTTTAAGAGGTGATGCAGCTAAAAACGAATCTAGCTTTGAGCCAGAGCCAGATGGCAACAAAACTGCTTTAGAACTTTTAAAGCAAGTGGTTAACATGAATAATGGAATTTATATTGATGATGATATTAAAGGTGGCAGTAAAACTAATTTCACTTTAGGCGTTGCAGGATATCCTGAAAAACATTTTGAAGCACCTAACTTAGAAATTGATTTGAAATTTTTAAAAGAAAAAGTTGATAATGGTGCTGAGTATATTATGACTCAAATGTTTTTTGATAATGATAAATATTATGCATTTGTTAGTGCATGCAGAAATATTGGAATTAAAGTACCCATTATTCCAGGTTTAAAACCTATTACATCAAAAAAGCAATTAACTGTTTTACCAAGAATTTTTCATGTAGATATTCCAACAGAATTATCAAACTCAATAATGAAATGCAAAACAGATGAAGAAGTTGAACAAATAGGTACCGAATGGTTAATTCAACAAAGTAGAGAATTAATAAAATTTGGAGCTCCCGTTTTACATTATTATACTTTAGGTAAATCGAAAACAATTAGAAACGTAATTAAAGAAATTTTCTAACTTTTATAAATAATTAACAATAATTAGGCTACTTAATAATGCCCTATTTTAATTTAAACGATACTATAAATCTTCTTTCTAAATTAACTTTAAAACGAATTGTTAATTCAATTAAAGTATGGTTAAGTTTTCAAACAAGTAAAATTTTAAAGAAGCCCATTCAGTGGGGTTATCCTATTTCTATTTCTTTTGAGCCCACAACAAGTTGTAATTTACGTTGCCCCGAATGCCCTAGTGGGTTAAGAGAATTTACTAGACCAACAGGTATGTTACAAAAATCTTTTTTTGAACAAACCATTGATGATATTCATAAAGAATTATTGTATTTAATTTTTTATTTTCAGGGGGAGCCTTATTTAAATCCAGATTTTTTAGAAATGGTAAGTTATGCAAATAAAAAGGGTATTTATACTGCAACTAGCACCAATGCTCATTATTTAACAGATGAAAAAGCAAAAAAAACCGTTGAAAGTGGGTTGGATAGATTGATAATAAGTATTGATGGCACAACACAAGATGTGTATCAACAATATAGAGTAGGTGGTAATTTAAATAAAGTAATTGAAGGAGCAAAAAATATTGTGAAATGGAAAAAAGAATTGAATAGTAAGACTCCATTTGTGTTTTTTCAATTTTTAGTAGTAAAACCAAATGAGCATCAAATAGAAGAAATAAAAAAGTTGGC
>JANOVK010000071.1:0-2846 GCA_031417315.1 Chitinophagaceae bacterium | reverse complement strand
GGCAAACGTCCTTCTTCCATAACACAATTAAGTGGTGGTGAAAAAACTTTAACTGCAACAGCTTTATTATTTGCCATCTATTTAATTAAGCCAGCACCATTCTGTATTTTAGATGAAGTTGATGCTCCTTTAGATGATGCTAATGTTGGCAAATTCACTCAAATGATTAAACAATTTAGTGAGAATTCTCAATTCATAATTGTTACACATAACAAACAAACCATGGGTGCTGTAGATGTTATTTATGGTGTAACCATGCAAGAACCTGGCGTTAGTAAATTAGTGCCAGTAGATTTTAGAAGCTTGAATTAGTTGCTATGCGAAACTTGTAGTTTCTGCAATAATATTTTGTTGCTTTAAGCAACATTGTAAGGCTATGAGGCTACAAGCCTAATAGAGCATGGAAGTAAATTATTTAACATTAAACCATTGCAATAAAATGATTACAATACTTGCAGTTAAACCATTAGAAAATTATTTATTAGAATTACGTTTTAATAATAATGAAGTTGGGCAGTTTGATGTAAAACCTTACTTAGATAAAGGCATTTTTAAAGAGTTAAAAGATGAAACTTATTTTAGGCAGGTTTAGTACTCAATTTGATAGTATTGCTTGGAAAAATGGACAAGATTTTAGCCCAGAAACTTTATATATAAAAAGTATTATAAAATAAATTAAAGTGGCGTGTGAGACACACGCCACTTTAATTAAGACATACAACACTTCAAGTTTTTTTCATTCCAGCCAACTCATTATTCTTTTTAATTTCTTTCCAAAATAAAAACAAAGCTTCATTATCAATAAGCGTTTGGTGCAATCTTTCTTCTGGTGTTTTTTTTAACCAAATTTCAAGCTGTATTTTTTTTATTTTATCAGGAGTATCAGTCATTTAAAAAGATTGAAAGTAGATAAATTTAATTTTAATATCCAGCTTTTAATGTAAGTCCAGTCAAGGGTTTCAATAGCCGCCAGCATTTTTATATCTTCCATTTGAATAGCAGATTGCAGGTCTTGTATCCAAATTAATTTCGATAAAAATAAGTCTTCGGCAGTAACTATATTTATTAATTTATTAAAGTAATTCACTTGCACTTTTCTTGCAAATTCTTCTTGCCTAAATGCCTGATTTTTTAGTATCACAAAATCTGCTTTATATCCCGAATGGTGGTCAATAATATTAAAAATACTTTTGCGTTTTACGGCATCTTTCACAGCATCAATATCGCAATAATATCCCTCACTAAATTTTGCAACAAAACTACCAACTTTCTCTGGTTGCAAGTGAACAATGAAATCGAAATCTCTGGTAGCTCGTGGTAAAACATAAACACCCATTGCCACACTACCACTTAGCATATATTCAATCTCTAATTCGTTTAATACATCAATAATTTTCTTAAAAAAATCTATCATAAAGATTAATCGATGTAAAAATACAGAATCAATTTTCAATTGTAATTACAAACTGTTTCAAATTATTCTTGTTGCAATACTTCACACCAATATCTTCACAACTTAGATTATCATAGATTAAGAACAAAAAATTAAATTTTAAATATAAAAAAAGCTACTTAATTTGAAGTAGCTTTTTTTATTTTCACCTTTTTAACCCTATCTATACATTAATAACACTGTATTTGTAGCTGATGTTGGGTTTGCTAAGTTTGTCCATGAAACTCTAAAGTGAGTAGCACAATCTCCTGCACCAACTGGTAACCCATTTGAATTTAATCCAAAATTCACCATTGAGAAATGACTACCTGTGTGGTGTTTAACTTCTCCACTTGTTGGTTTCCAAAGTTTACAAACTGTATTTGCTTGTATTGGACTAGTAAATACTGTTTGATAAGGAGTTCCAAATCTTGTAGTTCCCCATGATTCTGTATTTGCTCTACCATTTATTGTAGTATCTCCATTTATTGAAAAATTATATTTTCCTAAAATTGTTCCAGGAATTGTATTAAAAGTTATTTGAGTTAATTTAGCTACATTCCATACTGCTGTTTTAATACCAGAGCTATCAGTAAATTTAGCTTCAATTCCAAATGCTCCTGTTCTAACTCTATGTTTCAACAAAGCAGATATTCCTTTTTTTAATGTGTATCTATTACCTCCATAAACATTGGTTAAAAATCTTTCTCCATTAATTGTTACAGAACGATTAGTACAAACATTTTCAACTTTATAATTTGTAAATTTAATTCTTATAGTAGCTCCTGGCATAATCCAACGATGAGCATTCAATAAATCAATGGTTATTGTACCTGTTCTTTTTCTACATCCATTTAAAGTTCCACTATAGGTTATAATTGTTCTGCTTGCATTATTTCCAACATTTGTTGTATCCATGTCGGTTGAAAAATTTTCAGAACTTGCAGCAAAAACATTACCATCTCCACTAAATTTTGCACTAGATGATAAAGCTCCACTTACATCATCATCAACGCTTTCAGTTTCCCCTTGTACTAAAGCTGCATCATCAGATTGAACACGAGCTTGAGTGGGTTCATCTGGAATTAAATCATCACTGGTAGCTTTTTTACAAGCTACTGAAAATAAAGCAACACAACAAATCATCATGAGTGCTTTTTTTAGATTAATAGTTTTCATAAAAATTATTTTTTTTTGTTTTATAAATTTAATGTCAGCTAAAAGACATCTTTATGTTATTAAAGTTTAATTTAAGCAAAGAATTAATTTTTTTCAATACAAAGTTAGCCTCTTCTTTAATATATATTTGCACAAATTATTGGGGAATTAGCTCAGTTGGTAGAGCGTTTGCATGGCATGCAAAAGGTCAGCGGTTCGAGACCGCTATTCTCCACTAAGTCGGAAATATTAGCAA
>JANOVK010000070.1:0-6525 GCA_031417315.1 Chitinophagaceae bacterium | reverse complement strand
AAAAAATGCCATTGCAGACCTTTGTTTGTTAACCGATAAGCCAGTTTTATATGTGGCCAATGTGGATGAACCATCTATGCACACTGGTAATAAATTTTCTGATGCATTAAAAGAATCTGTTAAGAATGAGAAAGCGGAAGTAATCATCATGAATAATAATATTGAAGCACAGATAGCTGAGATGGAGAACCTGGAAGACAGGCAATTATTTATGGAGGAATACAAAATGACCGAACCTGCATTAGACCGGCTAATTCACTCCGCTTACAAATTGCTAAACCTTTATACATACTTCACCGCCGGTGTGCAAGAAGTAAGAGCTTGGACAATTTTAAATGGATGGAAAGCTCCACAAGCTGCAGGCGTAATTCACACTGATTTTGAAAAAGGATTTATTAAAGCAGAAGTGATTAGCTATAGTGATTTTGTTCAATATAAAAATGAAGCAGCTTGTAGAGAAGTAGGAAAACTTAGAATTGAGGGAAAAGAATATATTGTAAAAGATGGTGATGTAATGAATTTTAGATTTAATGTTTAATAATATTTTTTTATGAAAATAAAAACACTACTATTCTTTTCAATTTCAATTGCTATTTCTGCATTTTTATCATGTAATAGCAATGCTGATACCGATAATTCAAACAATGATAATGTTGAAATAAATAATAGTATACCACCATTTCAATTAATTGCACAATATCCTCATAATCCAACTTTTTTCACAGAAGGCTTAGAGTATAAAGACAGTGCTATTTTCGAAAGCACAGGATTAAATGGAAAGAGTAAACTTGTAAAGTACGATTTAAAAACTGGAAAGGAATTCGCATCGATTAATTTAGATAAAAAATATTTTGGCGAAGGAGTTACTTTATTAAATGGTAAAATTTTTCAACTTACTTATAAAGAAGAAAAGTGTTTAGTTTACGATGCAAAAACTTTTAAAAAAATTAATGAATTAAATTATAAAGGAGAAGGCTGGGGCATGACGAATGATGGTAAACAAATTATAATGAGTAATGGAAGTAATAATTTAATTTATAGAAATGCAATCACTTTTACCGAAGAAAATATTGTTGCAATATTTGATGAAAATGGACCATTGGGAAATATTAATGAATTAGAATTTGTAGATGGATTTATTTATGCAAACATTTGGTATAAAAATTACATTGTAAAAATTGATCCTAAATTGGGTAAAGTTGTAGCTAAATTTGATTTCAGTAATTTAATTAAACAATATGTGGTTGGGTTAAGTGAAGAATCTGTGATGAATGGAATAGCTTACAATCCACTAAATAAAAGCTTTTACATTACCGGAAAATATTGGCCAATTTTATTTGAAGTAAAGTTTAATTAAAAGTAAAAAGTAAAAATTAAAAACTATAAACTATAAACTGTAAACTCATAACTCATACTTCCTAATTCCTAATTCCTAATTCCTAACTCCTAATTCCTAATTCTTGCCATCATTATTTGATTCTATTGTTTATAACGAAATAATTACAAGAATTAATTTATTAGAAGCCACAACCCAATCTAAATGGGGCAAAATGAATGTGAGCCAAATGTTAAAACATTGTACAGAAGCTATTGGCACAGCAACAGGAGATGTTACAATTAAAGCACCTTTCGTTATTAAGTTAATGGGACCATTAATAAAAAAATTAATAATGAGTAAAAATCAGTATAAGCAAGGATTACCAACTGCAAAAGAATTTATTTTTACCGATGATAGAAATTTTAATATTGAGAAAACTAAACTTATTGAAAGACTTCAAAAATTTTATTCTATTGGAGAAAAATCTATAGATGGTTTAGTTCACCCAGTATTTGGAAAACTAAGTTCTTTCGAATGGGGGTATAGTCAGTGGAAACATTTCGATCATCATCTTCGACAATTTGGAGTATAATTTTATTAATTTGTTTTGAATAAATAAAATTTATTCAAATTATTTTATTAAATTTATCTTATGACAAATCTTTCAACTTCTGTTGTAGCTGTTATATTAGGTGGTGGTGCTGGAACACGTTTGCATCCATTAACAGCTAGTCGTAGTAAGCCAGCAGTGCCTATTGCAGGAAAATATCGTTTAGTAGATATTCCTATTAGTAATTGTATGAACAGTAGTATTAATAGAATGTTTGTACTTACACAATACAATTCTGCCTCGTTAAATAAACACATAAAAAACACGTATCATTTCAGTGCGTTTAGTACTGGCTTTGTAGATATTTTAGCTGCAGAACAAACACCAGATAATGCTGGTTGGTTTCAAGGAACTGCTGATGCAGTTCGTCAATCATTAAGACATATTTCTACTTTAGATTATGAACATATTTTAATACTTAGTGGAGATCAATTATATCAAATGGATTTTGCTACAATGATTGAATCTCACAAAGAAAGAAATGCCGATATTTCAATAGCAACAATTCCTGTGATTGAAAAAGATGCAACTGAATTTGGTATAATGAAAACAAATAAGGATAGTATTATTACATCATTTATTGAAAAGCCAAACAAAGAAATTTTGACAGATTGGGTTAGCGATACAGGAGCAGAAATGTTAATGCAGCAAAAGCCTTATTTAGCTTCAATGGGAATTTATATTTTTAATAAAAAAGTGTTGAATGATTTATTGAAAAACAAATATCCAACAGCTACAGATTTTGGTAAAGAAATTATTCCAAACTCTATAGTAGAATATAAAGTTAGCAGTTATCAATACAATGGATATTGGACAGATATTGGAAATATTTCTTCTTTTTTTGAAGCAAACCTAGACTTAACTTCAGATTTGCCTTTGTTTAATTTATTCGATAATAATAAATCAATATATAGTAGAGCGAGAATGTTACCTCCAGCAAAAATTAGTGGAACAACTTTAGAAAATACTTTAATTGCAGAGGGTTCAATTATTCATGCGAGCAGATTAGAAAAATGTGTAGTTGGAATTCGTTCGAGAATTGGACATGGAACTACTATTGTTAGTAGTTATTTAATGGGTAATGATTATTATGAAACACTAATACAATTAGCGGAAAATAAACTTAACAACATTCCTTTATTAGGTATTGGTGAAAGATGTGTTATAAATAAAACTATAATTGATAAAGATAGTAGAATAGGAAATGATGTAAGCATTAATGGAGGAGATCATCTTGAAAATGTTGAACACGAATTATACTCGGTTCGAGATGGAATTGTTGTAATAAAAAAAGGTGCAATTATTCCAAATGGGTTTGTAATTTAAGAATTACTAATTGCAATTTTTTGTTTAATAAAAGTATTTTCTTCAATGCTTTTTAAAATACAGTCAACTAAATTTCCAACATTAATTTCATCTTTATTAGGGTTTGTAGGATAATTTAACGAGGTTAAATAATTGCCATTAAATGGTTGATTTAAAATATTCGATGGACAAATAAAAGTCCAATCTAAATTAGATTCTTTTAAATAATTGTAAGCAGCAAAATGTTCTAAGCTAACAGGAATAAACTCTTGAGGGTAATCTTTCGTTTGAAAAATTAATTCTGTTTCATCAAAATTTAAAATACCAAAAGCACCAATAGAAACAATTCTTTTAACTGCTGCTTTTTGCATTTGAAGAATAATATTTTTTATACCTAAACTTCTTGTGGTATCAATTCCATCATAACCACCTCCTAAACATGAAATAACTGCATCGCAATTTTTTAGGGCATTATAAACTTGTATTTCATCAAAAACATATCCTTTTATAGCTTCAAAATTTTCTTCTCTTAAATCTTTATCAATTAAATTTTCAACATTTCTTCCAAATGCTTTTACATAATGATTTGATGTTAAACAATGTTCAACAACAAATTTTCCTACATATCCTGTAGCACCAAATACAACTATTTTCATATTTAAAAAATCAATTATTTTTCTACAACAATTCTTTGTGATGCAACTTTGGTATGGGCTTCATTAGATACAATTACTTGGTAAATTCCATTACTTAAACCAGCTAGATTAATTTTTGTATTAATTACATTACTATTTTGAATGTAGTAATTTGAAAAAACATTTTTACCAACTACATCATAAATATTAATAAAATACTTTCCAGTTAATTCTGTTGAAAGTTGAATGTTTGCAAATTGGTTAACTGGATTTGGATTTATTGAAAACAATATTTTATCTATACGTTTAATAAGAATTGTTTTAGAATATTCTTTATCTCCATTAGTCGAAATCAAAACCAATCTATAATAATTATTTCCTGTGTATGGATTATTATCTTCAAATGTATTTGAAGGTTTTAAAATAATATCACCACTTAATTCACCTATTTTTTCAAATTGAATTCCATTTCTACTTTTTTCTATTTGTATTTTCTGAGTACCTATACTAATTTCTGCATTCCATTTTAGTTGATTATAATTAGAGGCAGCAAAACCAGTAAACGAAGTTAATTTAATGGGTAAAGCTGAGCCATTAAAAGTCATATTAAACGAAGTTTTAATATTTGCAACACCATCAACAAAAAGTAAATAATTTGTATTGGCTAAAAGCCCTGTAATATCTGCTATTGCTCCATTTGCAGAAAATGCTCTACAGGCAACTGGAGTTGGAAAATTTTGACCATCTGGGCAAGTTGAAACTTTATATAAGGCTAACTCAACCCCTTTATTAGTGCAAGTTTTTGCTTCTGTTGGAAAAGTTAAATAGTTACTTATTGATAAACTTAAAATACCACTTGTTAAAGTTTTCAAAGCATAATATTGTGTATTCGTAATTCCTGTTCCAACGCCTGTACATTTTATTTCAGTGTATTGTGGATCTACTAAATAATTACTTGTTGCATGAGCTAAATCGAATGGAACAACAGTTCCAATATTTGTTGAGGTGGTAGGAAATGTAGTTGGGCAATCATCATCAGTAACTACAGTATAAGAGGTTTGAATCATTTCACTTGTATATAAACATGTGCTATAACTATTTCCCTGTGGAGCACAAACATACAATGCACCTTGATAAGCAGAGGCATCTGGTGTTACTCTTTTAACCCCATTAGAAACAGCATAATGCATTAATTTTCCTGGGTTGTTATTTGGGCTTGCCCCTTGAATTCCATCATTAATATGCCCTAAGTTTAATGCATGTCCTAACTCGTGTAATAAAACAGTTTCTAAATCTATTTGTGATGATGAGGGGTCGCAAGGGCCAGAAGTAAAATTTGCTGAACCTGAAGATACACCTGTATTACGAATGATAATATCGAATGCTAATTTTTGTAATTCTTGTCCCGAGCATCCATTAAAATACGAATAACAAACTGCTAAAACCCCTGCAGATAAAGGAGGAACGCCTGTTGCTAAATTATCAAACATCACAAGATTTTCTGTATTGTTTCCAATACTTTGAGAAGTTGTTGCACCACCTTCAGGCCAGTTCATACCAACAATTTCTCGCCAAGTTGCTAATGCTCTTTGTACAGTTACTTTAGTTGTTGATGCAAATAAATCAACTCCACTATTATCTGTGCTACTACTAAAATAAACTGTGTAACCGCCTGTGCCATTTTGATTCATTAGATTGGCTTCTTTTGAAACTCCACTTAATGTGCTAGCTAAAATGCTATAAAAAACATTTAAAAAATCTGATGATTGTGTAACAACTCCTGTGCCTTCTTTTACAGCAAAATAACCTGTTGCAGCTCTTGATGGTACTTTAACTTTTATCTGTGTATTTGTCCATGAAATAATACTGTTACTTGTTGATAATACTTCAAAAGTTGGCGAAATTCCACCTGTATTTCCATCAGAAAATAATACTGCAGCAACGCCACCTGAAACCCCAAAATTTGTTCCATCAATTGTTAAAACATTTGTTGATGGATTTAATGAAGCACCAGCATTAACAGTAGTTGGAGAAAAACTATTGATAGATGGTGTTGCTAAAACTCCTGTGCCAAATGGGTTAGTATTTAAATTAAAAGATGCATCCTTTATTATAATATTATTTCCAGTTTTAATTTGCAATTCTGTGTATAAAGTTCCAGTAATGCTATTATAGTTTACAAATGGTGCAACTGCTTTAGTGTTATTATAATTATATACAAAACAACCCTGACTGCTACTATATACATCCATTAAAACACTATTTGTTATAGGAGATTTTAAGTTCAGTGAATTAGGATATAAGAAGAAAACTCCTATTTCATTATCCTCTAAACTTAATAAATCACTAGCTTCTATTGTTTCATTACCTATAGTGCCACCTTGAGTTAAAATTTCTATATAAATATCTGTCATGCCTCCTTTAAAAATTTTATAAACTTTAATTTTATTTGCAGTAAAAATAAAAGTGTGATTGGCATTCCAAAAACATGTTTTACTAATTACTTTTCCTTCTATTATTTGTGTAGCGTTTGCAATTTTTTCATCAATAATAGAAGGAAAAGTAATTAGTAAAACATGTTTTTGGAATGCCAATCACACTTTTATTTTTACTGCAAATAAAATTAAAGTTTATAAAATTTTTAAAGGAGGCATGAC
>JANOVK010000069.1:0-5826 GCA_031417315.1 Chitinophagaceae bacterium | reverse complement strand
CATTAACAACTATTTTATTTTGGTATACTTTCAGCCTGGTATCCCAGGAATTAATAGTTACTCATACTGACGCGACTACCGCAGCAAACCAACTTGTGGGCTCCAGTGGTATTTCTATTCTCAGTGCAACCTATACAGGAGCAACTTCAGGAAGCACCAATCTCCAGCTTGGACTTGTTACAAATAATAGTGGAATAATAGGTTTTAAATCATGCAAACTATTGCCTTTTGGAATTTTAAATTCTAAAACCATAATCGTGATGATGATTGCCAAAACCCCATCACTAAAGGCTTCTAGTCTAGCTTTTTTCATATTGAATTATTTTTTTTATAATCACAATTTGACCTAAATGATAATGACAATGTTCAATAATGCCGTGTAAATTTCTATTGTAGTTTCCATATTTTTCAGCAACAAAAATTTCTGAAAGTTTTACTTCTGGTAATTGTTCTATTAAACTTGCAAATTGTTCAGCATCCTTGTAAGTCTTTTCTAGTAAAGCTTCCCAATCTTGTTGATTGTTAATAGGTGGACAATCAAAACTAAATTTATCATGTGCATCAAGTGTGCCAATTTGTAAAACTTGCAAACCTGCTTTTACAAAGTAATTAATATGAAAAACTAAACTAGCAATAGTATTTAACTCATACAACTTTGTTGTGGCTTGTTGCCAATTTACATTTACTAAATTATCTTTTATGTTGGAGCCTGTCCAGTTTCCACCAAAATAAATTTCTTTAAAATGTTTTGAGATTTGTTGAGAGAGATTCATGATTCTTAAAATTTGTATTTATAGTGTGATATTAGTTGAAGGTTTTATTTATCACTTCTTTTAAAGATTGAAAATAAAAGGCTTTTAAATTAAATTATTCAATTAGGGATTTTAACAACAACATTTTTACCAAGGGTCTTAAATCGAATTCCATTTTTTTGTTCAACTGTTATGGTTATGTGGCCAGTTTTACTTGTTTTAATATCTTTAACTGTACCAGATTTTCCAATATGTGTACCAGCAACAACTTTGCATTGGTCACCTTCTATTAATGGTAATTTTGATGTTGTTTTCATTTTTAATTTATTATTATTCAAAAATTAAACTAAATCAATTTTTTCTTATTCAATTGCAATTTATCAAAATTCTCAACTCATCCTTAATAATTTATCTTCTATTCTCAAAAAATAATTACTTTCCCAATTCATTCATCAATAAAATGCAAAATCAATCAATAAAAAATTGGAGCGAAGATGATAGACCAAGAGAGAAACTTTTATTAAAAGGTTGCAATACTTTAAGCAATGCAGAACTACTTGCTATCTTAATTAATAATGGTACTCGCAATAAGTCGGCTGTAGAATTGGCTAAAGAATTAATGAGTTTGGTGCAAAACGATTTACAAAGGTTAGGGCAACTTTCGGTAAAAGAAATGATACAATTAAAAGTAAAAGGCTTGGGTGAGGCCAAATCAATTGCAATTGTTGCAGCATTAGAATTAGGTATTAGGCGAAATGTTACAGAAAATAAAAAAGAAATTATTACAAGTAGTAGCGATGTTGCTAATTATTTAAAAGCTCAACTGCAATATAAAGACACAGAAATTTTTGTTGCAATTTTTTTAAATCAATCCAATAAAATATTGCACAATTATATTTTAAGTGAAGGTGGAATTACAGGTACAGTTGTTGACCCTAGAGTGTTATTTAAAAAAGCTTTAGAGTATAATGCAGTAAGTATTATTCTATGTCATAATCACCCCAGTGGAAATTTAAAACCCAGCCAAGCTGATAAACAACTTACACAAAAAATAAAAGATGCTGCCACTTATTTCGATATAAAAATTTTAGATCACATTATAGTAAGTAACGAAGGCTATTTTAGTTTTGCAGACGATGGATTACTTTAAACAAAAAACGTTCGAGCATGCTCGAACATTTTTTAATATATATGAAGTTTAATTAAGCGATTGCTTTTTTCGACTTTTCGATTTTTAATAAAGAGAAAACATAAACCAATCCAAACGCTATAGCAAAACAAATGCTTAAGTTACCAAGCAATCCTATAAAAGAAAAACTTGTATCGTTTACAGTTTCCATAGTGTTTGATGCACTAAAGAATACAAAAGGAAATCCAAATTTATCAGCCCCAGAAAAATTTCCTCTAACAGTTGTTGTAGCAAAAGTTAAAGCTAAAAACATGGTTATTGCAACCAAAGATGTAATTGATATGTTCTTGTTCATAGAATTTTGTTTAAAGACAGGTTAATTTTATTGTTATTTAAGCCATTTAGTAAAAGAATTCCAGGTTTAGATTTTGGTTTAAAAGAACCAAATTTTTCATCAATACCTAAAGCTGCAGCACCGTTGAATGTTGCAAAACGCAACAAATCAAAATCGGTTAATTGTGAAAAATTCTGCTTCATAGTATTTAATTCTGATAAAATATCTAAAGAACGATTACTAGCCAAGCTATCCGTTCCAATTACTATTTTATCAAAATTTTCTTTCTTTATTATAGCAGTTGGTAGGGTGCCTGAAATGTATCTATTAGCTAAAACGCATACGCATAAATAAAATTGTGTTTCTGAATTTTGTTTGACTAAATTTAATATTCTTAAATCATTATCATTAGTAAAAGTATTATGTACCAAAATAGTTTTACTAGCTGCTAATAAATAGGGTAAAGAATATAATAAACTAGAAGTATGAAGTGGGTTGAATGCTGAAATATCAATTCCTAACTTATTATAAAGTTTTGTAAATGAACCTGTTTTGTTGTAAAAAAAATCAATTTCATCTTTGCTTTCTTGGTTATGAATTGTTATATTTTTATTAGCTGAAAAATCGCTAATGAGCTGAAATAAATTCTCTGAAACCGAGTAAGGTGCATGTGGAACTAATGAAGTTTGATTTGGAAAGTTTTGATGAAAGCTATTATAGATTTTAATACCAGCATCAAATTTTTCTTGTGCTTTTGCAGGAACAAATTCTGAAACCTCAATAAAGTTGTGATAATATAAATTATTTTTTTGCTTTTGATTTAAGGTATGTGTGGTATTGCAAATATCTCCAACTGCTACTATACCATTTTGTAACATTTCATTTTCTGCTTTATCAATAGCATCAATTATGAGTTCTTGTGGTGATGCTCTTTTTTCTAAAATGTTAAGTATAAATTCTGTCATTCCTGTTTGTTCTGGAATTATGCCTTTCAAGTGGCTTAATTCTAAATGGCAATGACAATTTATAAACCCAGGAGATAGTGTTCCTTTTAGTTGTTGAATATTTTCTCCTGCATCATCTACAGAAATAATTTCTTCAACAATACCATTTAGAGAAGTGATTAGTACAGAATTTGAACCCAACATTTCTGTACCTGTAAAAATTTGGTCGGCTTTAAATTTTAAGAATGACAATTGAAATTATTTAGAACTCAAATGTAACTTTAGTAACACTTAAAATAATCAAATGGCTCTTTACAATCTTCGCATTTATATAAAGCCTTACATGCTGTACTACCAAATTCACTAATTAAAGTAGTATGTGTTGATTTGCATTGAGGGCACTCAACTCCATCTGTTGAAATGTTTCCAGCATTTCCCTTTGGTGGAGCAATGCCATATTCTAACAATTTTCTCTTCCCTTCTTCTGTCATCCAATCTGTAGTCCAAGCTGGTGTTAAAGTGGATATTATTTTAAAATTTGAATAACCATTTTCTAAAAGTGCTAATCGAATATTTGCTGCAATCATATCCATGGCTGGGCAGCCTGTATATGTTGGGGTAATGGTAACTTCAATAATATTATTTACAATTTGTACATGTCTTAAAATTCCTAAATCAGCAATGGTAAGAACAGGAATTTCTGGGTCACAAACAGATTCTAAAATTTTTTTAATTTCAGGAAGTGTACTATTTTTTTCGATAATCATAATTAAAAAATTCTACCAAACAGAGTTTGGATAAGTTCTTTGTAAAGTTTGCATTTCTGCTAATAATGATGTTAAATGTTCTGTATGTTTTCCATTTTTTCCTCCAGTTTGTAAATTGTTAGAATTTTGAAAACTTAGAGTTGCTTCATCAAAAACTTCATTTACTTTTTGTTTCCATTTTAATTGAATGGAATTTAAATTAACACTAATTTTTGAATGTAATAGTTCAGTTTCTTCATCACTCATTATAAATAATTCATCAATATAATTTTTTAATATTGAGATAGCATTGGTCATTTTCGTTTTACTTTCTTCTGTGCCATCTCCCAAACGAATTACCCACTCTGAACTCCAACGTAAATGATACACTACTTCTTTTAAAGATTTTGTTGCAATTGCAGCAAGTTGAACATCGTTGCTATTTTGTAATTCTTGATAAAAATAATACTGATAACAACTAAAATAAAACTGGCGAAGAATGGTTACACCCCAATCTCCATTTTGCAATTCTACTAATAAATGATTTTTGTATTCAGCAGGGTCCCTTAAATAAGCTAATTTATCCTCATCACAATTATTGCCAATTAATGTTGCAGCATATTGATAAAAGTTTCTTGCTTGTCCTATTAAGTCTAAAGAAATATTTGTAAGAGCAATATCTTGTTCTAAAACTGGTCCATGTCCGCACCATTCACTATTTCTATGACTTATTATTAAAATAGTATCAGCAAGGTGTAAGCAGTAATTTGTTAAATTATTTTTCATTTAAATATTTTATCCCTCCTTTGGAGTGGTTGGGGAGGCTTTACATATGCCCAACTTCGTCTGGAATGTTATAAAAAGTTGGATGACGATAAATTTTATCGGTTGATGGTTCGTATAAACTTTCTGCCTCATCAGGATTTGATGCATGTATATATTTACTTTCAACAACCCAAATACTAATGCCTTCCATTCTTCTGGTATAAACATCTCTTGCATTTTCAATAGCCATTGATGAATCTGCAGCATGTAAACTTCCCACATGTTTATGATCTAAGCCTTGTTTGCTTCTTATAAAGACTTCCCACAATGGCCAAGCATTTGAATTGAAATTTGATTCTATTTGTTCATTAGATTTTACAATTTCTTCACCACCTTGTATTGAATCATAATCTCCATAGTAATATTTTTTAAGCATAGTTGATTAATAATTATTGATTATTATATTATTTGTTTAATCTGGTTTGAAACCTATTCTTCGTCTGTTTTTAAATTCTTCTTCATTTTTCTTTTGTCCTAATAAATACTCCATTGCTTTAAAAACATCAGAAAAATGCTTATTATATTTCTTTTCTAATTTTTTTATTTTTATTTGAAGTTCTTCATAGTTTAAAGCAAATTCTCTGAGCATTACAAATGTTCTCATTACAGCAATATTTACTTCAATTGCCTTAACACTTCTTAGTATAGAACTTAACATTGCAACTCCTTGTTCAGTAAAAACCATAGGCATAGAGCCACCAAATTTACTTTTAGATGGTATCACAAATTGTGATACCAGTGTATCAACTTCTTTTTCTGTTAGTATGAACATAAAGTCTATAGGAAATCGATTGAGATTTCTTTTAACAGCTTGTTTTAATGCCCGTGTTTCTACTTCATACAGTTGAGCTAAATCAAAGTCTATCATAACTTGTTTACCTCTTAATTTATAAATCTTATTTTGTATAACACTTAAGTGCATAATCAATAATTAATAATCAAATTATGCTGCTTTTATTTTTAAATCTTTCTTTTTAGCATAAGCCACAGCTGCATCCCGAACCCATTTTCCATTATCCCAAGCATCAACTCTTGCTTTTAATCTTTCTGCATTGCATGGTCCATTTCCTTTTACCACTTGCCAAAATTCATCCCA
>JANOVK010000068.1:0-3420 GCA_031417315.1 Chitinophagaceae bacterium | reverse complement strand
ATTTTTTTGTTATTTGTGTTAATTTAATTGAAAAAGTTCAAAGATTTATTATTTTTGTATTTTTATTTTAAACTAAATTTTACCCCCCCCCCCAGAATTTTCAAAATATTCGTGTCTTGCACTTGGTATTATGCGATACCTTACTGCTTGCATTACTAAATCTTTACTATTATTCGAATTCAATTTTTGTTGTATATGTGCTAAGTGGTTATGGATAGTTTTTTTAGCAATAAAAAGTGTTGTAGAAATTTTAGTATCGCAAAAACCACAACAGTATAAATAAAATACTTGATACTCTCTTTCGGTAATCCCTAATTTATAAATAATGTTTTGGGTAAATTTATTTTGTTGCTGTTGTAATAAAGTTGGACTATGTGTTTTAAAAGAAAAACCATTGCTGCTATTCTCTGTTCTTAAATTTTCATCAATAAAATAGTTGCCATTTGCTACTGTTGTAATAGCGTCATAAAAACTTTGCAACCATTCTTTTTGTATGGGTTTGTTTTGATATAGCGACGCTAAAAAAAATTTGTTTTTAAACCCCATAGCACCGCAGGCAAACATATTTTCTATTGGATATAAATGGTCGTGGCTACTAAGAGCTAAAACTTTTAAACCATTAAATGTTGTTGTTAAATATTGGGTAAGCTGCAATCCATCCATTGGGTTCATTTGGTAATCTGCAATTATTACATTTGGTAAATCTATTGGATGTAGTGAGTGGCAATATTGCACCATTTCTATACCATTATTTGCTATATGTGCTAATTTAAAATTTGGGTTTTGGTTTAAGTATTGTTTTAAAAGGGTTTGATGTTCAATACAATCTTCAGCAAGTGCAACAGTTATCATATTTTTGTTGTTTTGGGTATAGGTTACCAAAGTTGCATAAAACGATTGGCTATTAAAAAAAAATATTACAAACAACGCGTTAAAATTTTATTTCGCCAATAGGTAAAACTACCTATAAAAAAATAGGTAAAACTACCTATTGCACAAACCAAAAATTGTGTAGATTTTTGCAAAAGCAATTGAAACTTATTGTTTAGATGCATATAAAAAATAAGTTTTAAAAAAAACAGCCCACCCTATCTCTATTAAAAATTAGGTAGGCTGCAAGATGATACAGGTGTAAAAAATTAATCTTTACCTGCACCGTACAAAAATATGGTAAGGATTATTAAGCTGCCCAACAATTATTTGTAAGGCAACAGCAGAAGCTATAAAATAATACAGCGTTACACTGTGTGGTTATGTATTGCAACAGCAACAACCAATAAAACAAAACGCTTAGTAAAGTTTAATGGCAATGCAAAATGGTATTTTATTAATAATCCGTATTCAACTTTATAGAGTTGAGTACACAAAAAAAAATGTATGAAAAAAGCAGTATTAACACTTTTAGTGTGCTTGTCGTCATTTCTTTCTTTTAGTAAATCAAAATCAGAAAACACTGAATTAAATACAGCGATAGAGAATATTATAAAAGATGTTAGAGTTGGAATTTTTCTAGATGTGGCTGTGGTTAAAGGTAAGCGAGAAACAATGAACATAGAGGACTTAATAAGTTTAGGTATAGAGGACAAATTGCTAAATGTACTTTTAAATAATAATATCAAAACTCTTTATTTCCCTTTTATTGAATCAACTATTGAAAACAAAGCAAACATTCAAATAGTTAATCTTGACAATGTTTCAAAAGAAGCTGACTTAATTGATACAAAAACAGGCAACAGTTTAACTCAAGAAAGAATTATACAAAACTTTACAGTAATGTATAAAACTAAAACACATCAGTTTGATGCAAATGACGATGTTCTTCATTTGCCAGCTGAAGCTGAATGGTTACCTTGGAGAAGATGCTATTGCAGTACAGGAACCAACATCCTAAATCAAGCTGGCGATGTTACAGGTCATACATCATCAGGAAGTTGCGACCAATATCATTCATCTGATAATAGATGTGGTAAAGTTTGCTCTCGTACAGGATTTTTTTCACAAGATTGTGGCGGTGGTAGCTGCCCAGGTTGTTAAACAGTATTTTTAGTATTATGAAATTTTTATTACCATGTTTTTTTAGCATTATAACTGTAAGTTTTTCAACTGCTCAGACAACAACACTAAAGTTAGTTGATTCAATTATTATTTATACTCCAAGTGATAGCAGTAAACTTATTGATGTTTCAATGGTTGACTATAATTTTATCGCTGAATTCCAAAAATGGAAAGAAGATGGAATCCACATAGAATTAGTGAATAATCGTGGCAAAACCTTTTCTTTTATTACAAAGGATTCTACAATATCAACTGCTAAATCATCAATTCAATCTTTTGAAAGTGGTCTCTTTCAATACAAATACTCAGGCAAGAGGATTATTTTATATGATACAAATACATTAACAATTAGTGAAAAGCAACTAAATATAAACTTCAATAAATATTCGAACCCCCCAAATAGAAGTATATATAATAGAAATGATGCTTTATTAATTTATCCTTTAGTTGTTGTTAATTTTTCAACATTAGACAAAAATGGGATGAGCCTTAGTAAAACAATAAAAAGCGAAAAAAAAGTATTTAACAAAGAGACTCCTTTTATGCTTTATAACATAGCAACTGAAAAAATTGAAAAAATTTTTGGTAGTTATCCAAACATATATAAAGGAGAGTTTGTCTATTTTGCAAATAAGGAATTAGGATTTGCTATTGATAAAAAGGCTAAGCAAATGTATGTAAGTTTTCAAGCTAGCCATAGTATTGATGTGTACGATTTAAATAGTTTTTCTACATCTTCAATTATCATTAAAGGTAAGTTTATAGACGAGACAAAAATGTTTCGACCACTAACACAAGAAAATGAAGCACCCAATAATGTTTATTACAATTTATTAGCTGATTCTTATGAAGATATTTTCTTTTTTGATAGTAAGATTTTCAGAGTGTATAAAATAGCAATAGATAGTTTATTAGCAAAGAAATACAAACCATCAGACAATGTAAATTCTTGCCCTTTATTTCAAACTAAATTAAACTGGGAAGAACTTCGTTTAAATAAAACTGCTTATTTGCAACAGATTTCTAAAGATGGTGTACTAGATTTTGAGATTCCTTTTCCAAGTGGAACGAATACTTTTATTGGTTACAATGCAACTAAAAAAGAATACTATTTCAGAAAAGTTACTCTAAAACATACTAGTTATAATAAAAGTAGTGCAAGAATTTATGTTTTCAAATTGGAATAGATTTCAAGCTCTGCGAAACTTGCAGTTTTGTAAGCATTAATTTATTGCTTTTAGCAATTTAAAACTATGCTTGTTTTAGAAGAGTTTGATATTCTATATAATCGTAGCCAATAGTTAGAGCCACTTATAAAAAAATAGGTAAAACTACCTATTGCACAAACCAAAAATTGTGTAGATG
>JANOVK010000067.1:0-3701 GCA_031417315.1 Chitinophagaceae bacterium | reverse complement strand
GGAGCCATGCCCGTCTGAAACTGAAATGGTAAATGTTTCGATAGCGGTTTCGCCCTGGGCCAAAGCCTGTACTGCAGCCGAAGTGTTGTCGACAACATAGGTCCAGGTGACTTGGCCGTCAGCGGCATTTGCAGCTTCTGACACAACCGCCGAAAGCGTTCCGCCCAGTGCGTTGGTGCCTGAGGCTGTGACCGAGGCCGTGTGCGTATCCGACAAGTCAGCATCGGTGAACTGAATAACGCCCGAATCTGTCAGCGTGTTGGAAGGTGTAACGCCGACGTCTTCCCGGGCCGTGCCAATGAGATCGGCCGAGGTCACCACAACACCATCATTGCTGCCAACAAGCGTGAAAGTCAACGTACCAACACTCAATGTGCCATTCGACATCTTGATCGTATATTGGATTGACTGGGTCAGCGATTCACCAACGGCCAACGTATTGGCCTGCCCAGACAGGGCACTTGCATCGACGTGAATCTTGTTATCGCTGCCAATCCAGAACTTCACACCGGCATTGTTGGATTCGACAACGTTGGCCGCATCCCTGATCAGCAAATCCTTGTTGTAACCGGCAAAGGCCGAACTCGCTGTTGTCGTGATGGCAGCACCACCGTCATCATTTTTGACACCATCATCAACAGAATACAGCGTGGTTTTGGTGCCGCCGCCGCTGGCTGCCAAAACGTCGAACGTCAGGTTGCTGAGCGAACTGTCTTCGCCCAATGACATTGCCATGTTTGCGGCCGCAGCCGAATTGGAAAATTTTACAGGGGTTGTCGTGTTGGTGGTAATCGCCATTATTACTATCCTCGTTTGACCAGGTTCAATAGTCTGGTGCCGTGTTTCGCCGCATCTTTATGTAAACTGTGACTTTGACTCATGGTTTGCCCCGCCAATTAATAAACAATTAACGCAGTTTTAGGCCCCAATACAATGATAATCATGCATAAGGCAGCCATCCGTACGCGCTAAAAATCCGCCATCACGCCACGCCGTTCTGGTCAATCGGGTTGGTGTTGTCGTCGTAGAGAATATGGACCGTGCCAGCTGTTGCACCTGCAATGGTGGCAATCGTCGTCATTGAAGCAGCTGTGCCCGTGCCATCCACGTCAACCTGCAACACGCCGCCAGCGATGATTTGCGCATAATTGCCCAGTATTTGTCCGCCTGCACTGTCAACTGTGAACAACTCGGTCAGGTCAATAACGTCGCTACCACTGGCCAGTCCCAAGACGAAATCATTGACGGTATCAGCACCATTGAATGCGGTCTCATCAAAGAACACCACATCGCGTGCTGTGTCGCCTCCTAAGGCACCTGTGTTATTTGCGTCATTGGCATTAAGATGAAGGATGTCAACACCTTCGCCACTGGCAAAATAGTCGCCACCAAGACCGCCCGTCATGATGTCTGCGCCAATACCACCGATCAACGTATCATTGCCTGCGTTGCCGATCAGTGTATCAGCGCCCGCACCACCCGAAAGCACGTTTGCATTTGCGTCTCCCGTCAGGGTGTCGGCCAATCCGGAACCAATGATATGGGGATTGGTAACAGTTGCTGTTCCCGTGACACCCGTAATGGCTGTCACCGATGCACTGAAGTCCAAAAGTCCACTAGTTGGATTAACAAGCGTGACATCGATTGAAGAAGAAACAGCATCGCCATCAGCATCCACAAGTTCGACCGGCAGATGGAAGGAAACCGGATCAGTATTGGGTACTGCTGCCCCAAATTGGCCAAGCGCGAAAGAATCTCCAGAAACATAAGAATATTCAATACTGTTATAACCAGTCGCGGTAAATGTCGCGATCTGTGTATTTGTAGTAACGCCACCAACATTGACGGAACCATCGACATTCAACGTTACAGTGTATATTTGCCCGCCGATGGAATAGGACGCTAGCAACGGTGCGGCGAGATTGATGAAGAGTGTGCTGCCATTAAAGCTGATGGCCACTCCGGTCATAACAAGTGCAGTGCCGTCGCCCACAACTTCAATATTGTTAATGTTTGCGTCGTCGTTGGTGTCATTGAATGCCTTTATTTTGACGACAGACCCGGTCGTAGAAGCGAAAATTGCGGAGCTTCCATTTACAGTATAGTGCTTGTCAAAAATGTGATCCTTGTTGCCGCTATAGTTGCCACCGGCTGTATCTCCGCGCAAATCTGTCACGAAGTCGACACGGAATATTTCGTTCCCGAAAATATTGTTGCCACCGCCGCCGCCGGGAGGACCGTTGGTTACCCCGCCCGAAGATGCAGTGGTGTTGATGCGGCCATCGGGGGCCACAGTGAGAAGAATGTCAGAGCTGTTATTGTCAACTATTATACCGCCCAGTGCTTCAGTGTTGGGTATGAAACCGTTCCAGCCATTGTTGCCACCAGCAAAATTATAGCCACCATCGCTGAAATTCACTGAGGTTCGGCTGTCGACAACGCCATTCATGTCTATTTCATATGTGCCAGTAGCCGGGTTGAGCGTGACCACAAAAACACTCGCGCCACCAACACCTGCCGTTGCTGTCAAAACCAATCCACTGGCCGAGACATCATAGACAATGGCCGTACCATTGGACGTCAGACCCGTCAGTTGCGTCTCGAGATAACCGGGGAAGCGCACTGTGCCTGCCCCATCTGCACCATAATTGTTGAGCAAGGCAACATCCGAGTCGAGATCAAACGTCACTGGCAAGCCCGCGCCATTCTTCAGGACTGCATCTTCAGGCTTGATCACAACCGGACTGTCATCTTCGACCGTGACAGTGATGGTTGTCGGAACCGTCGCAGTTCCGTCTGATGCATTTACATTGAAAGCAAATGTCACATTGTCTTCGCTGGTCGTGTTGGGGTGGTCAATCGGGCCATTCAGTGTGACGGTATAAGCGCCACCAGACGTGAGAGTTGCAGTGATGATAGGTCCCGACACGAGCGAACCAATAATGCTGGTAGCGGAAACCACCCACGTGAGGGCAACGCCATTGCTTGTCAGGCTCGGTGGAGGATTGGCAAATGTAAATGTCGTGGGTTCACCATCCACATCCGTCGCCGTCAAAGTGCCGTTGAAGGAGGTCAGGTTGGTCGTATCCGTATTGCCTGTCGTATCCGGATTTGCATTGGCCAGACCTTCCTCCGAGACACGCCCTGTGACCGCAGTCGGTACCGGCGCATCATTGGTGCCGGTGATGACGATGGTGACAAGTTCGCTGTCATTGTTGTTCAGCTGACCAGAACTGTCCGTGACCGTCACACGATATTGGAACGTGATGGTCTCGCCACTGTCGAGGAATTGCACAAGGCTGTTGGAGACAGAGTAATCCCAGCTGTTCGCATCAATGGTAAAGCCCGATGTGAGCGCCGTGAACTGTGCGCCAGTCAATACGGTTCCCAGAGAACCACCAGTCCACGATGGACCAGTTTCAAGAACAGCGGCGATGGTTTGCGTGTCGGTAACGTCAACGTCAGTCCAACTGAGAATTCCTGTATCAATCAGATTGCCCGCGACGACGGCAATTTCCTCTGTCACCGCGCCTGATTGGTCGATGCTGAGTATCGGCGCGTCATTGGTTCCCGTGATGGTCACCACCACCACCTGGTTAACCGTGCCGCCTTGGCCATCCGAGATGGTGACCGTGAAGCTCTCCGTCGTCGTCTGACCGACCGCCAGATATTGCGTCGCACTGTTGGCAACACTGTAGGTC
>JANOVK010000066.1:0-3157 GCA_031417315.1 Chitinophagaceae bacterium | reverse complement strand
CAAATCGTTGGGGTGCAATAAATATGTGGCATCATTATTTAACACAACAAGGGTACATTATTGCCTGTGTAGATAATACTGGCACAGGATTTAGAGGTGAAGCATTTAAAAAGAAAACGTATTTACAATTAGGAAAATATGAAATTGAAGATCAAATAGACGCTGCTAAAGATTTGGCAACATTACCATTTGTAGATGCTAGTAGAATTGGACATTGGGGTTGGAGTTATGGTGGATTTATGAGTAGTTTAGCTATTACAAAAGGTGCTGATGTTTTTAAAGCAGCCATTGCTATAGCACCAGTTACTAGTTGGCGATATTACGATAATATTTATACAGAAAGATTTATGAGAACTCCACAAGAAAACAAAAGTGGTTATGATGATAATTCTCCAATTAATCATGTTGATAAAATAAAAGGAAAGTTTTTAATTATACATGGCACAGCTGATGATAATGTACATTTTCAGAATAGTGTAATGATGGTTGAAGAAATGATTAAGAAAAATATAGATTTTGAAAGTGGTTATTACCCTAATAAACACCATGGTATTAGTGGTGGAAATACAACTTTTCATTTATATAATAAAATGACAAAGTTTATACTTCAGAATTTATAATTATTTCAAAAATAAAAAAGTCAATAGTAGAAAATTTATTACTGCTATTGACTTTTTTATAACTAATACTTTTTTTTTACTATTAAATTACTTACCAAAAATTTATTGACCGAACAAATCCTAACTCAAAAAAAGATCCTGTTGGGCTTGATTTAAATTCGCTACTTAATGGTCCACTCCCAGTATTTATGTTTCCACTATACAAAAACTCTGGGTAATAGTTTATAAATAATTTAAAAGTATGTTCTTGGTTCCACTGAAAAGAATAACCAGTTATTGTTGGAGATTCTAATAAAGTTTTTAAACTTCCTTTATCTGGATCAACAAAGTTGTTTGGTTTTTCAAACGATAGTTTTTCAGAAATCATTCCAATATATATATGATTACGCCTTAAATCATCCTTTGGATGTGTTGTAAATCTTATTCCATATTCCATTCTAGAAAAACTATGTTCCGAATCTCCACTACCCGATTCTTCAACATCGGAACCAGACGCTTTTGTAAATGATCTTGATCCACCTCCAATATCAACATAACCCTTTACCCAATTAATACCTGCATACAAACGAGCACCATATTGTGTAGAAAATTGACCTGCATCAAATAATGGACTAGTACCAATTTTTGCACCTAAATAAGCAAAGCCACCAAAATTGTTATTCTCTAAAGCAATTTTTATCATTGGATCAAAATTTACAATAAAAGGATTTTTTGCTTGAATTTCCTTGATACTTGTTGAAACTCCTCCTCGAACTGTAGAAATTTTACTTTCAAATAACATAGGATAACTTGATAAAGAATATCCAAAATCAACTCCAAACCCAAATTGCAGTTCTTTTTTAGCTCTTTTAAAGGATGAAAAAGGATCACATATTCCCATATCTTCATTATAAATCCAACCTCCCAAAGTAAAAGCTAAAATACCAAAAGCCCCTGCTGTAGCTAAATCACTTTCATTTTGTGCACTTTGAGCATTAGATTTCCATTTGTCATAATCGGCTTGTTTTTTATTTAGTAATTCTTGTTCTTCTTTTTTTCGTGCTTCTTCTTGTGCCAATGCTTCTCTTCTAGCTTCTGCTGCTCGTTGTTGTTCATTTGCTTTACGCTCTGCTTCATCAGCTTTTGATGTACTTGATTTTGATGCTGTGCTTGAGCTTGAACTAGTGTTTTGTTGTTTACTTCCTGTAGTTGTTGATTTTGACTGAGTTTTAGAGTTAGAATTAGAGCCTTCTGCATTTTTCTTTTGATCAGCAATCTTATTGGTTTCTGCTTCTTTTTTTATTCTATCTGCCTCAGCTTTTGCTTTTGCCTCATTCATTTTTTTATCTGCTTCAATTTTAGCATCTGCTTCTTTTTTCTTTTTGTCTGCTTCTGCTTTTGCTTTTTGTTCTTCTTCTCTTTTTCTTTTATCTGCCTCAGCTTTTAATTTTTCATCCTCTTTCTTTTTTAATTCAGCAGCTTTTAAATGTGTTACATTAACAATATCAGAAATCCGATAAGTAAGTCCTTGATATAAGGTAAACCCATCTCCATCTCTTAAGCGACATTGTTTTAATTTTGCATCGCCAACAATATAAATATGAGAATAATCATCATCATGTGCATCAAAATTTCCATTTGGTTTTAAATACACAATTTTATTATATCCTAAAATAAAATTTTTTGTACCAACACAAGCTAAATCCAATGAAACAGAAATTGTCATTTTGTATTCATCGGAAGTGTTATTTTGAACATAAAAATAATATTCTTCAGATGCTCCAATTGAAGAAAAATATTTTTTTGCAGATACATGAAATCTAGCGTCCACCTGATGAAGATTTATTTCTTTTTTTTGAGCATAAATAGCATTAATTAACACTGTAAATACAAGAGTTAAGTAGAAGGAAATTTTTTTGTTCATATTGAATTTTGTTTTGGTTATTTAATAAAAATTAGATAACAAATTTCAATTGCTTTACTCTTTAAAACAATACCTATAAAGTAGTATTTTATATATTCAGAATAATAATAATAAGCTAATGGCTATTTTTACGAAATGTTTAAAAAGCAGTTACTGTTTTGTGTTTTACTTTTATTTATACTGCGTTTGGAGGCACAGATTGATGTTAAATATAATGATATTGAAGTAGATTATTCTATTACAGAAATTAAATATATTTTCAAAAATTCAACCCCACTTAGCAATTCAACTTTATTTAGTTTTAACAACAATGATTGGAAAAACCTTGAAAACAATAAACTAAAGATTAGTTATTCCAACTTTAATATTTGGCTTAAAATTCCAGTAAACTCAATTAATAAATACGGACAATTTGATTATATAAATATTCAGAACCCTCATATAAATTTCTTGAAATGCTGGGTAATTAAAAATGATAATATTTTAAAAGAATTTGCAATTACGGGAGATCATATTTCTTTTAATTCTAGACAAGTACACACTACTACTTTTGTATTTCCTTTGCGTAGTGAAGAATATCAAAATTGTGATATAATTATTGCTGCAGATAAAAGATTTACAAAACTTGATTTAC
>JANOVK010000065.1:0-23068 GCA_031417315.1 Chitinophagaceae bacterium | reverse complement strand
ATATTATGCAACAAAAAGAATTTACTTGTATAAACGATTTTAAAGGAAAACTAAAAGTAATTTAATTTATCCCGAAACAAAATCAAATCCAACATTATAATTTGGAGCTTCTTTTGAAATATTTACACCATGCGGATGACTCTCTTTTAAACTTGCACTTGATATTTGTATAAACTGAGAATCGCTTTGAAGATTTGAAATTTTTTCAGTTCCACAATACCCCATTCCTTGTCTTAATCCTCCAACCATTTGATAAATTGTTTCTGAAACTTTGCCTCTATAAGCAATTCTTCCTTCTACTCCTTCTGGTACAAATTTATTTGTTTTCTCTTGAAAATATCTATCGCTACTTCCAGCATTCATTGCACCAATTGATCCCATACCTCTATAAACTTTATACTGTCTTCCATTATACAATTCAACTTCGCCAGGGCTTTCTTCGCAACCTGCAAAAATACTTCCTAACATTACAACGCTTGCTCCTGCTGCAATTGCTTTAACAACATCACCAGAATATTTTATACCGCCATCAGCAATTATGGGAATATTTTCTTGTTTCGCAATTTCATAACAATTCATAATTGCTGTTATTTGGGGTATCCCAATTCCAGCAATAATTCTTGTAGTACAAATAGAACCTGGTCCTATACCAACTTTCACAGCATCTGCACCAACATCAATTAAAGCTCTAGTACCTTTAGCTGTTGCAACGTTGCCAGCAATAACATCTAAATCTGGATAAGTTTTTTTAATTAACTTGATAGCATTTAGCACGCCCTTTGAATGTCCATGAGCAGTGTCTAAAGCAATAATATCAACTCCAGCAGCAACTAATTTTTTTAATCGTTGCATCATATCATTAGTAACACCTAATCCAGCACCAACAATCAATCTACCTGATTTATCAATTACAGCTTTTGGGTATTGCTTTGCTTTTTCAATATCTTTTAAAGTAACTAATCCTTTTAAATTATTTTGCTTATCAATTATAGGTAGAAACTTTACTTTATGATTCATTAAAATCATTCTTGCTTCATCTAAACTAACATCGGTTGCTGTAATTAGTTTTTTAAATGGAGTCATTATTGCTGAAACTTTTTTCTTATGATTAGTTTCAAATCGTAAATCTCTTGTAGTTATTAATCCAACTAGTTTGTTTTTTTCAGTAATAGGAATTGATGAGATTCCATAATCCTTCATCAGTTTTTCTGCTTCGTAAACAAAGTTATTTTTCGAAAGTAAAAATGGATCTTGAATCATAATATCTCTAGCCAATTTTACTTTCTTTATCTCATGAACTTGAGCATCGATAGTCATATTTTTATGAATAATTCCAACACCACCTTCGCCTGCAATTGCAATAGCCATACGTGCTTCGGTAACTGTGTCCATTGCAGCACTCATTAAAGGAATATTTAATTTTATATTGTTAGTAAGCTGAGTTGTTATATCAACCTGATGTGGTAAAATTTCAGTATAATTTGGTACTAATAATACATCATCAAATGTGTATGCTTTTTCAAGAATCTTGCTCATAATTTTTTAATTATAATACATTATTCCCACTCTATAGTTGCTGGAGGTTTTGAACTAATATCGTAAACAACTCTATTTATTCCTTTTACTCTATTTATTATTTCGTTCGAAATTTTAGATAAAAATTGATAGGGCAAATGCACCCAATCTGCTGTCATTCCATCTAAGCTTTCAACAGCACGTAATGCAATACAATTTTCATAAGTTCGTTCATCACCCATAACACCTACACTTTGTACTGGCAATAAGATAGAACCAGCTTGCCATACACTATTGTATAAATTTTCTCTCTTTAATCCATCAATAAAAATTTCATCAACATCTTGTAATATTTTTATTTTTTGCTCAGTAACATTTCCAAGAATTCTTATACCTAAACCTGGACCAGGAAAAGGATGTCGTAGTAAAATTTGTTCAGGAACAAATAAATATTTTCCAACATTTCTAACTTCATCTTTAAATAATAAACGCAAAGGTTCAACTATTTTCAAGTTCATTTTTTCTGGCAAGCCACCAACATTGTGATGAGATTTAATACTTGCAGAATGTTTGCCAAATGATTCTACAACATCAGGATAAATTGTACCTTGTGCTAAAAATTCAACACCATCAATAGTTTTAGAAGCTTCTTCAAACACATCAATAAATGTTTTGCCAATAGCTTTTCTTTTTAACTCAGGGTCAGTTATATTCTCAAGGTTTTTATAGAATAATTTTTTTGCATCAATACCTCTAATATTTAAACCCATTTCAGTATAAGATGATAACACTTGTTCAAACTCATTTTTTCGCAACAAGCCATTATCAACAAATATGCAAAATAAATTTTTACCAATTGCTTTATGCAAAATTGCTGCAGCAACTGTGCTATCAACTCCACCACTTATTGCCAACAAAACTTTTGAATTTTTAATAGTTGATTTTAATTTGGCTATAGTTTCATTAACAAAATTTTCTGGAGTCCAACTTGGTTTTATTAAACAAATTTTAATTAAAAAGTTCGACAATATTTTTTTCCCATCTTTACTATGACTAACTTCTGGATGAAATTGTAAACCATACACTTTACAATTTAATATTTCAAAAGCAGCTACAGGAATATCGTTTGTTGTTGCAATTATTTTAAAATTGTCAGGTAGTTCAATTATTGTGTCTGCGTGTGACATCCAAATTTCTGAATCAATTTCTACCTCAACAAACAAATCATTTTCGCTGAATTTTAAATTTGCTCTGCCATATTCTCTAACAGAAGCAGCACTTACTTTACCACCAAGTAAATGAGCAATTAACTGACTTCCATAACATATTGCCAAAACTGGAATTTTACCTATTAATTTTTTAATATCCATTAAAAATGGTTGGCTAGAATGTACTGAATTTGGGCTTCCTGATAAAATAACTGCTTTAATATCTTCAGTAATTTCTGGGAAATTTTCATAAGAATAAATTTCAGAATAAATATTTAATTCTCTTACTCGCCTTGCAATAAGTTGTGTGTATTGTGAACCAAAATCTATAATAATTACTTTATCCATTTATATTAATTTAATATCGATATTGACTTATTACCAATATCAGTTCTATAAAAAAATTGATCAGAAAGTTGCATGGAGTTTATATAATTATATACTTTTTTTTGAGCAATATTTAACTCTCTATCTATACCAACTATCACTACTACCCTACCTCCATTTGAAACAAATTTTCCATCCACTAATTTTGTACTTGCATGAAAAACTAAAACTTCATTACTTATAGGAAAGTCAATACTATTACCAATTACAGGCCTTATTGGATAATTTTTTGCAGCAATTACAACTCCTAAACTTTTTTGTTTTGTGTTAATTTGAAGTTGTTTATTATTTATTGAATTCTTAAACAAACTTAAAATTATTTCGACAAAATCAAATTCTAAAATTGGTAATAAAACTTCACACTCAGGATCTCCAAATCGTGCATTAAACTCTATAACTTTTACGCCACTATTTGTTTGCATCAATCCAGCATATAAAAATCCTGTAAATGAAATTCCTTCTAGATTCATTTGATGAAGCAACGGTTTAACAACAGATTCTATAGCTTCATTAAAACAAGAAATTTGTTTAACTGGGCTGTAAGCACCCATTCCACCTGTGTTTGGACCAATATCATTTTCATAAGCTCTTTTATGATCTTGAGATAATGGCAAAGCAATAAATTTTTCTTTATGTACTAAACACATTAATGTAAATTCTTCACCTTCTAAATATTCTTCTATAACTACTTTTTGTGTTCCAAATTTTTTATTATTTAAAAAATCATTAATAGCATCAAGTGCTTCAGTCATAGTAAATGCAACTACAACTCCTTTACCAGCAGCCAATCCATTATTTTTAATAACAATTGGAACACCTACATTTTCAATATAATTTTTTGCATCAGAATAATTTGCAAAAGTTTTAAATTCAGCTGTAGGAATATTCGCTCGTTGCATTAATTTTTTTGCAAAATCTTTGCTAGTTTCAATTTCTGAAGCAGCTTTTGTTGGTGCAAATATTTTTAAACCTTTTTGAATAAATAAATCTGTGATGCCCAACTCTAATGAAACTTCTGTTCCAACTATTGTTAGTTCAATTTTATTTTCGATTGCAAAATCTAACAAACCTTGTATATCAGCTTCTTCAATATTAACAGTAGTTGCAAGAGATTTCATTCCATCATTTCCTTTTGCTACAAATACCTGAGAAACCAATTTACTTTGTTTACATTTCCATGCTAAACAATGTTCTCTTGCACCACTACCTATAATTAAAACTTTCATCAATTAATGTTTAAAATTTCTTACTCCAGTAAAAATCATTACAATATTATGTTCGTTAACTGCTGCAATTATTTCATCGTCTTTTATAGAACCACCAGTTTGCATAATTATTTTTACTCCAAATTTTACAGCTAAATCCACAGTATCTCTCATTGGAAAAAAAGCATCAGAAACTAATACTCCATTATATGCAAATTCATTGGCTTGTTCTAGTGCAATTTTTGCAGCACCCACTCTATTCATTTGTCCAGCACCAACTCCATACATTTTTTTATTATTACCAACTACTATAGCATTTGATTTAACATGTTTTACAATTTTCCAAAGAAACAATGCAGTTTCAAATTCTAAATCTGTTGGACATTGTTTAGAAACAATTTTACAATCTTGCTTTTGTAAATTAAAATTATCATTTTCTTGAACTAGTAATCCACCACTAATATTCGAAAACATTAAAGTAGGTGCATTTGCATTTTTATGCAAAGTTAATAATCGAATATTTTTCTTTTTTGTAAGAATATTTAAAGCATCATTACTAAACGAAGGTGCAATTATTATTTCTAAAAAAATATTACTTAACAATTCTGCAGTGCTAAAATCTACTGCTGTATTTAATGCAACAATTCCGCCAAAAATTGATGTTGAATCTGCTTTATAACAGTTTTCAAAAGCCTCTAAAACTGTATTTCCAATTCCAACACCACAAGGATTTGAGTGTTTAATAGCTACCGCAGCAATATCATCAAACTCCTTTAGTAATTGAATTGCAGCATTTGCATCTTGAATATTATTATACGATAATTCCTTTCCGTGAATTTGTTTTGCATTTGCTATTGAATATTCATTTGAAATTGGATTTTTATAAAATGCAGCTTGCTGATGTGGATTTTCTCCATATCTCAAATCTTGGTTCTTTTCAAAAGTTATAGTCAATTTTTCAGGAAAAAAATCTTTAGTTAAATACCCAGCAATTAATGCATCATAATTAGCAGTATGTCTAAACACTTTTGCAGCTAAATTTTTTCGATGTTCAATAGTTAATTCATTCTTTTGCCACAACTCAATAGTTTCAATATAATCTTCAGGATCGCACAAAACAATTACATCTTCGAAATTTTTTGCTGCAGAACGTAACATTGAAGGACCACCAATATCAATATTCTCAATACAATCATCAAATGAAACATTTGTTTTTGAAATGGTTTCTTTAAATGGATATAAATTAACTACAACAAAATTTATTCTATCAATACCATGATTTTTTAATTGATTTTGATGTTCAGGCAAATTAGATTTCGCAAGTAATCCAGCATGAACATTAGGGTGCAAAGTTTTAACTCTTCCATCTAATATTTCTGGAAAACCTGTTATATTCGAAATGTTTTTAACAGGCAAACCAACAGCTTCTATACTTTTTTGAGTTCCTCCAGTAGAAATTATTTCAACATTATTTTGAAAAAATAAGTTTGAAATTTCAATTAAATTTTTTTTATCTGACACACTTACTAACGCTCTCATATTAACTAATAATTTTATTTAAAGCTTTAACATAAAGCTTATGTTCAATTTCGTGTATTAAATTTTCTATTTCTTGTTTTGGCAAATTCAAATCAATTATTATTTTTTCCTGATCAATTATTTCTCCAGTATCCATACCTCTATCAACATAATGAACAGTAACTCCAAACTCATTATCAGCATTATCAATATTTTGCTGTATTGCATTTAAGCCTTTGTATTTTGGCAATAATGAAGGATGAATATTTACTATCTTATTAGGAAAATCAATTAAAAGCTCATCGCCAATTAAACTCATATATCCTGCTAGAACTATTAATTCAATATTAAAATTTTTCATGATATTTAAAATTTCAATCTCATAATCTTTTTTATTCGCAAATTGCTTTATTAAAATTATTTTACATGGAATGTTTTCATTTTTTGCTCTTTGAATAACATTTGCATTTTGATTATTAGTAATGATAACTTTAATATCAGCTTGTAACAAATCGCTTTTTGTTGCATTAATTATTGCTTGTGCATTTGTACCATTACCTGAAGCTAATATTGCAATTCTTTTTCTCAAATTAACTTATACTAATTTTTCCACTACCATTTACTTCTCCAATTACTTGTGTTCTATTGAATGTATTTAGTACATCTAAAGCCTTGTCAACATAATCTTTTGAAACAACTACCATAAACCCAATTCCCATATTAAAAACATTAAACATTTGTTTTTCTGGAATATTTCCTTGCTGTTGTAAAAAATCAAAAACTTTATTTTTTTCCCAATTTGAAGATGTAAACTCTGCTCCTAAATTTTTATTACTTGCAAACATTCTTGGAACGTTTTCATAAAAACCACCTCCTGTTATATGACACATTCCTTTAACAGTAACAGTTTCAAGCAATTTTAAAATTGCTTTTACATATATAGTTGTTGGCGTTAATAAAATATTGCTAAGAGTTTCGGAAAAATGAGATTCATATTTTTTATTTAATTCTAACTGATTGTCGTTAACAATTTTTCGAACTAATGAAAATCCATTACTATGAATACCACTTGAATTTATACCAATAATTATATTGCCAGATTGAATATTTTCACCAGTTATTAATTTGCTTTTTTCAACAACACCAACACAAAATCCAGCAATATCATACTCTCCATCGTTATACATCGAAGGCATTTCTGCAGTTTCTCCACCTATTAAAGCACAATTAGCTTCTTTACATCCTTTAGATACTCCTTCAACAATTTCTTCAATTTGTGCTGGATAGTTTTTTCCAACAGCTAAATAATCTAAAAAAAACAATGGTTCTGCACCTTGCACAATTACATCATTAACACACATTGCTACACAATCTATTCCAATAGTATTGTGTTTATTTAAGTCGAAAGCAATTTTTAATTTTGTACCAACCCCATCAGTTCCTGAAACTAAAATGGGATCTTTAACTCCTAAACTTGATAGATCAAAATTGCCTCCAAACCCACCAAGAGAGCCTATTACACCTCTTCGAAAAGTTGCACTTACATGCTTTTTAATTCTTTCAACAGATTCGTAACCTGCTTCAATATCAACACCAGATTCTTTATATAACTCCATAATTTAATTTCATTTTTATTATTCACTTAACATTTTTCTTGAAAAACTAACATGTCTTCAAATAATTCTGTTGGATAATTGCCAGTAAAACATGCAACACATTGTCCTTTTAACTTTCCTTCATAATTTCTGTTCACAGCAACAATCATTTCATCAACACTTAAAAAAGCCAAACTATCTACATCCATAAATTTTTTCATCTCTTCAATCAATTTTTCAGATGCAAGCAATTCTTCTTTTGTGGAAGTATTAATACCATAAAAACAAGGAAATCTTATTGGTGGAGCAGCACTTCTAAAATGTACTTCTTTAGCACCAGCATCTCTTAAAAGTTTTACAATTTTTTTGCTTGTAGTTCCACGTACAATAGAATCATCAACAACAATTACTCTTTTATTTTCAACTAAATGTTTTACTACTGAAAGTTTTAATCTTACAGCTTTATCTCTTAACTCTTGAGTAGGTTGAATAAAAGTTCTACCAATATATCTATTTTTAATCAATGCTCTTTCTACAGGAATTCCACTTTTTCTTCCCAAACCCATTGCAACTAACGACCCAGATTCTGGTACGCCAATTACAACATCAGCCTCAACTGGTGCAGCATTCCAAAGCCTTTCTCCCATTCGTTTTCGAGCTTCATAAACACTAACTCCATCAATTATACTATTTGGTTGAGCAAAGTATAAATACTCCATTGAACATTTGGCAGGTTTCGATTCTGCAAATTGAAATGACTTAATACCTGCTTTAGATATTTCAATTATTTCGCCAGGATTAATATCTCGAATAAAGCTTGCTCCAATAACATCAAACGCACAAGTTTCAGAAGCCACAACATAAGTGGTGCCATTAATTTTACCTAATGATAAAGGGCGAAGACCATTTTTATCAACAGCAGCATAAAAAGCATTTTCGGTAAGAATAACAAATGCAAATGCTCCAATAGTTTTAGAAATAGCATCAGCTATTTGCTCTAAATCTGTTGTGGCTTTGCTTTTACGTATTAAATGTGCAACTACTTCTGTGTCGGATGTAGATTGAAAAATTGCACCTTCGTTTTCTAATTCAAGTCGAAGTTTATTTGCGTTTACAAGATTTCCATTATGTGCAATTGCAAAATAACCTTCGTTACTATGTATTAAAAAAGGTTGCACATTTATAAAAATATTTCCACCAGTTGTAGAGTATCTTACATGTCCAATTGAGTTTGTAGAATTCAACCTTAACTGTTCCATTATTTTTTCAGGAAATACATCTGAAACCAGCCCCAAATCTCTGTGACCCCATAATTTTTTCCCATCCGAAACCATAATACCTGCTCCTTCTTGCCCTCTATGTTGCAAAGAATTTAAGCCGTAATAAGCCATGGTAGCAGCTTCTGGATGATTGAAAATTCCAAAAACACCACATTCTTCTCTTAAACTATCCGATTCTAATTCTTTAAGCATTTTTCAATTGAGTTTTTCCAAACATTTTCTAATTCAACCAAATCAATTTCATTATCTCCAAATATTATTTTTGATTCAGGAATAATTTCACCTAATAAAAAAATATTATCACCAAAAATTTCTACTAATTCTTTTTCGAACTTAGATGATACAATAAAACGATTTTGCGATTCTGAAAACAGAAAAGCAATATCATCTTCATTACTACAATTATTAATTTTTGCACCAAAATTTGTATCAAATAATTTTTCTGCAACTGCAACTGCAATGCCACCTTCAGAAACATCGTGAGCAGAATTTATAAGTCCTTCTCGAATAGCTTTTATCAAACTTGAATTTAATAAATTTGCTTTCTTCAAATCAATGTCAGGGCAATTTCCAAATATTTTTCCTTCCATCATTTTCTGAAATTCACTTCCACCAAATTCTGCTTTTGTATTGCCAATTATAAAAAGTTTATCGGCAACATTTTTTACTTTTTGCGTTGTAATAAATTTTAAATCTTCAATTAATCCTGCCATACCAATTATTGGTGTTGGATAAATTGCACCAGTATTACTTCTTTCATTATACAAACTAACATTACCACCAATTACAGGAATTGTAAAGGCATGACATGCAGCCACCATTCCATCAATTGATTTTTCTATTTGCCAAAATATTTCTGGATTTTCGGGATTGCCAAAATTTAATCCATCTGTTAATCCTATTGGAATTGCACCACTTGCAACAATATTTCTAGTGGCTTCAGCTATACAAATTTTTCCTCCAACTTCTGGATTTAAAAAAACAAATCTCGAATTACAATCAACTGTTAAAGCAATTGCCTTGTTTGTGTTTTTAATTCTAACAATACTTGCATCGCACTGCGTAGGATGTTTAACAGTATTGGTTTGTACCATGTAATCGAATTGTTCAAAAACATATTTTTTACTTGCAATTGTTGGCTGTGCCATTATTTTTTTCCAAAGAAATTCAATACTTGTATGTTGAATATTTGGAATATAATTTACACACTGATTTTTTAAAAAATATTCTGGAATTTTTGATTCTCTATTATTAACTGGAGCATCTTTAGCTAATGAGTGAACAGGCATTTCTCCTACAATATTATCATTATGAAAAAGTCGTAGAACTTCTTCTGATATTACTTCTCCTACAGTTACTGCATGTAAATCCCACTTTTGAAAAATTGCTGCAATTTCATGTTCAAAACCTTTTTCTACTACCAATAACATTCGTTCTTGAGATTCACTTAACATCATTTCATAAGCAGACATATTTTTTTCTCTCTGAGGAATTAAATTCAAATTCATTTCAATTCCTACATTTCCTTTACTAGCCATTTCTGCTGAAGAACAACTTAGTCCTGCTGCACCCATATCTTGTATACCAACTAATTTAGGATGATGAATAACTTCTAAACATGCTTCGATTAAAAGTTTTTCTAAAAATGGATCTCCAACTTGTACCGATGGTCTTTTTGATTCACTAGCTTCTGATAATTCTTCAGATGCAAAAGTGGCACCATGTATTCCATCTTTACCTGTTGCAGCACCAACATACATTACAGAATTACCAATTCCTTTTGCAACACCTTTTTGAATTTCAAAATGTTTTAAAATACCTAATGCCATTACGTTTACTAATGGATTTCCTGCATAAGCTTCATCAAAATAAATTTCTCCACCTATAGTTGGAACACCAACACAATTTCCATAATCTGAAATTCCTTTTACAACATTTTCGAATAAATATTTATTTCGAGCAGTATTTAATTCGCCAAATCGCAAAGAGTTTAAACTAGCTATAGGCCTTGCTCCCATTGAAAAAATATCACGAATAATTCCTCCAACACCTGTTGCTGCACCTTGGTAAGGCTCTATTGCAGAAGGATGATTATGACTTTCGATTTTAAATACAATAGCCAAATCATCTCCAATATCAATTATTCCTGCACCCTCACCCGGACCTTGTAAAACATTTTTTCCTGTAGTAGGAAATTTCTTTAATTGATTTTTAGAATTTTTATAGCTACAATGTTCGCTCCACATTACAGAATAAATTCCTAATTCGGTATAATTTGGTAAACGCCCATTTAAATGTTTTACAATTAAATTATACTCGCTATTATTTAAACCCATTTGAGTATAAATGCTATTTGTTTTTATTTCTTCTGAACTTGGATACACCTAATTTTTTATTATTAAATTGTTATTGATTTTTTAATTCCAAAAAAGATTCGAATACTCCCAGCCCATCAATTGTATTAATTAAACGCTCTACAGCTCTTTCTGGGTGTGGCATCATGCCTAAAACATTTCCAGCTTTATTACAAATTCCAGCAATATTGTGCATGGAGCCATTGGGATTATTTACATATTCGAACAAGATTTGATTATTGGATTTTAATTGTTCGTAAGTTGAATTATTGCAATAATAATTTCCTTCGCCATGTGCAATTGGAAGATTGATAACTTGATTCTCTTGGTACTGTTGTGTAAATTTTGCTTTATTATTTACTACTCTTAAATCAACATTATTACAAACAAATTTTAACCCTTCATTTCTCATTAATGCTCCTTCTAACAAACCCATTTCAATTAAAATTTGAAATCCATTACAAACTCCAATTATTAATTTACCACTCTCGGCAAACTCTTTAACTGCTTTCATTATTGGAGAAAATCGTGCTATTGCACCACAACGTAAATAATCGCCATAAGAAAATCCACCTGGAATTGTAACTACATCGAATGCTGATAATGATGTTTGGGTATGAAATACATATTCAACATCTTGCTTTAAAACATTTTTTAATGCATGATACATATCTTGATCACAATTGGAACCTGGAAAAACTAAAACTGCAATTTTCATAATAATTAATTGTTCAATTTTTCTGTAGTATAACTATAGTCTTCAATTATCATATTAATTAATAATTGTTCGCACATCGATTTTATTCTAACTTCAATTTCATTTACATCATCAATTATTAACTCAATAAATTTTCCGATTCTTACAGTTTTTACTTCATTATATCCTAACTGATGTAGTGCAGTGTTCACAGCTTTTCCTTGTGGGTCAAGAATATTTTCTCTTAGATATACATTTATTTTTATTTTATACATATACTTTTTGTTACTCAATAATTTTAACTAATTCCTAATTTATTTGCAAGTGCCTGATAGGTTTCTCTTAAAGGAGCAAGGTCTCTCCTAAAAACATCTTTATCAAATTTTTGCTTTGTAGTTGAATCCCAAAGCCTACAAGTGTCAGGTGAAATTTCATCAGCCAATAAAATTTTTCCATCTTTTGTTTTGCCAAACTCAAGTTTAAAATCTATTAGATCAATATTGAATTTTTTAAAGTGTTCTGATAAAATATTGTTTATAACTAAAGCTTTTTCTTTAATTGATTTTAATTCTTCATATGTAGCAATACCAAGCACTTCAATATGATCATCGTTTAAAAGTGGGTCTCCTAATTCATCATTTTTATAACACATTTCAATAATGGAATGTTTTAATACAAAGCCTTCTTCTTTTCCTGTTCTTTTTGCTAAAGTTCCTGCTACAACATTTCTTACTATAACTTCTAATGGTATAATTGTAACTTGTTGAACTAGTTGTTCTGTTTCAGAAATCTTTTGTATAAAATGACTTTCAATTCCACACGCATTAAGTGTTTCAAAAAAATAGCTACTAAATAAATTATTTAAAACTCCTTTTCCTTCAATGAGTTCTTTTTTAACGCCATTAAAAGCAGTTGCAGAATTTTTATATTCAATTCTCAATATATTTTCTTCGTTTGTTGAATAAACTTTTTTTGCTTTTCCTTCGTATAACAACATAAAAATTAATTTAATTTATTTAGGTTAATTAATTTGCTTGATAGAGTTAAACACTCTTCTACACTGTTTTTTATAATATTTATATGGCCCATTTTTCTTCCAACTCTTGCTACTTCTTTTTCATAAAAATGATAAGCAAATTCTTTAATGTTATCTGTATTCAATAAGTAATTGTCTTCTCCTAAAATGTTTAACATTACACATGGCGAAACCAAACTTGTATCTCGTAAAGGCAAATTACAAATAGCACGAATATGTTGTTCGAACTGAGAAGTTAAACAAGCATTTAATGTATAATGCCCAGAATTATGAGGCCTCGGAGCAAGTTCGTTTACAATTAATTCATCATTATAAACAAATAATTCTATGGCTATTGTTCCAATTAAATTTAAATGATTAGCCAAATGCTCAGCTAGTTGTATTGCTTTTTCATGTATAGCATTATTCACTCTTGCAGGTACAATACTTTGTTGTAGTATTTGATTTTTATGAATATTTTCTGCAATTGGAAATATTGCAACTTGTTTATTTTTATTTCTACAAACTACAACTGATATTTCTTTTTCAAATTCAATAAAATCCTCAATTATATATTGAATATTTTCATCATAGCTCTCTTGTTCAAATTTTTCGAAATCTTTAATGCTTTTTATTTTAAACTGACTCTTTCCATCATAACCACCAATTGCAGATTTAATAATTGCTTGCGTTGGATTTTGAAAGTATTTATGTTTAAAATTTTCTAAAGTATTAGCATTATTTACTATTTCGTAATGAACAGTTTTTAATCCACCATTTTTTATTTCTTGTTTTTCTAATATTCTGTTTTGAGTTATTTCTAATAATCTAGAAGTTTGTGGCAACTTAACTTCTAATATGTTTGCTACATTTAAATCTACGTTTTCGAATTCGTAAGTTATTACATCGCAACAATTATATAATTCTTTAGCTGCATCAATATTATTGTAGTTGGCAACAATTTGTTTATCTGCAATTTTATTTGTGGGACAATTTAAATTTGGATCAAGCACAATTATTTTATAGCCCATTGCCTTTGCTGCAAATGCCATCATTCTTCCAAGTTGTCCTCCTCCTAATATTCCAATTGTTTGTATCATATTATAAAAACAAAAAAGACAGGCTCACACCTGTCTTTAACTAAAATTAATTTAATAATTGGTTGCTTTCATTAGCTTCCAATTCTAGCTTTATTTTATGTTCAAAAAGCATATTTCGCAATTCTTTATTCTCCGAATGTGTTGCCAAAATTTGTATAGCTAACAAAGCAGCATTTTTTGCACCAGCTTCACCAATTGCCATTGTAGCTACAGGTACACCTTTTGGCATTTGTACTATTGATAATAAAGAATCAACTCCATTTAACATTTTTGATTGTATTGGAACTCCGATTACAGGCAATATAGTTTTCGATGCTATCATTCCTGGTAAATGTGCTGCACCACCTGCTGCTGCTATAATTACACTTAGTCCATTTTGTATTGCTTCTTCAGCATAACTGAACATTAAATTTGGCGTTCGATGTGCAGAAACTATTTTCTTTTCGTAAGAAATTTTAAACTGATCTAAAATTACACAACACTCCTTCATGGTTTCCCAATCTGAAATACTGCCCATTATTACACCAATTTTTGTCATGCTGATTTAATAAAGTTGTGCAAATCTATAGGTCAAAATTTTTGCAAATGATAACTTTTAACTTTGTTTACATAAAATTAATATTGAAAAAAAATTAAAAACTAATATCCACAACTAATTAACTTTTAAACAAAAAAATAAAAAAGTTAATAACAAATTAATATTGGAATTATTTTTTCTTCTTAGTTTTGCCAAAACACACAACTATGTCAACGCTAACCAAGCAACCCCACTCAGTAGACAAGCTAAATGCAGTCTATCAGAAGAATCAGGAAGCATTCATTCCTGTTATTTCTCCCAAAAAGTTCTCTTTTGTAGTAAACAAAATGAGAACTTTTTTTTTGCAAAAAGGTTTTACAGAAGTGCATACTCAGAACAGAATTAGCATTATGGCTGCGTGCGAAAACCCACATTCTATTTCGAGTTACACTTTCTCGAAACAACTACTGCCATTGCCGCAAACTGGTCAAATGTGGCTAGAGTATGAATTATTAAATGACCCTACAGCTGCAGGGTTTTTTTGTGTCTCTACTAGTTATAGAGATGAAAAAAATCCTATTCCTGGAAGGCATGATAGAATTTTTCCGATGTTTGAATTTGAATTACCAGGTGGATTTGATGAATTAATTAAATTGGAAAAAGAACTTTTAGAATTTTTAGGTTTTGGGAAAAAAGAAGATTTCCCTTCACAAGCTTATGAAGAAATGAGTGCGAAATATGATGTTAATATTATAGAAAGTGATGATGAATTGCAAATTGCAAAAGATTATGGAAATGTATTTTTCTTAACTCATTTTCCAGAAAGAACAAATCCTTTTTGGAATATGAAAAGAAGTGATACAAACAAAAGCTTATCTCATAAAGCCGATGTTTTATTACATGGAATGGAAACAATAGGTGGTGCCGAAAGAAGTTGTGATCCAGAAGAACAACGCAATGCATTTTATACCATTGAGAATGGAAATTATGCTCAAAAGTTATTCGACTTATTTGGTAAAGAAGAAGTTGAAGCTGAGTTAAACGATTTTCTTGGACAAGACTTTTTCCCTCGTTCTGGCGGTGGAATTGGTGTTACAAGAATGATTAGAGCTATGGAACTTTCTGGGTTAATGGAAGGAAATTAATCAAGAACATAAAGTTATATAAAAAAAGCAATCAAGTATTTGATTGCTTTTTTTATGGTGCTTATATATTCCTATTTATTTACTTCTAATATTATATTTAAAATTTTGTCCAACCTTTCCACCAAATATCACCAACATTACAAGCACCTCTATAAGTTACGTTTGTAAAGCCAGTTGATAATTTAGAAATTGCAAATGCAGCACCAGAAGCTGCTGGAGAACTAGCATTTGCAGGGTTAAAATCAGGATTTGAATAATTAAACGGGGCTATTAAGTTTACATCTGTATTAGCATTCAACATAGTGTTTGCAAAAGTTGAGGTATTTACCCAAGTTGTTATAGATGCTTTTGTAGCACCTGTTGGAGCAGTACTATTGGCAGCATAAGAAACTGCATTTGTACTTGCACCAGCAATAATATTATTTCTAAAAGTTAAACCAGCATTAGGTTCTAAATTCAAATCTGTGGGTATGCCTTTAGACCCATCAATTAATAATGCATTTACTGATCCACCATTCCAACCTATAAAAATAGAATTTACAATACTTTGTTCAGAATTTCTGCGTAGTTGAGCTCCTGCTAAAAATAAACTACTACCTATTGAAGTTGAAGTTGCTTTAGGACCAACAGCAGTTATGTTACTAAATATTGCATTTGTTTTTACAGGTACAACACTTGTTCCAATTGCTGTTACAAAGGTTTTTCTATCAGAACCATTAGCATCATTGTCACTTTCAAAAGCTTCGCTTTTTGAAATATCAGCTATGCTACTATCTCTTAATACAATACCAAATTGTACTTTACCATTATAACCATTATCTGTATCAAAATCATCATCTAAAGTTCTATAAGAAATTAAATGTGTACAATTTACTGTACCTCCAAACCATTCAAAACTATCATCATTAGCAAATGAAACTTGAACATAATCTATTACAGTTTGGTTTCCAACTCCAGCAAGTGTTAAACCATTAATTTCTTTATCTGGTAAAAATGCATAACCAGCATATTCAATTCTTACATATCTTAAAATTCCAGAATTATCTGCAACGTTAGATGACATACCTAAACCATATAATCCTAATCCATCAGAGTTATTAATTCCACCTTCAATTTCTCCAATACCATCTTGTCCATTGAATGAATTGTTAGTTGGTGCTTGACCTAAAATCACAAGACCAGCCCAATCTCCACGTTGTGGTGTTGCAGCTTCTGAAGTAAAAATAATTGGACTTGTTGCTGTACCATCTGCAATAATTTTTGCACCTCTACAAATAATTAATGCTCCATTTTTATTTAATTCTCCAACAACTTTTGTACCTGGTTCAATAGTTAAAATGGCTCCGTTTGTTACATAAACTAAACCACGAAGTTTATAGGTATAACCACTTTTTAAAGTTCTGTTAGTTATAATTCTTCCTTCCAAAATAGTATTCTCTGTACCTGTTGGAGTTACTACAGTTGTTGAGTTTCCATCGATTTCGATTTTACGACAACTAGTTGCTATTAACCCAATTGTTGTAATTAAAATGATTAAGTTTTTCATTTTTTATTGTTTTATTTTTTGCTTTATTTTTTATTTAAAATTGTAAGAGATAGATAAACTAATGTTTGTACCATACTTTCTTTTAATTGCAGTAGCATCACTATCGTCGTATTTTCCATTATCGTTGGTATCGTGATAGTAATATGCAGTTTGATTAAGAATGTCTGAAATATTTAATTTGATTTCTACTTTATCCTTCATTATTTTTTTGGCAATTTGTAAATCAATTAATGATCTTGGATTTTCCCACACTGGAGGAAAATCATTATTACCAACGTATAAAATTCTTCTTCCAATTCTATTGAAAAGAAGCGTTGCATTTAATCCAATTTTTTGTAAATCGTACTGAACAGATGCATTAATTAAAAAAGGACTTTGCCCTTGCATTGGCCTGTTTAATTGAGTTCCAGCACTTGTAACTCTATTGTAGATGTACGATACATTACTTTGTATGGTAAAATTTTCAAAGGCTTTACTAAAGTCTAATTTTTTTCTAAACTCTAATTCTGCACCATAACCTTCTGCTTTATCTGCATTAATATAATTGAAAGTACTTGAGCTACCAGCACCAGTTTGATTAAAAAATAATTCAATAGGATTTTTAAATTGTTTGTAGAACACACCAACAGTAAATATTTCTCCAGCTCTTGGATACAACTCATATCTTAAATCTGCGTTGGTTACTTTGGTTCTTTCTAAAGCTTTATTACCAGTTACAGTTGCACCTAAATCAAAATCGAAAAATGCAAATGGACTCAACTCTCTAAACTCAGGCCTAATAACGGTTTGAGAGCCTGATAATCTGATGTTAGATAAATTATTTACTTTGTAGGTAATGTTGATTCCTGGTAAAAAATCATTCACTATAGTATTTACAAATCGAGGATCTTTTTCTTTTGCACTACCAACTAATTGATCAAAATGCTCCATTCTTACACCCCATGAAGCTTTTAATTTATTAGAAAACTGATTATCAAATTGTACATAAGCTGCATTTAAAATAGTGTTAGCCATGTATCGATATTGATCACCATAAATTTCATTAAAAGCAAATTTGTTATCGAAACCAGTTCCAAAATTTTCAGGACTGAATATTACTTTTTCGTCTAGTTGTTTAAGTTGAGGATTATCGGTTGGCAAATAAATTGCAAAAGGACGAGAGTCGAATAATCTATCTTTTACTTGAAATAAATAACCAGCTTTAATAGTTTGATTAAAATTAAATTCTGTAAAATTCTTACTCAATTCACCACCTGCTGTGTAGATATAATCACTTAAGGAACCAAAATATCTACTACCACTTTTTTGTGAAGTTTTAGATGCTGAAACTAAAAGCAAATATGGTGAGTTGGGTAAAATAACATTTTGATTGTATTGAATTCTTCTTTGGTCAGGAACATACTGATCTAAAATATTAAAACTGCCATACCATTTTAAACGCATGTTTTGTTTAGTAAGTTTATGTTCACCTAATAATTGCACATTGTAAAATGTATTGGCTTTAAATGCTAATTCTGTTGCACGAATATTTTCTCCATTAATAGGGTCGTTCTCAAAGTCTTTACCAGTACGCATGGTAACATAATTACTGGTATTTACATTTAAAATGTTTTTAAGTGATATTTTGCTGTTGTTACCTAATTGTAAAGTAAAATTTGCTAACCCACCCATCAACACATCTCTTGAATATTTTTGATTATAATAATCAAAATTTAAACTAGCATCTGTTCCAGTAATGGAATAAATTCTATTATCGTTTTCTAATCTTTTTGGTGAGATATTGTAGTTCAATGCTAGGACTGCACCCAGTTTATTTTTCTTTCCAACATTTTTTGTAAAGCCTCCAGAAATTTGAAAACTTTTACTTACCAAATCAACAGTTCTGTTATTAGTAGTTTCAGTGCTCCAAATATTATTAAAGGTTTTACCAAAATCAGTTTTCTGAGTTTGATCTAAATTGCTAAAAACACTTTTTGTTGGCACTCCATCTGGTATTGCTCTTGTTCCATCATCAAATCCTAAAAAATCATATTTGCCACCTTGGTAAGTATAAAAATCTTTTCCAACAGTTTGTGTATTAAAACCAGTTGAAAATTGAATATTAAAAAAGTTTTTTGATGGAATATCTTTTGTGTTTACTTGAACCAAACCACCAGCCCATTCACCAGGTAATTCTGGTACAAATGCTTTATTGATGATGATATTATCGATAATTGAAGATGGAAAAATATCGAAAGAAAAAGTTTTTCTATCAGGTTCTGTACTACCTAACATTACACCATTTAACATGGCAATATTGTATCTATCAGCCAACCCTCTAACCACTAAATATTTTCCTTCTTGAACAGAAGTTCCTGGAACTCTTTTTAAAATTTCACCAGTATTTTTATCTGGCGATCTACGTATTGCTTCTGCAGAAACAACTTGAGCAACGGTATTGGTATTTTTTTGAAAACTTATTAAAGCATTAATACTTTCTTTTCTGGAAGATGAAGAACTTACCACAACATCATCTAAAACCTTTGCCTTATTTTGAAGTAAAATATTTACCTCATTAATTTTTCCTTCAAAAACTTCAACCTCTGTAATTTTTTTTGTGTTAAATCCAATGGCAGAAACTTCAATCACATATTTTTTTCCTGTTTGTAAAGAAATTGTAAAGTCTCCATCTAAATTAGTTACTGTTCCAGATTTACTAGCAATTATTTTAATATAAGCACCAACTACTGGTTCATTATTTTCATTAATAATTTTACCTGTTAATTTAGCTGATTGTTGACTGAGCGAAAGAAAACTCAATAAAATTAATGATGATAATAATGTAAATTTTTTCACATTGTAGTTTTTTACAATGCAAAAATTCTATTTTAATGTTACCTAAATATTAAGTGGCTATTACGAGATTGTTAACAATAACTTTTAATTTTATCACTTAAACTTTTAGTTTGTAATAGAGTCTGAACAATCATATGAAAAAATATACAATTTTATTCTTATTATTTTCAATTGCATTAATATTTCAACAATGCACCAAATCTGATACTAGCACTGCAACCTACGAAAATATAAAAGCTGTCTTTGGTACTAAAATCGATCCAAATAATTTACTTAATTATAGCAATCAATTAAAGCCAAATTATATTACAAAAGATAATACGACTTTTAATACTATTACCAATTCAAAAGCTACTTTAGGTAGAGTTTTATTTTACGATAAAAATTTGAGCATTAATAATTCAATTTCTTGTGGAAGCTGCCACAGACAGGAGTTTGCATTTGGAGATACTGCTTTGGCAAGTAGAGGCGTTGATGGAGGATTAACAGGCAGACATTCAATGAGATTAATTAATGCAAGGTTTTCGAACGAAGCAAAATTCTTTTGGGATGAAAGAGCAAATACATTAGAAATACAAACAACCAAGCCAATTCAAGATCATGCAGAAATGGGCTTTAGTGGTTTAAGCGGCAGACCAAATATTGCTACTTTAATAACTAAATTAGAGGCTATTTCTTATTACAAAGAATTATTTCAATTTGTTTATGGTAGCACCGCTATTACAGAACAAAAGCTACAAGAATGTTTAGCTCAATTTATTAGAAGCATTCAATCTTTTGATTCAAAATATGATGTTGGTAGAACACAAGTTGGAAACGACAATCAAAATTTTCCCAATTTTACTACTCAAGAAAACACCGGCAAAAATTTATTTCTATCACCTCCAGTTTTTAATACTATTGGTGCAAGAACCAGTGGTGGCTTAGGTTGTGGTGGGTGCCATAGAGCACCAGAATTTGATATTGATCCAAACAGCGGTAATAATGGAATAATTGGCAATTTAAATGGAATAGGAATTGATATTAATAACACGAGATCTCCATCTTTAAGAGATTTAGTTGATGCAAATGGAGTTCCAAATGGTCAGTTAATGCATACAGGAAATATTGCAACATTACAAGCTGTAATTGGACATTATGGAACAATTAATTTAGCACCAGGAAATAATAGACTTGATCCTAAATTAAAACCAAATGGATATGGGCAACAACTTAATTTAAATGCAATTGAAGTTAATTCTGTTATTGCTTTTCTAAAAACTTTAACTGGTACAAATGTATATTTGGATGCAAAGTGGAGCAATCCTTTTTAACTGAATTTTTTTGCAGAGAGGAAGGGATTCGAACCCTCGATACAGTTTCCTGTATACACGCTTTCCAAGCGTGCTCCTTCAGCCACTCGGACACCTCTCTATTTAATTTACGATTTAATGATTTTTGATTTACGATTTAATCTGTAAACTATAAACCATTTTTGGACTGCGAAAATAGTCTTACTAAACTAACAGCCATATATATTTTCTGCATTCTGTGTTGTAATCATAGCAACTGTTTCAATGCTTTCCCTTTTAATTTCAGCAATATGTTGTGCAATTATTTTTATATAGCTGCTTTCATTTCTTTTGCCACGATGTGGAACTGGCGTTAAATAAGGGGCATCGGTTTCTAAAACAATATGCTCCAAAGAAATTTCTTTTAGTGTTTCATTTAATCCAGATTTTTTATAGGTAACTACGCCACCAATTCCCAATAAAAAATTCAACTCAATTATTTTATTTGCAAATTCAACATTATCACCAAAGCAATGAAACACTCCTTTTAATCCTTTTTTAGAAAATGGTTTTACTATATCAATCGTTTCTTGCATAGCATTTCTAGTATGTATACTAATGGGTAAATTATATTCTAAAGCCCACTGCATTTGTTGTTCAAAAGATTCTATCTGATGTTTTGCATAAGTCTTATCCCAATAAAAATCTAATCCAATTTCTCCAACTGCAATAAATTTTCTTTTTTCTAATTGAGATTTAATTAAATCTAATTCTTGCATATAATTTTCGTTAACTGAACAAGGATGTAATCCCATCATTGCAAAACAATTATTTGGATATTTTTTTTCTAAAGAAAATATTTCGTTAAAATGAGAAGAATCAATTGAAGGTAAAAACATTTTTTTTACACCTGCTTTTTCAGCCCTATCCATTACTGTATCTATATCTTCATCAAATTCCTTTAGATATATATGTGTATGAGTATCAATAAAATTCATAATGTTTTTTTATGAAAGTAAAATAAAGTTTGTGAGACTCCGTTTATATATTATGTCGGAAATAAAATAGAAATTATAACACGCATAGATAGGAGTTATTAAAGATTGTTTTCATAGGGTACGGATTAAACACGGGCTGGGGTTTCTACCTCTGGCCTTTCCCTTTTGTACTATACCCTAAATTAAAATTTAAATTTTAATAAATTCTAAACTGTTGCTTCTAATAATTCTCCTTCCCATTTGCTAACTACAGATGTTGCTAATGCATTACCCACAACATTTGTCATGCTTCTAAACATGTCGCAAAAATGATCAATAGGTAATATTAAAGCAACGCCTTCAGGTGGAATATTAAACATAGCACATGTAGCTAAAACCACTACTAAAGAAGCCCTTGGTACGCCAGCAATTCCTTTACTAGTAAGCATTAAAACTAACAACATGGTTAATTGGGTTCCAATATCTAAATGAATGCCGTAAGCTTGTGCAATAGCAAGACTTGCAAAAGTCATGTACATCATACTTCCATCTAAATTAAAAGAATATCCAAGTGGTAGTACAAACGAAACAATTTTATTTTTACAACCAAACCTTTCTAGTTCTTCTGTAAGTTTAGGAAAAACTGCTTCACTGCTTGTTGTACTAAATGCAATTAATAAGGGGTCTCCAATTCTTTTTAATAACTCTTTCATTCTATGTTTTAAAATAAGAAATCCAACTGATAAAAGAACTACCCACAAAATTAAAATGCCTAACAAGAAATATATAAAATATATAAAATAGAATTGTTTCGTTTGTACTACCACTTGGATATTCTTTTAATTTAGATGGAAGTATGATGTACATGACTTTTGCAAGTCTTGCTATTGCACAAGCTTACGG
>JANOVK010000064.1:0-18577 GCA_031417315.1 Chitinophagaceae bacterium | reverse complement strand
GATTGATGTTAAAACTTTTTCTATGATACTTACACAAGCCAAATTCTTTAATTGCATTTCTGTGAATTAAAGTACCATAACCTTTGTTTTTATTCCATCCATAGTGTGGATATTTTTTATGCAATTGTTTCATAAAATCATCTCTATAAGTTTTGGCTAAAATACTTGCTGCTGCTATGCTTGCAAATTTTCCATCACCCTTAACAATACATTCATGTGGTATGGTTTTATACTTTTTAAATCTAGTACCATCTATCAACAAAAGTTCTGGGGTTATTGATAATTTTTCAATGGCTTTATGCATTGCTTTTATAGAAGCTTGTAGAATATTTATTTTATCTATTTCTTTATTATCAATCATTGCAACTGTAAACGATATAGCCTTTTCTTCAATAATTTTTCTCAATATATTTCTATCTTTTTCATTTACTTGCTTACTATCGTTTAATAAAGGATGAAAAAAGTTTTTAGGTAAGATAACAGCAGCTGCAAACACAGGTCCTGCATAACAACCTCTTCCTGCTTCATCACAACCAGCTTCTATATAATTATTTTGATAAAAAGATTGCAACATTTTGTAAATTTCAAATTCAAATCAACATTTTCCAAATACAATTTTCTCAACATTACATTTGCAATATATTTTTTATATGCAAGCTGAAAGGTCGAATAAAATAATTTCCAATTGGGTTTTTGTTGGGATTGCTATGCTTTTAATTCAAGTTTTATTAGGAGGAATTACTCGATTAAGCGGTTCGGGGTTATCAATTACTGAATGGAAACCAATTATGGGAGCTCTATTGCCATCAAGCGAAAGCGAATGGCAGAAAGCATTTCAACAATACCAACAAATAGCTCAATATAAATATATCAACAACCATTTTATATTAGAAGATTTTAAGTTCATTTATTTTTGGGAGTGGTTTCATCGTCTTTGGGCCAGATTAATTGCAGTTGCTTTTGTTATTCCTTTTATTTATTTTTTAGTAAAAAAACATATTAAATCATGGATGATTAATCCATTAATCGTATTGTTTTTATTGGGAGGTTTACAAGGTGCAATAGGTTGGTTAATGGTAAAAAGCGGATTGAATGATGAAAATGTTTTTGTAAACCATATTAAATTATCTATACATTTTGTTTCAGCAATGATTTTAATTGCATATGCATTAATTTTTGCTTTATCAATTCGAATAAATAAAAAGGAGTTAGTTGTTAATTCAAAACTTAAAAGAAGTACAATTATTTTAATAGTAGTACTAACGATTCAATTGTTTTATGGTGCTTTTATGGCTGGATTAAAATCTGCACATGTTGCCCCTACTTGGCCAACCATTAATGGAGATTTTTTACCTAATTCAATATTTAAAAATGGCTTAATTGAAACACTTTTTTTCAACAAAATATCTGTTCATTTTTTTCACAGAACTTTAGCCTATGTAATTTTATGCATAATAATTTTATGGTGGATGAAAGCAAAAAAAGAAATGAAATCAATAGCTTTTAATAAAATAAAAAATGTTCCCTTGGTTTTGGTTATATTACAAATAATATTGGGCATAACTACTTTATTAGTTAGTCCAAAAATTGTTCAGGGTAGATTTGGGGTATTCGAATTCTTTGCTTTAGCACATCAATTAATTGGGATGTTATTATTTTTAAGTGCAATAATATGTGCCTATTTAGTAAGCGGAAAGAAAAATTAATAGCGTAGTAATATATAAGAAATATAATTTTTAATTTCATAAATGATTCTTTAAATGAAAAAAGTGTTGATTAATATTTGGTGGTCAATGCCCATACAATTATTACTATTACACTTAAAAAGATATCAATTAATTTTAGTTTTTTGGTATCTTTTATTTGCAACTTTGGCTGGCAGTTTTATGAAAATGTATGGAGCTGATGCCCTTTTTTTAGCACCAGAATATTTTAATAAGGTAAGTGCTGTAAGTACTGGTATTGTTGGTTTTTCTTTTGGAATATTTATAATGAGTTGGAACATTACTACATTTATACTTCATGGCCATTTGATTAGTTTTTTAGCTACAACAAAACGACCTTTTTTAAAATATTGTATCAATAATGCTATTCTTCCTATTTGTTTTTTAGTATATTATTTTATAAGTGCAGTTGGATTTATTTCTGAACATGAAATGTATAACTTAGTTGAAATTGTTTTCTTATCACTAGGGTTTACAAGTGGCTTTATCATTTCAATATTTATTGGATTTGTATATTTTTTTGGTGCAGATAAAACTATTTATAGCAATATTGGAAATGCAATAAAATCTGCTAATTTTAGATATAAAGAAACTATTGAAAAAATAGATTCACAGAGTTTAAGTAATGAACTTAAAATAAAGGTTTTTTTAAATGAGAATTTTAAAATTAGTATACCAAGAGATGTAAGGCATTACGATGAAGTATTTCTTAAAAGCATTCTTAAAAAACATCATACTTCAGCCGTTATTGCAATTTTAGTTTCGTTTGTTTTTTTAATAATATTAGGATATTTAGGAGACGAAGAATTATTTCAAATACCTGCTGCAGCAAGTATTGTATTATTTTTTTCAATTTTAATAGCAGTAGTTGGAGCCTTTACAATATTTTTTAAAAATTGGAATTTGGTTTTTTTCTTAATTATTTATTTTTTTGTTAACCTTTTATATCAAAACGAAATAATTGACCCAAGAAATAAAGCCTATGGATTAAATTATGATGATAAAAAAACAAGGCCTATTTACTCAAGAGAAGAAATTGAAAAACTATCTTCTCAAAAAAATATTGATCTGGATAAAGCTAATTATTTAAAAATATTAAATAACTGGAAAGCAAAACAAAAAGATAGTTTGCCCATTTTATATATAATTAATACAAGTGGCGGAGGCTTAAGATCTGCAAACTTTACTATGGACATTTTGCAAGAACTTGATGCGATGATGAATTGTGATTTAATGAATAAAACTTTATTTATCACAGGAGCTTCTGGTGGTATGTTAGGAGCAACTTATTATAGAGAATTGTTTTTAAAAAAATTAAAAGGAGAAAAAATTAATTTATTATCAAAAGAATATGTTGATAATATATCGAAAGATTTATTAAATCCTTTATTCTCATCATTTGTATCAAGAGATATTGTAGGACCAGTGCAAAAATTTAATTATCAAAATTTTACTTATACAAAAGATAGAGGACATGCATTTGAACAAAAGTTAAATGATAACACCAGGTTTATTTTAAACAAACAATTAAAAGAATATACTAAATTAGAACATGATGCTACAATACCACTTATGTTTTTTAATACTGTTATAAGTAGAGATGCACGAAAAATGATTATTGCATCAAATCCAGCAAGATTTTTAATGAAACCAATGTTTAATAAGAAAAATATTAATGCTACCAATGCAGATGCTATTGATTTTAACTCTTATTTTGTAAAGCAAAATTCTACCGATTTGAATTTGCTTTCTGCTTTAAGAATGAATGCAACTTTTCCCTATGTTTTACCAAATGTATGGTTGCCATCAAATCCAATAATCGATGTAATGGATGCAGGGTTAAGAGATAATTATGGGCCAGAATTAACCTTAAGATTTCTATCTGTTTTTGCAGATTGGATAAAGAAAAATACATCTAAAGTAATCATATTACAAATTCGAGATAGAAGTTTAAGTGATTGGGATAAACCAAAAGAGAATGACGATTATATTAGCTTTTTAACCAAGCCATTTTCTCAATTACAGCATAACTGGTTTAATTTACAAGATTATTATCAGGCAGGACAATTAAAATATTGCAGTGAAATATTTGGAGATAAATTACAAACAATTTGTTGGCAATATTTACCAACAAAACAAAAAGCAGCAGCAGGTTTAAGTTTTCATTTAACATCTGCAGAAAAAATTGATATTGCAGCATCGGTTACAAACACTGAAAATAAAGAAGCATTTAATAAATTGAAGTTAGAAATTATTAAATAAGCTTTCATACATTTCATAAACTAATTCTAAAGTTTCAATTTTTTTATTTTTTGCCATACATTTGCGACCCAATTCACTAAAATGCAAACCAAGTTTGTATTTTTTCCTGCGGGTGTGGTGAAATTGGTAGACACGCCAGACTTAGGATCTGGTGCCGTGAGGCATGGGGGTTCGAGTCCCTCCACCCGCACAATTGCCCCTGACCCCTAAAGGGGCAATTTTATTATTAATAATTTCCGTTAGGGGTGGAGATTAAATTAAAAAAATGGCAACAGTTATTAGAGAAAATATTGGTTTATTAAACGATAAACTAACTGTAAAATTATCAAAAGAAGATTATCTTAAAAATTTTGAAACAAGTTTAAAAAAATATTCTAAAAATGCAAACATTCCTGGGTTTAGAAAAGGAATGGTTCCAACAGGGTTAGTTAAAAAAATGTATGGTCAAGGAGTGTTTACAGAAGAAGTAATTAAACTTGCTGAAAAACAATTAATCAATTATTTAGAAACTGAAAAATTAGACATTTTTGCTCAACCACTTCCATTAGATTTAAATTCAAATAAATTAGATGTTAATAATCCAACAGATTACGATTTTGCTTTTGAAATTGGATTAAAACCAGAACTAAAAATAGATGCATCAAAATTTAATGTAACAAAGTTTGTTATTGAAGTTGAAGAAAAAATGATTAATGAAGAGATTGAACGTTTACAAACTCGACATGGGAAAATGACAGAACCAGAATTTGTTACAGGCGACGATAATGTTTTAAATATTTTATTTACTGAATGTGATGAAAATGGGTTAAATATCGAAGGTGGAATTTCTAAAGCAAACTCTGTTTTAGTAAAATATTTTGCAGAAAAATTTAGAACTAATTTGCTTGGAAAAAAGAATGATGATACTATTAAACTACAATTAAACAAAGCTTTTGAAGAAAAGGAACTTGATTTTATATTAAAAGATTTAGGGTTAATTAAAAACGATAACTCTCATTCAGAAAAATATTTCAACATAACAATAACAAAAGTTGGTCATGTAGATAAAGCAGAACTTGACGACGAATTTTTTATAGCAGCATTTCCAAATAAAGTAATAAAATCTGAAGCAGAGTTTAGAAATACGATAAAAGAAGATATTGAATTTGCTTTTGCAGCCCAAAGCAAAAATCAATTACACGATCAATTATATCATCAATTATTAGATAATACAAAAATTGATTTACCTGAAGGTTTTTTAAAACGTTGGTTGCAGACTGGAGGAGAAAAACCTAAAACTGCTGCAGAAGCAGAATCAGAATTTCCAGCATTTGCTAATAGTTTAAAATGGACCATCATTTCAAGTAAGGTGGCAATAGATAATAATATTCAGGTTTTACCCGACGATTTAAAAGCATTTGCAAAAAATCAATTATTTAGTTATATGGGTATGGGAATGGCTGATGAAAGCCAGCCTTGGGTAGAAGATTATATTAATAGAATGATGAAAGATAAAAAATTTGTTGAGGATAGTTATTATAGAATTCAAACAGAAAAAATGTTTTCTGCTTTAGAAACACAAGTATCAATTAAAGAAGAAAAAATTTCGTACGATAAATTTGCAGAGAAATTGCATCATCACCATCATTAAAAAAAAGCCTCAGCAATGAGGCTTTTTTTATAAACATTATTATAGTTATTCAACTGTTATGCACAGCGAATTTTTATTATTTTTAATATTAAACTATTTAGTTTTATTTTATTCTATTAACTATTATGAAAATAGTAACTCAAACCAAACATAAGTTTGTAATTCTCAGCCACCATGGCTTTGCAGATATTTTGTTAAATAAAACAACAGGAGAGAAATCTCTACATTCGGTTCAAGAATTTTTTGAAAATGATGTTGTTGATCTTTTTTCTCCAGAAACCATTGTTAATATTCCTACATATTTAACTGTTCAAATTAGTTTACACCATCATATAACCTTAAATCCATTTTATTTACAATTCATAAATCATAGTTGCAACCCAAACGTTTTCTTTAATACTGTTACTTTTAAATTAACGGCATTAAGAAAAATTGAAGTTGGTGACGAGCTAACTTTTTTTTATCCCTCTACTGAGTGGGATATGGTTCAAGCATTTGCATGTACATGCAATAACAACAATTGTTTACAAACAATAAAAGGAGCATCGTATATTACTAAAGAAGTTTTAACCACCTACCAACTCACAGATTTTATTAGCTCAATGATTAACAAATAAAATGATTGATCAAAATAATTTAATTGTTTGGGTTTTATCTCCACTCGTTAAAAATAAAGATGAGAATATTGATTATTACTACGATTTTAATCAAAGTATTTTAGAGTATACCAAAGTTTTTAACGATTTAAATATTATTTGGAAATGGCAACCTATTACTATTTATAATTTCAAAAATATAATTGAAACAATAAAAACGGAGGCTGTATTCAGTAATACAACTCCACTTTTTTTTAATTTATGTGATGGCGATGAAACAAATGGAGCACCAGGAATTTCTGTAATAAAATATTTAGAAGAATTACAATTAATTTATACGGGAGCAGATGAATATTTTTATAAAATTACAACTTCAAAAGCAGATATGAAAGCTGCTTTTGATAAATACAATGTAGCAAATGCTAATTGGAAATTCATTAACTCGATAAATGACATTGAGGATAATATTTTTGAACAAATTGGTACACCTATAATTTTAAAACCCTCTGTAAGTGGTGGCAGTATGGGCGTTGGAATTAAAAATGTTGTACATAATTTGGCTGAGTTAAAAACTCAAGTTTCGTTAATGTTATTGGGATATAGAGGATGGAATTTAAACCTTGGTGGAATTATTGCAGAGCATTTTATTAATGGCCCTGAGTTTACAGTTTTAATTACAGGAAATTATTTTGAACCTGAAAAAGCTGTGATTTATGAACCTGTTGAAAGGGTTTTTCATAGTTCATTGTCCGACGAAGAAAAAATACTTTCTTTCGATAGATATTGGGAAATTTATGAAGAAGAATCGCCAATGCCTAATGGAGAAAATTTTTATGTATATCAACTACCCAAAGCTATTATTATAGAAGAATTAAAACAAATTAGTTGGAATGCTTATGTAGCTTGCAAGGGTAAAGGTTATACAAGAATTGATATTAGACAAGACGCTAAAACTGAAAAATTTTACATTTTAGAAGTTAACGCACAATGTGGGTTAAGTGAGGATGAAAATTATACTTCAATAGGTGCAATTCTTCGATACAGCAATTCAACATTTACGTGTTTAATAAAAGAAATTATTGAACACAGTTTACATAAAAATTTAGTTGAGAAATAAATAAATTTATTATGAAAATTTGTGTTTTGCTTCCTGATTATTCTACCTCAAAAATTGATTATCAAAATTACGACCCAGCTAGAGATTTATCCAGTTTATTACCCAACGAAATTGTAGATACCATTTTTTTAAATAAACTGAGTACATACAAGCAATTAAAAAAAATAAGCAAAAACAACTACGATATTTTTGTAAATCTTTGTGAAGGATATCTTGAGTGGGAAGTGCCAAGTATTGATGTAATTCAGACTCTCGAATTATTAAATCTTCCATATACAGGTCCAAATTTAAATTTATACGATCCCACAAAAGAGTTAATGAAATATGTGGCTTTTTGTGCAAATATTACTACACCTGCATTTCGGGTAATTAACTCATTAGATGATTTGAGTATTGAAGGTTTAAATTTTCCACTTTTTGTTAAACCAGCAAAAGCTGGGGATAGCTTGGGTATTAACGAAAATTCATTAGTTAATAATCATATTGAGTTAAAAAATCAAGTTGAAAATATTATAAATGAATTTGATGAATCATTAATTGAAGAATATATAAATGGAAGAGAATTTACAGTTTTAGTTGCAGCTAATACCGATGGAAAAACTTGCAAATCTTTTGCTCCTGTAGAATATATATTTCCTAAAAATAAAAAATTTAAAACCTACGACTTAAAAACATCAGAACTACATTTAAATGCAAATGTGCCAGTAAGTGATGAAAATTTAATAATTGAATTACGCACCGCTGCTGAAAATATTTTTACTGCTTTTAATGGTGTTGGTTATGCCCGATTAGATTTTAGAATGAATGAAGTTGGACAATTATTTTTTTTAGAAATAAATTTTACTTGCTCTGTATTTTATAAAGATGGTTTTGAAGGCAGTGCAGATTATATTTTAAAATTCGATAAAATCAATCAGTCAGATTTTTTAAAACATATTATTAAAGAAGGAATTGCCCGACACGAAAGAAAGCAAAAATGTTTTACACTGAAAGGAAACTCTATTTCTGGTTATGGAATTTATGCAACAAGAAATATTACAAAAGGAGAAATTATTTTTATTGGCGAAGAAAGATCGCAACGAATTGTTACAAAAAAGTATGTTGATGAAAATTGGAATGAGAAACAAAAAGAAGATTTTGCACGATATGCGTATCCAATAAATAAAAATGTTTATATACTTTGGGATACCGAAGCAACAAATTGGGCTCCCCAAAATCATAGCTGCAACCCCAATACACATTATGTTGGATTAAATGTGCAAGCTTTAAAATATATAAATAAAAATGAAGAGCTTACTTTAGACTATACTTTATTAATAAATAATACAGCCCAAGAATTTATTTGTAATTGTGGTAGTATTAATTGTAGAAAAAAAATTGCAGGACACGTTAATAATAATGTAGAAAATAGGCTTAGAACCTAAGTCATTTTTTGAGATTTAAAATACTGTAATCATTATTTTCTTTAACAATCGTATTTGTTAAAATACCAAGTCCATCAATTTCCATTTCAACAATATCACCTTCTTGTAACCATTGTTCTTTAAATTCTGAATTATTTAATTTACCAGTTCCATTTAATTCTAAAAAACAACCTGTGCCAACAGTTCCACTTCCAATAACATCGCCTGCAAGTAAATTTGTTCCATAACTTGCTCTTTCAATAATCTCAGCAAAGGTCCAATCCATATCGCTTACAAAGCCTTCACTTACTTGTACACCATTTACTTTACAAGTCATTTTTAAGTTCCACGCTTTGCCTGTATGATTTTCTTTGCAAGGCACTTCAAAAGTTTCTAACTCATCTAGCGTAACTAAACAAGGCCCAATAGCTGTACAAAAATCTTTGCCTTTTGCAGGACCAAGATTTAGTAACATTTCTTCCATTTGTAATGTTCTTGCACTGATATCATTCATAATCATTAAGCCTCCAATATAGTTATCGGCATCAATTGCTTTTATATTTCTTCCATTTTTACATACAACAATGGCTGCTTCTAATTCAAAGTCTAATTTCTTAAAATGATCGGGCATGCATTTTATTTCTCCAGGACCTTGAATGCTATTATGATTTGTAAAATAAAAAATTGGATATTGATCAAACTCAGGAATCATAGGAGCTCCACGATTTTTACGAGCCGATGCAACATGCTGACGAAATGCATAACCATCTCTACAACTTGTAGGAAAAGGAACTGGTGCTAAAACTTTTGCACTATTAAATTCTACAGAATTATTGCTTGATAATTTTCCTGTTTTTATAGCATTATTTACTTGTTGAGCTAATGGAAAAAAATCATCCCAATATTGTAAAAACATGGCCATGCTACTTGGCAATTCTGGATGCATGCCATCTGTATTATACAATAAGTCATTATGCAAAAAGGCTAATTCATCGTTTCCCTCTTTTGTTAAATAAGTAACTAATTTCATATTATTTTAAATTTTATTTTAAATATTTTTTTAACTCCACTCTTCTTCTTTTTTCTTTTCTTCTTTGTAAACTCTTGATGAAATAATTATACTTAATTCATACAAACTCATTAATGGAATAAATACGATTAATTGGCTACTAATATCGGGGCTCGGTGTAATAACAGCAGCAACAATTAAAATTACAACTACTGCATATCTGCGAATATTTTTTAAATATTTTGGTGTGATGATTCCAATTTTTGTTAAAACCCATGCAATAACAGGAAGCTCAAATGCAAGTCCACAGCCAACAGTAAGACTAATTAAGTTGTCGAAATAATCAGATAATGTTGGCCGTGTATCTATTAAATGATTAGTACCTAATTGAAAACCAGCTAAAAAATTAAATGTAAATGGTCCTAAAATCATAAAGCCAAATAACGATCCTAATATAAAGAAAAACGATACCCAGAAAACTACAAATCGAGTTCCGTTTATTTCTTTTTCTTTTAAAGCAGGCTTAACAAATTTCCAAATTTCCCAAAACAAATACGGAAAAGCTAAAATAATTCCACCAACAAAACACATAGTTATTGCACTGAACAACTGACCACCAAAAGTGTTGCTCTGCATTTTTACTTCAACAGGTTGCATACATAAGGCATCACCTAAATTGAACAGATGACTGAGTTTGCAAAATATTTTATAAGTAATAAAATCGTGATTTAATGGACCAGTAATGATGTTATCAAAAATCCAATCTCTGTAAATAAAAAAAGTTATGGCTAAAATTAAAATGGCCAATACACTTCGTACTAAATGAGAACGCAAAGCATCTAAATGATCAATAAAAGTCATTTCTTTTTTTTCAGCATTCTTTTTCGAAAACAAAGCCATTTAAATTGTTTGGGTTGCAAATGTAAGTAGTGAAAATTAGGTATGCTCTGTTATTCGAGTTCTAAATAAATTGGGCAATGATCGCTGTGTTTAATTTCAGGAAAAATAGTAGCAACTTTTATTTGTTTTTTTAATTCTTGAGAAACGCAGATATAATCAATTCTCCAACCTTTATTATTTAATCTAACACTAGGAAATCTTTGGCTCCACCAACTATATTTATGAGCCAATTCTGGATAACAATATCTAAAACTATCTACAAAACCCAATGCTAAAAAAGTATCCATCCATTCGCGTTCTTCAGGTAAAAATCCCGAGGATTTTTTATTACCTTTTGGGTCATGAATATCAATCTCTTTATGGGCAATATTATAATCTCCACAAATAATAATTTTTTTACGTTTCTTTTTTAAATCATTAATGTATGTAAAAAATTCATTGAGCCATTGGTATTTATATGTTTGCCTCTCATCTCCACTAGTTCCCGAAGGGTAGTAACAATTTAATAAAGTAATGTCATCAAAATCTAATCTAATTACCCTTCCTTCAAAATCACTCAATTCGAAATTACTTCCATAGACAATATTCGTTGGTTTTATTTTTGTAAAAATACAAACACCACTATACCCTTTTTTTTGTGCCGAATACCAATAAGATTCATAACCAAGTTTTTCAATTTCATTTATATCCACATCTTCTTTTTGTGCCTTGGTTTCTTGTATACAAATTATATCAGCAGGATTAGTTTTAAGCCAATCAACAAATCCTTTTTTAATAGCTGCCCTAATTCCATTGGTGTTATAAGAAATTATTCTCATACTTATTTTATTTGAAAATTAAAATTACAACTTGATTGTTTTGAAATATATTTTTTCTTAAATTTAAAGTCACGAATTTATTATGGATGTTTAATTATAGATATTTGCAAACAATGAAGTCACTACTTTTTTCAGGTATTATTATTTTATTTTTTTGTTCTTGCGAAAATGATATGCAAGTTGTAAATGAACTTGGAATAAAAAAAATTGGAGTTGAAGAAGGAAAGTATATTGAAAGTTTTATGAGTACTGGAGGCAAAGTAAAAGCAAGATTAACTGCACCATATATGTTAAGAAGCCAGTATGATAGTGCTAAAGTTGAATTTACAAAATCTTTGAACGTTCAATTTTATGATAGTTCTTTAAAACCAGAAAGTTTTTTGTTTGCTAAATATGGTAAATATTTAGAATTTGATAATACAGTTTTATTAAAAGATAGTATAGTAGTTAATAATATAAATAATGATACTTTATGGTGCAACGAATTATTGTGGGATCAGAATAAAGGAACATTTTTTACAGATAAACCTGTTGTTATTAGTCAAGATAATGGTAACATTCGACAAAAAATTTTTGCAAGAGGAATGCAAAGCGACCAAGCTTTTAAAAAAGTAAGTTTATTTAAAGTTGGTAAAATTTACAATACAAATGTTAATAGCTTTATTATATTAAAAGATAGTACAGTCTTATAGGTACACTTAAAAATTTCATTTTTTTTTGTGAAATAATGTAATCATCATTTATATTTTCTTTATCTTTCACAACTTAGTGAATTAATCAAAAATTGCTTTCTTATATGAGAATTGAAGAAATTAAAATACTTCGTGGACCAAATTATTGGAGTGTTCGTCGTAATAAATTAATACAAATGCGTTTGCAGTTAGAAGATTTAGAAAAACGACCAACTAATGAAATTGAAGGATTCTCTCAACGATTAGAAACAATGTTTCCAAGTATGTATGGGCATAGATGTAGTGAAGCAAAACCAGGTGGTTTTTTTATTCGTGTTGCTGAAGGAACTTGGATGGGGCATGTTATAGAACATATTGCATTAGAAATGCAAACCCTTGCAGGTATGGATACTGGTTTTGGTAGAACACGTGGTACAGGTAAAGAAGGAGAGTATAATGTTGTGTTTAGTTATATTGAAGAAGATGCTGGAGTATATGCAGCAAAAGCAGCTGTAAAAATTGCACAAGCAATAGTTGATGCTATTGAATATGATACTACTAACGACATTCAAGAACTACGTGAAATAAGAGAAAATACTCGATTAGGACCAAGTACTGGTTGCATTGTAGACGAAGCAGCAAAACGAGGCATTCCATATATACGTTTAAACAAACATAGTTTAGTACAATTGGGTTATGGGGTGCATCAAAAAAGAATTAGAGCAACTATTGCATCAACCACAAGCAATATTGCGGTTGATATTGCCTGCAATAAAGAAGAAACAAAAAATCTTTTAGGTGCTGCCGAAATTCCTGTACCTCATGGCACTGTTGTTCGGACAGAAGAAGGTTTGCAAGAAGCCGTTGATAAATATGGTTATCCTTTAGTGATTAAACCAATCGATGGCAATCACGGAAAAGGAAATACAACAAACATTACAACTTGGCAACAAGCTGTAATAGCTTTAGAATCTGCAAAACAATTTGGCAGAAATGTAATTGTAGAAAGATTTATAACTGGATTTGATTTTAGAATTTTAGTAATTAACTATAAATTTATTTGTGCAGCATTAAGAACCCCTGCTTCGGTAATTGGAGATGGAATAAATAACATTAAATGGTTAATTGATGAAGTTAATAAAGATTCTAGAAGAGGATTTGGTCACGAAAAAGTACTTACACAAATTACTGTTGATGGAAGTACAATGAAAATGTTAGATGAAAAAGGATATACTTTAGAAACTATACCACCAAAAGGAGAATTGGTTTTACTAAAAACAACAGCAAATTTAAGTACAGGCGGAACTAGTGAAGATATAACTGAAGAAGTGCACCCATCGAATATTTTTATGTGTGAAAGGATTGCAAAAATTGTTGGTTTAGATATTTGTGGAATAGATATTATGGCTACAGATTTAAGAACTCCTGTTTCTGAAAATGGAGGAGCTATATTAGAAGTTAATGCAGCACCAGGTTTTAGAATGCATTTGGAACCAGCAGTAGGATTACCAAGAAATGTTGCAGAACCTGTTATCGATATGTTATTTCCTGATAGAAGTAATGGAAGAATTCCAATTATTGCAGTAACAGGAACCAATGGAAAAACAACTACAACAAGACTTACAGCACACATATGTAAAGCAGCAGGTAAAAAAGTGGGCTATACAACAAGCGATGGAGTATATATACAAAATCAATTAATGATGAAGGGCGACTGCACAGGCCCAATTTCAAGTGCATTTGTATTAAAAGATCCAACAGTAGATTTTGCAATATTAGAATGTGCCCGTGGCGGTATTTTAAAAAATGGATTGGCATTTCAAAATTGCGATGTAGCTATTGTTACTAATGTTGCAGCAGATCACATGGGATTGGGTGGAATTAATACACTCGATCAAATGGCTAAATTAAAAGCTGTAGTACCCGAAACCGTATTTCCACATGGCTATGCAGTTTTAAATGCAGACGATGATTTGGTATATGCAATGAAAAGCAGTTTAAAATGCAATATTGCTTTATTTAGTATGGATGAAAATAATCCTCGAATTCAAGAACATTGTAAAACAGGGGGTTTAGCAGCAGTTTTCGAAAACGGATATGTAAGTATTTTAAAAGGAACCTGGAAAATTAGGGTAATGAATGTGAAAGAAATTCCTTTAACTTTTGATGGAAAAGCAACACATAATATTGCCAATACTTTACCAAGTGTTATGGCATCTTATTTATTTAAATCTATATCAATTGATGATATTAAAACAGGGTTACAAACTTTTGTTGCAGGAAGTAGTACAACACCAGGAAGACTCAATTTCTTTCATTTTAAAAACTACACTTTTTTAGCTGATTTTGCACATAATCCTCATGGCTTAAAATTGCTTTGTGATTTTGTATCTAAATTAGATTATAAATATAAAGTGGGCGTTATTAGTGGAACAGGCGATAGACGTGATGAAGATATAATTGAATTAGGCGAAATTTCTGCAAGAAATTTTGATGAAATAATAATTCGTTGCGATAAAAATTTAAGAGGTAGAACTGCCGAAGAAATTATTAATTTATTGCAAATAGGTATTAATAATGCAAATCCAACTATTCCTCAAATTGTAATTGCTAACGAAAATTTAGCATTAGAATATATTTACGAAAATTATAAACCTGGTGCATTATATACAATTATGTGTGATGTTGTAGCTGGTGCATTAGATAAAATAAAAGAATTAAAAGAAAGAGAAGATGCAATTAGTTAAATTTTGATTAAAACTCTTAATTAAAAATAATTGTGCTTGTTTAAAGCTTTAGTTTTTATTACCTTCGGTATCCTCCAAAAAAATATAATCAGCCTTGGAAATAAATTGTTATCTTAAATTTTATTTTAAAGAATAATGTGTTAAATAAATTAGTGCGAAATTAAAATGATTACTACCTCAAAAAGATCTGCTCCAAAAAAACAAACAAAAAAAAGAAGTACTCCAAAGCTTTCTGAAGCAGCATTAGAAAACATTCAACCCTTACATCCAGAAATGGGTATTTATGAAGGATTGAAAAAATATTTTGGATTTACAGAATTTAAGGGAACTCAAGAAAAATCAATCAATAGTTTACTTAGTGGGCACGATACTTTTGTAATTATGCCAACGGGTGGTGGCAAAAGTTTATGCTACCAATTGCCTGCAATGATAACGCCTGGTGTAGCCATCATTGTTTCTCCTTTAATAGCCCTAATGAAAAATCAAGTAGATTTAATTAGAGGTTATAGTGAACAAGATAATGTTGCACATTTTTTAAATTCATCACTCAATAAAACACAAGTAAAAGAAGTTAAAAGCGATTTGCTTTCGGGGCAAACTAAACTTTTATATGTTGCACCAGAAACACTTACAAAGCAAGATAATATTGATTTTTTTACAGATTTAAATGTGTCTTTTTTTGCTGTTGATGAAGCACATTGTATTAGCGAATGGGGCCATGATTTTAGACCAGAGTACAGAAGATTAAGAGAAATGATGGATATGATAAGTCCAACCATTCCTGTTATTGCCTTAACTGCAACTGCAACACCAAAAGTACAAAGTGATATTGTTAGAAATTTAGGATTAAGAAGACCCAATATTTATATTTCATCATTTAATAGAAGCAATCTTTATTACGAAATTCAGCCTAAATTAAAAAAAGAACATACTATTAAACACATCACTAAATTTATTACCCAACATAAAGGCAAGAGTGGAATTATTTACACCTTAAACAGAAGAACAACCGAAGAACTTGCTGAAGTTTTGGTTGCAAATAATATTAAAGCTGTAGCTTATCATGCAGGGTTAGATCAAAAATTAAGAGCCGATAGACAAGATAAATTTTTAAACGAAGATGTGCAGGTAATTGTTGCTACAATTGCCTTTGGAATGGGTATTGATAAGCCAGATATTCGATTTGTTATTCATTATAATATTCCAAAATCAATTGAAAATTATTATCAAGAAACGGGTCGTGGTGGTCGCGATGGATTAGAAGGAAAATGTATTTTATACTATTCTCATAAAGATGTTCATAAACTAGAACATTTAATGCGAGATAAACCTTTAAGTGAAAGAGAAGTTACTACACAATTAATTAACGAAACTGTTTCTTATTGCGAAAGCAGTGTTTGTAGAAGAAAAATATTACTACATTATTTTGGAGAAGAATGGGGCGATAAAAATTGTGGAAGTTGCGATAATTGTAATAATCCTAAAGAAAAAATAGAAGCTAAAGATAATGTTGTAAAAGTTTTAAAAGTTGTAAAAGCATTAGATGAGCGTTTTCCTGCTGAGTATTTGGTTAATGTAATAATTGGAAGATTAACGCCACAGGTTACTATGTTTAGGCATGAGAAATTAGCTGAATTTGGAATTGGTAGCGATAACATTGAAATGCATTATTGGAACAGTTTAATTCGTCAAATGTTACTAGAAGATTTATTAACAAAAGATATTGAGGAATATGGCTTAATAAAATTTACAGAAAAAGGAAAAGATTGGCTAAAAAAACCAGCATCTTTTAAAATAGTTATTAATACTATTTTTGCAGATGCAGATGATGAAGATGATGATAATGAAACTGAAGGTTCTGGACAAACAGGTTCCTCAGCAGATGAGCAGTTGATGGAAATGTTAATGGAATTAAGACAAAAAGAAGCAAAGAAAAAAGGATTACCACCTTTTGTAATATTTTTAGAAAACTCTTTGCAAGACATGAGTACAAATTATCCTACAAATATTGAGGAGCTCGAAAAATGTCAAGGAGTAAGCAAAGGGAAGGCTCTAAAATATGGCAAACCATTTATTGAATTAATTGCAAGCTATGTTGAAGAAAACGAAATTGAAAAGCCAGATGATTTTGTAATGAAAAGTGTTGCAAATAAAAGCAACAACAAGATTTACATCATTCAAAACATAGATAAAAAAATTCCACTTGAAACCATTGCTAAAAACAAGGGTTTTGATTTAGCTGAACTATTAGACGAAATGGAAACCATTGCAGCAAGTGGAACAAAACTTGGGTTAGATTATGCTATTGATGATTGGTTAGATGCTTACGACCAAGAAGAAATTATAGAATATTTTAAAAGTTGCGATACCTCTTCACTAGAAGTTGCCCAAAAAGAATTAAGTGAAAATGATTATACATTAGAACAATTAAAAATTATGCGAATTAAATTTTTAAGTGTTTACGGAAATTAATTTTCATGCAATCTTTTTTAAACATACATCCACAAGTTCAAGAAGCTTTAACTAAAAACTTGCCAGTAGTTGCATTAGAAAGTACTATTATTTCTCATGGCATGCCTTATCCTAAAAATGTAGAAACTGCTTTAGCAGTTGAAAAAATAATTAAAGATAATGGTGCAATGCCAGCAACTATTGCAATCATTAATGGTAAATGTTGTATAGGTTTATCCACTGAACAAATTGAAACTTTCGGCAAAGAAAAAAATGTTTGGAAAGTAAGTTTACGAGATATGCCTTATGTTATTAGCAAAAAATTATTTGGTGCTACAACAGTTGCTGCTACAATGAGAATTGCTTCAATGGTAGGAATAAAAATTTTTGTAACCGGAGGAATTGGTGGTGTACATCGTGGTGCTGAAAATACAATGGATATAAGTGCAGACTTAACAGAAATGGCACAAACCAATGTTGCAGTAGTTTCTGCAGGCATAAAATCTATTTTAGATATTGGGTTAACACTCGAATATTTAGAAACTTTAGGGGTTCCTGTTGTAACTTATGGTCAAGAAATTTTTCCTAGTTTTTATTCAAACGAAAGTTTATTTAATAGTCCTCTTTCATTAAATACTCCTGTAGAAATAGCTCAGATGTTGCAAGTAAAATGGGAGTTGGGTTTAAAAGGGTCTGTTTTAATTGCTAATCCCATTCCAACAGAATTTGAAGTTCCAGCTGTGATTATGGAAAAACATATTCAACAAGCTTTAAAGTCGGCAGATGAAAAAAATATAAAGGGAAAAAATATCACTCCTTTCATCCTTCAATATATTGCACAAGAAACCTCTGGGGAAAGCCTTGCTGCAAATATTGCCTTGATAAAGAATAATGCAAAACTTGGTGCAGAAATTGCCAAAGAATTAGTTGCATAGCTAACTATTTTTTCTTTAGTTTTGTTTTTTTGCTCACAGATAACGCTGATGGCAGAGATAAAAATTAGAATTTTTATGGAATTAAATGATTTAACATACAAAATTCGTGGAGCATTATTTGAAGTATATAATCAATTAGGTCCTGGCCTTTTAGAAAGTGTTTATGAAATGGCTTTGATGAAAGAGTTTGAATTGCAGGGCATCAAAGCAAAAAGCCAAGTAGCATTGCCTGTTGAATATAAAGGTGAATATTTAGAATTAGGATTTCGACTTGATATTATTGTTGAACAAAAAGTAATTATCGAAATTAAATC
>JANOVK010000063.1:0-5113 GCA_031417315.1 Chitinophagaceae bacterium | reverse complement strand
TAGGCACAAAAAGTACTTTAGATATTCTTAGTATTGACACAACTCATTCTGGAGAACTTTCTTATTACATTTTACAAGAAAGGACAAAATGGTATTTACTAGGTGTAACAATTTTGAATAATGCTAAATCTTTTCAAGGTTACATCGAATTAAAAAAATGAGCCTGAAGTATATTATTTAACTTACATTCTTTAGTTTTTGAATTTTGACTTTTAATTTAAAAGAAAACCTCAACCCTTTATATTCGTTGCATAACTGCATAAAAAATGAATTCAACCAAACAATATGGTATTCTCAGTTTGCCTGTAATAGTTGCTGCACTTGGTTATTTTGTTGATATATACGATTTATTATTGTTTAGTATCATTCGAATCCCATCATTAAAATCTTTGGGACTAAATGATGCACAAATTGCAAGCGATGGTTTAAAAATAATCAATATTCAAATGTTTGGTTTGTTATTGGGGGGCATACTTTGGGGAATATTAGGAGATAAATTGGGTAGAATGAAAGTATTATTTGCATCAATTATTTTATACTCTATAGGTAATATTGCAAATGGATTTGTTGAAACTGTTAATCAGTATGCAGCAGTAAGATTCTTTAGTGGCATTGGTTTAGCAGGAGAGTTAGGTGCAAGTATAACTTTAGTTAGCGAAATTTTATCGAAAGAAAAACGTGGTATAGGCACTTCTGTTGTTGCAGGCATCGGTTTATTAGGAGCAGTTTTTGCATTTTTTATGAAAGAAAGTTTTGAATGGAGAACCTGTTATTTTATTGGTGGAGGAATGGGTTTTATGTTGTTGTTTTTAAGAGCAGGTGTTTTAGAATCTAGCATGTTTCATTCTATAAAAAATACAACAATCGCAAAAGGAAAAATTTTGATGTTATTTAATAACAAGAAAAGATTTTTGAAGTATATTAAAGCAATTTTAATTGGTTTACCAACTTGGTATGTTATTGGAATTTTAATTTCGTTTTCAGATAAATTTGGAAAAGAAATGAATATTGTAGGTTCCATCGATCCTGGTAAAGCTGTTATGTTTGCCTATGTTGCAATATCAATTGGAGATTTGGCAGTTGGTTTTATTAGTCAGTGGTTTAAAAGCAGAAAAAAAGCAATTGCTTTTTTTTATGTAATAGCAATAATTGGAATTATTTTATTTTTTAATTTGCAAGGTAAAACTAATAATCAACTTTATTGGATTTGTGCTTTGTTAGGGTTTGGTACAGGTTTTTGGGCATTGTTTGTTACTATGTCTGCAGAACAATTTGGCACTAATATTCGTGCAACTGTAACAACAACTGTTCCTAATATGGTACGTGGTTCTTTAGTTTTAATTTCACTTGTATTTACAGCTTTACAAAATTCGTTTACCTACACCACAAGTGGATGGATTACTGGCGTTTTAATTATGTTAATTTCTATTTTGGCTTTGGTTTATACAAACGAAACTTTTGGAAAAGAATTAAATTATGTTGAGAAATAAATTATGCAAACAAACATTTCATCTTTAAAAAATAATTCGGGATTAAGATTTTTAATCGTTCGATTTTCATCGATTGGTGATATTGTTTTAACAACACCTGTTGTACGTTGCCTTAAACAACAAATGCCAAATTGCAGTATTCATTTTGTTACTAAAAAAGAGTATTCAATTATTTTACAAAGCAATCCTTATATCGATAAAACTATTGATTATACTGGCGATTGGGACATATTAATGAAAGAATTAAAATCTAATCGCTACGATTATATAATTGATTTACATAATAATGTTAGAACCATCCGTTTAAAAAATATGTTGGGAGTAAAATCATTTTCTTTTAACAAACTCAATGTTCAAAAGTGGATACTTACTGCATTAAAAATAAATGTAATGCCTAATATTCATATTGTGGATAGATATATGGCAACACTTAAAAAATTTACTATAACTAATGATGGCAAAGGGTTAGATTATTTTATTCCACCATTGTACGAAGTAAAACAAAGTGATTTTCCTTCATCACATTTGTTTGGATATATTGGAATAGTAATTGGTGCTGCACACAACACTAAAAAGTTACCTCTAAAAAAATTGCAAGAGTTGTGTTCAAAAATAAACTTACCAATTATTTTATTGGGAGGTAAAGAAGATAAATTTATTGGAGATGAAGTTGCTTCTATTGACACTACTAGAATTTATAATTCTTGTGGTAAATTTAGTTTACATGAAAGTGCAGATTTGGTTAGAAAAGCAAAATTGATTATCACACACGATACAGGATTGATGCATATTGCAGCAGCATTTAAAAAACCTATTATTTCTATTTGGGGCAATACTGTACCAGCTTTTGGAATGACACCATATTTTGGTGCGGAACAAATTTCTAATGCAAGATTTGAAGTAAATAATTTAAGATGCAGACCTTGTACAAAAATTGGTTATGATCATTGCCCTAAAAAACATTTTAAATGTATGATGCTTCAGCCTATTGATGCAATTGCAAATCAAGCTAAAGAAATATATCAAAACTTAAAATAAATTAATCTACTTTTTCTGGTCGCATTTGAGGAAATAATAAAACATCTTGAATAGAAGGTTGATTTAAAATCAACATACATAATCTATCAATTCCAATACCAATACCACTTGTAGGAGGCATGCCATATTCTAATGCTCTTAAAAAATCGTGGTCTAAAAACATAGCTTCATCATCTCCACGTTCCATTAATTTTATTTGTTCTTCAAATCTTTCACGTTGATCGATGGGGTCATTTAATTCACTATACGCATTGGCAACTTCTTTTCCATTTATCATCAATTCAAAACGCTCTACTAACCCTTTTTTTGTTCTATGTTTTTTTGTTAATGGACTCATCTCAATTGGATAATCCATAATAAATGTAGGTTGTATAAATTTATGTTCACTTGTTTCACTAAAAATTTCATCAATTAATTTTCCCTTACCAATATTATTTGGTACAGAAATATTTAGTTGCTCACATACTTTTCTTAACTCTTCCTCTTCCATTTCACTAATATCAATTCCTGTGTTTTCTTGAATGGCTTCAAAAATTGTTACCCGTTTAAATGGTGCTTTAAAATCAATGGTTTTGTCTCCAACAGTTAATTCTGTTTTCCCATGTACTGCTAATGCAACTTTTTCTAAAAGTTGTTCAGTAATTTCCATCATCCAAAAATAATCTTTGTAGGCTGTGTACCACTCAAGTACTGTAAACTCTGGATTGTGGGTTCTATCCATTCCTTCATTTCTAAAATTTCTACTAAACTCATAAACCCAATCGAATCCGCCTACTATTAATCTTTTTAAATAAAGTTCATTTGCTATTCGCAAATAAAAAGGAACATCTAAAGCATTGTGATGCGTTGTAAAAGGACGAGCTGCAGCACCTCCAGGAATATTTTGTAATACAGGGGTATCAACTTCAAGAGCTCCTTGTTCGTTTAAAAATTGACGAATAGTATTAACAATAGTTGTACGCCCAACAAAAACATTTTTTAATTGTGGGTTGATGACTAAATCTGCATAACGTTGTCTATAACGAAATTCCGGATCTGTAACTTCATCAAACACATTTCCTTCTTCATCTCTCTTAACTACAGGCAAAGGTTTTAAGCATTTTGATAGTAATGTAAGCGTATTTGTATGTAAAGAAATTTCTCCAGTTTTTGTAATAAAAACATAACCTGATGCTCCAATTATATCACCTAAATCTAAGCCATGTTTTATAACATTATCCCAAAAACTTTTATCATCATCAGTGCATATATCATCACGTTTAACGTATAGTTGAAATATACCAAGCGAATCTTGTATTTTAATAAAAAAAACTTTCCCCTTATCATTTATACTCATAATTCTACCAGCTACACAAACGTTTGTGAAATTTTCTTTTGTTTCTTCGGTAAAATTTTTTTTAATATTTTTTGAGTAATGTGTAATAGGAAATAAGGGTGCAGGATATGCATCAATTCCTTGATCTTGTAATTTTTTTAATTTTTCTCTTCTTATAATTTCTTGTTCACTTAATTGCTGGCTCATACTATTTGCTAAAAATTTGAATGCAAAGATAAGTGCAGCAACGATAGCAAGATTTAGAGATTGCCTTTATAAATATTGGGTTTATTTATAGTCATTAATCTTCCTTTTAAATCATCATTAATAATTTGCCATCCGAATTGTGTGTATAATTTATGGGCATCTTTTGTTGTTAAAAGCCATCGCCTTAAACCTTGTAGCTCTGGGTGTTGATGAATGGTGGTCATTAAAAATTTTCCAAGCCCCTTGCCTTGTTCATTTTTAATAATAAAAACATCTGCTAAATATGCAAACGTTGCTTGGTCTGTCATCAATCTTGCAAAACCAACTTGAATATTATTTTTATAAACCCCAAAACAGTGAGAATTTTTAATTGCTTTTTTTACCGTTTCAATTGGAATGCATTGTGCCCAATAAGATTCAATAGAAAGATATTGATGAATCATTTCGATATTTAATAAAGCAGGATCGCAACTAATTAAATATTCATTATGTGTTGTTTGATAGTATGAATTACTCATTAAATAATTTTTTATAAATTGAAGATTTTGAGATTTGAATAATATCTCCTGGTTGCATTTCGGCAACACAAATATTTTCAATTCTATTACGTATTAATCTTAAAGTAGGAAATCCAACAACAGCAGTCATTTTGCGAACTTGCCTATTTTTACCTTCAGTTAAAGTTATAGAAATCCATGATGTAGGAATATCTTTTCTAAATCTAATGGGTGGAGTTCTTTCACAAACTTTTGGGTTATTAATAATTTTTGCAATTGAAGGTTTTGTTTTGTAATTTTTACCATCAATATTTATTATAACTCCTGTTGTTAATTTTTCAATGGCTTGTGCATTTACTAAGCCTTCAACTTGTACCCAATATTCTTTTTTATGTAAGTTGTTTGGATTTAGTAAGCATTGATTTATTTTTTTATCGTTAGTTAAAATTAATAATCCTTCACTATCAAACAACACATAATGAATATTTAATTAGTTGCGATCCTGCTTTATTAAATATCGAAATGATTCATCAATATCTTTCTATTGAATCTTATTGGGCACAATG
>JANOVK010000062.1:0-20336 GCA_031417315.1 Chitinophagaceae bacterium | reverse complement strand
TCTTTTGTTAAATCGTATTTCATTCCAATTTGTTCAATAGTTGTTCCATCATTATTTAAACCAAAATAAGCGTTTACAATTTCAGCTTCTCTGGGACTTAAACTTTTTAATACTCTTTTAATTTCTTCTCTTAAAGAATCTTTCATAACATCTTCATCAGTATCGTCACTTCCTTCTAATAAATCTCCCATGGCAACATCTTCTGCTTCGTGCACAGGTGCATCTAAACTTGTATGACGAGTATTGCTTTGAAAAATATTATTAATTTCAGTTTCGCTCATTTCTAAAATATCACTTAACTCTTCAGTACTAGGTTCACGTTCGTGTTCTTGTTCAAAAGCCATGTAAGCTTTATTTGCACGATTGTAAGTGCCAATTTTATTTTGAGGTAAACGTACTAATCTTCCTTGTTCTGCTAATGCTTGTAAAATCGATTGACGAATCCACCAAACTGCATAAGAAATAAATTTAAATCCTTTAGTTTCATCGAAACGTGCAGCAGCTTTAATTAAACCTAAATTTCCTTCGTTAATTAAATCACTTAAACTTAATCCTTGATGTTGGTATTGTTTAGCAACAGAAACCACAAATCTTAAATTAGCTTGAACTAATTTGTCTAATGCTCTTTGATTACCCATTTTAATTTTCTGGGCAAGCGTAGTTTCTTCTTCTGGTGTAACCATTGAAATTTTTGAAATTTCTTGAAGATATTTTTCTACTGCTTGTGAATCTCTATTGGTAATCTGTGTTGCAATTTTAAGCTGCCTCATTGTATATTATTCGCTTTTTAAGTGTATTAAATAGATTAGAATATGCCCAACATAAAATCTAAAATGGCTGCAAATGTACTAATTTTACTTCAAAATACTTTAAAAAGGTTTTTATAAATAATTAAGAATCTATATTTAAAATTAATATTTTTAACTTTAATCATTTCAGAAATTAATATCGAGTTTTTAAGTAAATTGGAAAATATTGAATAAAATAAAATTAGTTTTTATTGGATTTTTATTGGTAGTTATTCTTTCATTTGTAAATAATACAATGGTTTCTTGTAATGAGGTAAACTTTTCTTATCAAGATTCATTAAAATTGTTAAATGATACTTGTAAACTTATTGTTGAGGATAGTATTCAGACTTCTAAAACAAACGATTCAAGTTTAAATAATAAATTTTATTATGGAATTGCCAGCTTTTATAGTAAAAACTTAGAAGGAACTGAAACATCAACTGGAGAAATTTTTCATCACAATCAATATACTGCTGCCAGTAATAGATTCAAGTTGAATACTTGGTTAAAAGTTACGAATTTATCAAACAAAAAATCCATAATTGTTAGGATTAACGATAGAATGCATAGACGAATGGATGCTAAAGGGAGAATTGTAGATTTAAGTTTTATTGGTGCTAAAAAATTAGATTTTATTCGAAAAGGGATTACGAAAGTTAAAGTTGAGATTGTTGCCAAACCTAATAAAGAATAAATTTTTTAAAACATTTTTTTATAAATCCAAATCACTCATTACTTTTGCGTAATACAAAAAAAACGAACATGAAGAAAATTAAATTATTAATGTTTACTATGTTAGTGGCATTTGCTGCATTTAGTCAAACTAGCAATAATAAGAAAAGACCATCTTTAGGTGTAAATTTTATGCTGAAAGACTTTAAAACTCCTTCACTTATTAAAGCCTCTTCTTTGTCAACTGTTTTAAATAATAAACAGTGGTCTAAAATTTCTCAAATGAGTCCAGGCTTAACTTTAAGTTATTTAGAAGGACTAAGTAATAATATTGATTTTATGGCACGTTTAAGTGGAAGTTTTGTAAACTATCCATTTAAGGCGAATACAGTAACTTCTTCTGGTCAAGATAAACTTTTAGTAGAGTTAGATGCAAATGTTAATTTAAAATTATTACCAGATAATTATTTTTTAGTTCCTTATTTTTCAGCTGGTGTTGGTGCATCAATGTTTGCAGGTCAAAATTTTGCTGCATTTTTTCCAATAGGTGCTGGTTTACAATTAAATTTAGGAGAAGAAACTTTTTTACATATTCAATTTACACATAATGTTTCTGTAACTGAATTAGGTACTGAAAATTTTAATTATCGTTTTGGATTATCTTCACCAATTAATGATAGACCAATTGTAAAACCAATTGCTCCACCACCTCCACCACCACCTCCTCCTCCTCCAGTAGTTGAGGTTGATACTGATAAAGATGGTATTGTTGATAGTAAAGATAAATGCCCAACTGTACCTGGGGTTGCAAAATATAATGGTTGTCCAATTCCTGATACAGATAAAGATGGCATTAATGATGATGAAGATAAATGTCCAAATGTTGCTGGTGTTGCAAAATACAATGGTTGTCCTATTCCTGATGGAGATGGAGATGGCGTAAATGATGATGAAGATAAATGCCCTACTGTGGCTGGAGTTGCTCGTTTTCAAGGCTGCCCAATACCTGATGCTGATGGAGATGGTGTTAATGATGAAGAAGATAAATGCCCAACATTAAAAGGAACTAAATCTAGTAATGGTTGTCCTGAATTAGCTCAATACAATTTTAAATCTCAAATGATTCAATTTAATACAGGAAGTTCTGATTTTACAAATCCTGCAATTGTTGAAATGACTAAATTGGTTAAAGTATTGAAAGATCACCCAGAATTAACTAAAATTTCAATTGAAGGTCATACAGATGATATTGGAAAAGACGAAATGAATATGAAATTATCTGAAGTACGTTGTGCAGCAGTAAAAAAATTCTTAACTAATAAAGGCATTAGTGCAGATCGTTTATCTACAACTGCATTTGGAGAAACTAAACCAGTTGTTGATAATTCAACAGAAAAAAATCGTGCACAAAATAGAAGAGTTGAATTTAAAGTTGGTGGTTAATTATCTTACAACATTAAATAAATAAATATTAAGCAGTCTTACATTTGTAAGGCTGCTTTTTTTTATCAAAATTTTATTTCATTTTCAATAAAAGCTAGATGAATCCTACAATACTTCTATTTTTTGTAATTGCATATTTTGGATTATTATTAGGTGTTGCTTGGTTTACATCCAGAAAAAGTAACAACGAATCTTTTTTTATTGGCAATAGAAATAGTAACTGGATTTTAGTTGCTTTTGGAATGATTGGTACTTCTTTAAGTGGTGTAACATTTGTAAGTGTGCCTGGTGGTGTAGGTTCAGGAGGCTTTTATTACTTTCAATTGGTTATTGGATACATGCTTGGTTATTTGGTTATTGCATTTGTGCTGTTACCACTTTATTATAAACTTAATCTTACAAGTATTTATACTTATTTAGAAAGCAGATTTGGAAAATCTGCACATCAAGTAGGAGCATTTTTCTTTTTGCTCTCTAGAACAATTGGAGCAACAGCAAGGCTTTATTTGGTTATAAACATTCTTCAATTATTTATATTAGATAAATTGGGCGTTCCTTTTATTTTAACTAGCGTAATTATTCTTTTAATGATTCTTTTATATACGTTTGAAGGAGGCGTAAAAACTATTATTTACACAGATACTTTGCAAACTTCTGGAATGTTAATCGGATTAATTGCCTGCATAATTGTTATTATCAATAGTTTGGGAATAGATTTTTCTACAGCATTAAACCAAATGCACCAAAATGGATTAACTAAAATTTTCAACACCGATATCAAGTCAAATTCATATTTTATAAAACATATTTTAGGAGGTTTGTTTATTGCAATTGCAATGACAGGTTTGGATCAAGAAATGATGCAAAAAAATATTAGTGTAAAAACATTGAAAGACTCTCAAAAAAACATGCTGAGTTTTGCTACTATTTTGTTGTTCGTAAATTTTCTGTTTTTATTTTTAGGAGGTGTACTTTACTTATACGCAAACTCTAAAGGAATAACAGTTGCACCAGATGATTTATTTCCAACAATTGCATTAAATGAAACCTTTGGAACATCGATAGGAATTATTTTTATCATAGCATTAATTTCAGCTTTATTCCCTAGTGTAGATGGTGCCATTACATCACTTACATCAAGCTATTGTATTGATATTTTGGGAATGAACAAAAGTGAATCAAGCGAAGAAAGCAAGAAAAGAAAAAGATTAAAAGTGCATTTAACTTTTGCATTTATTTTTTTAATAATGGTGTTGTTATTTAAAGCCATTAACGATAAATTGATAATTGATTTTATATTAAAATTTGCAGGCATTACTTATGGTCCATTATTAGGTTTGTTTGCATTTGGAATACTAACTAAAAAAACATTGAAGAGCCATTTAATTTGGTTTATGTGTATTGTTGGTCCATTAATTTGTTTGGGAGTTGATGTTTTATGTAGCCCAGAGTGGTACGAAAAAAAGTTGCATGTAACATTAGGGTTAAATTCAATTTCTAAAACAATTTTTAGTGGTTATAAAATAGGAAATGAGCTAATTCTTATAAATGGAATCCTTACTTTTATTTTATTAAATTTAATTGCAAATAAAAAAGTAGTAGTTGAAAAAAAATAATGCTTATTTGTAAATTTTATTATAAGCATCAACTGTGCTTTCCCAACTATGGTCAATCTTCATCATTATTTTTCTCATTTTATCTACAAGTTTTTTGTCCTTATAAATATCTAAAGCTCGTTGTAATGAATTGTAAATATCTTCAATAGTTGCATAGTTAAATCTAATACCAAAGCCATCACTATCTCCAACATCAATAACTGTATCTTTTAATCCACCAGTACTTCTTACAATTGGAATTGTGCCATACCTCATTGCATACATTTGATTTAATCCACAGGGCTCAACTCTGCTTGGCATTAACAAAAAATCAGCACCAGCATACATAACATGCGAAAGAGTTTCATTGTAGCCAATTTCTGCATGGTAATTTCCATAATATAAATTACCCAATAGTTTTAACTCATTTTCAACCTTAGGGTCACCACTACCCAAAACTAAAATATTTAATTCTTCTTTTTTAACTTTCAAAATTGCATCAAAAACAGTAGGCAATAAATCAGCAGATTTTTCACTAACAAGTCTTCCAATAAATACAATTAAAGGCAGTTCAATATTTAACCCAAATTGTTCGCATAATTCTGCTTTACTTTTTTGTTTCCCCTTTGTTACTGTTTTTAAATTAAAATGATTTTGAATAAAAGTGTCTGTACTTGGATTCCAAACTTCATTATCAATTCCATTTAAAATACCAATGCATTTCCCCTTTTCAATTTCAAATAACTTCTCTAAACCATTACTTCTTAATTTTAATTCCTGCATGTAACTATTACTAACTGTTGTTACTTTCCATGCACATTTAATTGCACAAGCTAGTGAATTAATTGTATTGCCCCAATCGAGCAAACCCTTGTATCTATTATCATACGTTGGTATATAATTATTATTACCCCAACTAATCCAGCCTTGATATTGGGCATTATGTATTGTAAGAATAGTTGGAATTTTTTTTAATTTATTTTTTGATGCTATGCAATTCTGCATCATAAAAGGAATTAATCCTGCATGATGATCGTGGCAATGTACTATATCAGGATTGTGTTCCCAGTGATTTAGCCAATCTACAATTGCAATTTGAAATGCAACGAATCTTTCAGTATCATCATCATATCCATAAATTTTTTCTCTATCAAGTAAACCATTTATATCAACCAAATACAAATCAAACCCAAGTTTATTTGTACACTCTTTTATAATTGTATATTCAAAATATTTATTACCTAAATATGCTTTGCCTTTAAAGTCAACAATGAATTTATTTTCGTATAAAAATTTAGTTCTATACATTGGCATAACTACCTTAGTATAATGGCCAGCCTTTGTTTGATATTTTGGTAAAGCACCAACAACATCTCCTAAGCCACCTGCTTTTGCTACTGGGTAGCATTCTGCACTAATATGAATTATTTCCATTGTCTCTCATTTGTACAATAATAATTATTTTAAATTAAAACTTAAAGGCACATTAATTTTTATGCTAATATTTCTTCCCATATTAAACACACCCATTCTGCCTGTAGCATTATTTGTATCAGTATATTTTAATCTGCTTAAATGATTTTGGTAAGATACGTCAGCTAAATTATTCAATCCTACAAAAACGCTAAATGCATGTTGTTTTTTTATTAAAAAATCACCACCAAAACCTACATTAAAAATAGAATAAGTTGGTGTTTCTGTTTCTGTATTATTTGCTGAAAAAATATAAATCTGAGAAAAATAATTATCGAGTTCGAATTTTAAATAAACATTTTTAAATGATTTGCCAACCTTTTTAAAATCTGCTTTTAATTCGCTTAATAATCTGGGTTGTGGCATAAAAGGTATATAATTTGAACCAAAATAATTTGTTCTAAATTTTCCAAAAACAAATGAGAAGCTATTTTGAAAATGTAACCAATCTAATGGGTGTGGATGAAAATCTATATTGGTCTCGAACCCAGTTAATATTGCATTTGATTGATTAAATTGAAAAGCACTTAATAAATCTCCACCATTATTTACAATAGAATCTCCACCAAAAACAGAACTTAATTTATTATAAAAAATATAATTGTTAATTGTGTTTGAAAAAACATTCAATGAAAATCCAAGATGCTCAGATTGTAACTCAAGCCCAGCATCAACTTGAAAAGAAGTTTCAGATTTTAATTGGTTGTTTCCATATTCATATCTATTAGTTCCTTCGTGTGCACCATTGCTACTTAATTCTGTTACACTTGGAGCACGAAAACCTTTTGCAATATTTAGTTTAAAAGTAACGGCTTTACTAACATTATAACTTACACCAAAACTGCTTGTAAAATTTGTGAATGTTTTAGAGATTTCATTAAATCTAATTGTGCCACTTTCAATAACTTCTTCTGTTTTTAAATTTCTAAAATCACTTCGTATGCCACCAGTTATTGTTAAATTTTCGAAACTTTTTTTAGTTACAATAAATCCACCAAAATCAAGCTGACTATACTCTGGAATTATTAATTCATCAGCTTTATTTTTATTTTCTTGAAACATTCCATTAACTCCAATACTTGTACTCCAACCTTTATATCTATTAAAATGATATTGTAAATTATAATTGATAGTTTGTAAATCAAAATACAAATTTGGTGTTGAAATATTTTTATGATCACCAAATTCTTTTCGTTTATTTTGTTGGTAAGCTAAATTAAATGTGATTCTTCCTTTTTTTAAATTGATATTATTATCTACTCCAATTTTTAAATGGTTTATCTGTTGATAAGGAGTAAAAAAATCTCTGCTATTTAGTTCTTCATTTGTAGCAATACGTTCATCAGGAGTTTCTGAAAATAAAGTAAATGCTCCTGTTAAAAAATCTCTAGAACCTTTTATTAGTCCAATTTTCTGATTAAAGTTGCTAAATAATAAATGAGTGTATCCCCAATTTTTATTTATACCAATATAGCCACCAAAATTTTGTTCTTTAAATCTGCTATTCAAAACTTGTCCATCAAATTCATTTTTATAATCAGCAGCAGATTTTATGCTTCCATATACATTCCAATTAAATCCATTTTCTAAATGTCCTGCAATATTTGCATTTAAATTATACATTTTATTATTATCTAAATAAGATGTAGTAATATTCGATTTTACCAAACCCTGCTGTATAGCTTGATTGGTAATTAAATTTAAAACTCCAGCCATTGCATCACTTCCATACATTAATGATGCTGGACCTTTTAAAACTTCTGCTTTCTGAATACTGGCTTCATCAATTTCAATTCCATGTTCATCACCCCATTGTTGTCCTTCTTGTCTTATACCATCATTTATAGTAACCATTCTATTATATCCCAAGCCACGAATTACTGGTTTAGAAATTGCTGGTCCTGTACTTAAAATGGAAAGCCCAGAAACTGATTTTGATAAAGCATCAATTATGTTTGTTGATGTTGTTTTTAATAAATCAGTTTTTGAAATAATTGTAACTGGTTGTGGAGAATTTTTAATTTTTGTTGCTGTTGTAGTGCCTGTGATTGTAACAGACTCTTGTTCTACTACTGTTTCAATTAAAGTAAAATTCTTTGTTGTAATTCCAATTATTTCAATATGCTCAATAATACTTGCATAGCCCTGATAGCTTACTTCTACAAGATAATTGCCTGATTGAAAAGTACTGCTTTTATAGGTGCCATCTTTTTTCGATATGGCTCCAACTTTTATATCGTGAATTAAAATTGTTGCACCTTGTAGAGGTTGTTTAGTTGTTGCATCTAAAACAACTCCAGTTAAAACTGATTTTTCAAAATCAGTAAAATTAGTTTTTGCATTTGTTGTTATTAGTAAAAAATAACTAGCAATATATAGAAAAATAGGTTTCACAAATATGTTTGTATAAAATAATAAAGCCATTACTCTACTTGAGTATGGAATGATAAAAAAATAAAAATTTAATTAACAAACTGGGGGACCTCGTAAAGTAGTATTACATTTTTTTAATGTAATTAATAGGTAAATATCTTCTGAAGAATAATTTGTATAAACTGAATTTGAATATTGGAAAAAAGGTATTGCTACAGAAATAAATGGCATTTCTACAACAACATTATCAATATCACAATTAAATCCAACCGATTTAATATTTAGGTGATGATGTGAACATTTTTTTAAAGAATGATGTTGATGTTGCACAATTAAATCATGCCATACTTTTTTAGGAGTAATGCCAAATGCAAAAATTAGAAATAATAATCCTGCAAATATTTGATGTATGTTAAATCTACTTTTCAAAAATCAGAATTTGGAATGATTGCAAAGTTAATATTAATAAGATGCTGCAATCAATTTTTTTCTCTCACCAATTTGTTGTCTCCACATCGCAAAATACAAACCTTTTTCATCAATTAATTCCTGATGATTTCCCGTTTCAATAATTTTTCCTTGCTCTAACACATAAATTCTATCTGCATGCATAATAGTACTAAGCCTGTGTGCAATGAGCACAGCAATTTGTTCTCTGCCTAAAGAAATTTCTTTTATTGTATTTGTTATAGCAACTTCTGTAATGCTATCTAATGCTGAGGTTGCTTCATCAAAAATTAATAATCTAGGCTTTCTTAAAAGTGAACGAGCAATTGAAATTCTTTGTTTTTCTCCTCCACTTAATTTCAATCCACCTTCACCTATAACGGTTTCAATTCCTTTTTCAGCTCTGCTTAATAAATTTTCACAACTTGCTTTATGTAAAGCATCCTTTAATTGTTCAATAGTTGCAGTTGGATTTACAAATAATAAATTTTCTCGAATTGTTCCAGCAAACAAATTTGTATCTTGAGTTACAAAACCAATTTGTGTTCTTAATTCATCAAAATCAATTTTACTTCCATCAACTCCATTATAGTCTATATGGCCATTTTGTGGCCTATATAATCCCACTAATAATTTTACTAAAGTGCTTTTACCACTTCCACTTGGGCCAACAAAAGCAATAGTTTCGCCTTGTTTAACAGAAAAATTAATTTCATCTAATGCTTTAAATTGAGCACTATTATGTTTAAAACTAATATTATTAAACGAAAGTGTTTCTATAGAGCCAATATGATTAGGCGTTGCTGGTTTTGGTTCTATAGTTTTGCTCATTAATACTTGAAAATTATTTAGTGATGCTTCTGCTTCTCTATAACTTAAAATTATATTTCCGATTTCTTGTAAAGGTCCAAAAATAAAAAAGCTATAAAATTGTAATGAAATTAATTCTCCAATGCTTAATACGTTTCTAAATATTAGCCATAATAATGTAAATGTAATAACCTGTCTTAAAAAATTTACCATAGTGCCTTGTATAAAACTCAAGGCTCTAATGCTTTTAACTTTTTTTAATTCTAAATCCAGAATTTTATAAGTGTTTTTATTTAATCTTTCTACTTCTTGATTGGTTAAACCAAGGCTTTTTACTAATTCTATATTTCTTAAACTTTCTGTAGTACTTCCTGCAAGCGATGTAGTTTCTGAAACAATTTTTTTCTGAATTATTTTTACTTTTTTACTTAATAAATTGGTTACAATAGCTATTAATACTGCACCTCCAAAGTAAACAGGTAAAATGCTCCAATGTTTCGATGAAGCAAATATTGAAACAAAAACAACACTTACAATTATTCCAAAAAGTACATTAATAAAGTAGCCAATAAATTTTTCTGTATCAGCCCTAACTTTTGTTAAAATTGATAATGTTTCGCCACTACGTTGGTCTTCAAATTCCTGATAAGGTAATTTCATAGAATGTTGTAATCCATCGGTAAAAATTTTTGCACCAAATTTTTGTACAATAACATTTACAGTATAATCCTGAAAAGCTTTAGCTATACGACTTATCATTGCTGTACCCACTAATAAAAAAAGAAAATATAATAAACCATGATAAGCATCTACTCCAAAAAAGAATTCATGTTCGTTTCTTGGCAATAATTTTTCTTTATCAAAGTGAAATGGATGTGTTGCAAACAAGTCTATTACTTTGCCAAAAATTAATGGATCGAATAAAGAAAATATTTGATTAATTGCCGCAAGAAATAGTGCCAAAAAAACTAAAGCTTTATTGGGCTTTAAATATTGTATAAGTATTTTCATAAATTATTTCTAAAAATATCGACAAAAATAAAGGGATATACTTATTTCAATTATGCAATTACTCTTTTAGTAAACGAATTTAAAACATCACTTATATGTTTATTCATATTTTTGAATCGAATTAAATCAGTCAGATGTCATCATTATCAAATTATTTCAGACTTTCGAAACATATTAAAAATTGGAGACTTTATTTTAAAAGAAATCACGAAAAAAAAGAAATAGCAAGATATATTACTAAAGGTAAAAATTTAGAATTTGATGTGCCTCCTAATTTCTTTTTTGTTTTTAAAGAAATTTTTATGGAGGACTTTTATCATATAAATGATTTGCTAACTAATATTCCAAATAACGCTACAATCATTGATATAGGCTGCAATGCAGGTTATTTTAGTTTTATTACACTCAGTAAAAAAAAGGATGCAAAAGTTTATGCTTACGATCCTATGAAAGTTAATATTGAATTATTTGAGCATAATATAAAATTAAATGATGGATTAAGTAATCAGATAAAAGTTTTTAATAAAGCTGTAACAGGAACAGAACAAGGAAACATTACATTGTTTTTTGATGATGTTGAAAACGATTCTGTAATTGCATCAATTTATAACGATTTTTCGGAAAAAAATAATAATTCTATTTCGGTAGAAACTATTTCTTTGAAGAAAATAATTGAAGAAAATAGTTTAACTAAGATAGACTTGCTTAAATTGGATTGTGAAGGAAGTGAGTACCCAATTCTTTACAATTCGCCCAACGAAGTTTGGAATTTTATAAATGCTTTGACAATTGAAACACATGAGTTAGATGAGGATGACAAAAATTCCAAGAACTTAATAAAATTTTTGCAAAGCAAAAATTTTAAACTAGAAATGCATAAAGCAGAAAATGATTGTTTCTCTATAAGAGCATATAAAAATTAAATAGATATGTTTGATTATATATATATATATCGATCTGGTGGAATGGGTGATGTGCTTTGGTTAGAGCCTGTTTTGAATGAACTTTCAAAAAAAAATAAAAAAGTTTTTCTGTATACAAATTTCTATAAGCTCTTTAATAATTATCCAAATAAAAATGTGGTTGTAAAAAAAATTCCATATGGATTATTTAGAGCTTATTTAAAATTATTAAACCTTATTTCTATTAAAAAAAAGTATCATAGGTTAGATGGCTATTGTTATGAAGCATTTCCTAAAATGCATATTTTGCATGCATACCAAACTTATTTTTCTTTACCAATTGAAAATATTTATCCTAAACTTTTTTTGAGTCAAAAAGAAAAAAATGACTTTCTAATAACATCAAAAAATTATGTTGTTTTTCATTTAGAACCTAATGCTAAGCTAAATTTTAGAAAAGTTTATGGTATTAATTGGGAAGAAATTATAGTTTATCTAAATTCATTAAAATTTGATGTAATTATTGTTGGTACTGATGTACAAGAAATTGTTGGAGCTAAAATATTTAAAGGAAATATTAGACAACTTATTCAAGTTATTTATAATTGTAAATTTTTTATGGGTGTAGATTCTGGTCCAAGCCATATAGCTGCTTCTTTACAAATTCCAAGTATCATTTTCTTTGGTGCAGTGAATCCTTTGTATAGACATTTTGATAAAATATTTAAAGGCGAAATTTTACAACAACCATGTGAATATGCTGGATGTTATCATGAAGTAGTTGGTGGTGCTGGACAAACTTGTAAATTAGTAGGCGATAGTGGAATTCCGAAATGTAGTATTCATTCTAATGAAATTTTAATTGAAAAAATAAATTCTGTCATAAAAAATTATCAAATTAATGTTTAAGTTTTTTAAAAATATTTTTAAAAGAAAAAAGAAACCTTACACTTCTGAAACTTCAAAAATTCGTCATTTAGTTATTGATTATTGTAATGGAATTGGTTGTGATATTGGCTTTGGAGGCGATAAAATAAAAAAGATAAATTGTATTGGTATCGATTATGCTCAACCTTATGCATATACTGGAGAAGATAAAGTAGACATTGCTTGTGATTTATTTAATGAAAATATTCCTGTAGCAAATGATACTTATGATTATGTTTATTCAAGCCACTTAATTGAAGATTTTGTTGATACAAAAACAACTTTAATAGAGTTTATTCGAATTTTAAAAAGTAGCGGAAATTTGGTTTTAGTTTTCCCAAACCAGTCACTTTACGAAAAGCATTGCATTGCAACTGGCCAACCTTTAAATCCTCATCATATTCACACTGAAATGGGTTTAAAATTTATGTCAGATAAATTAGCTGAAATTGAAAATATATCAGTGAGCACTATATTTTCAAGCGATTGTGAAATTGATTATAATGTAGTAATGGTTTGTACTATTACAAAAATTTAATAGCTCGTATTGTTTATAAAACTTTGATTGGGATTTGATGTTTGTGAACTTTGATAGAATACTTTTTCTTTTAAACAAAATGCATTTATTAATTTGTTAGAACATGCATGAGCTAATAAATGATCAGGAAACCATTGAATAGGAGTTTGTAATTTCAATAATATTTTTGCTCCTTCTTTTGTAATGGCATAAGCATCTGTAAAATCGTGTTTGCCTGCAATTAATAAATTATTCGAATATTTTTTTGCAAATAAATTTCTTATAGATTTATGTGAAAAATTTAATACTCCAATAAATTTTTGAATATGGTAAGTCATTTTTTTTAGTGAACCATAAAATGGGCTGTTCTCGTTTTTGTTGTAATCGAAATATAATAGTTCCCAATTAATTGGTAATTCTTTTAAAGCGTTTTCGAAATTATTTTTCGAAAATGCTTTAACAAAAACATCATCTTCTAATATTAAAACATTTTCATAATTATTTTTTATTACATCCTCGTAAACCATTCTGTGGCTTAAACTACAGCCTAACATACCTCCTTTTATTGGTTTGTTATATCGATGATTTATTTTAGATAAACTTTCGCTGTACAAGTTATTTTTTGTTAACTCATCAACAGTAAAATCTTTATAATCTGCACCAAAAAATAATTCGTATTTTAAACCGTGTAATTCATTTTCAATTATTAAATGTCTATCTGTAGCACGTTTAATTGTTACAATATAAATATGATTAAAATTAGAATTAAGTAAATTAAAGAATTGATATTTCTCCATTATTTCAATAAGTAATTTTTATAAGTAAAAAATTCTTTTCCTGTTAATTTGTATAGCGTGTTTTTAATTTTTTCTTTTATCGAAAAATTATTATAAGTTAAATCGTAATCGAATTGCCAATTTATTTTTTTAATTCTATCCTCCATTACTAATGGATGGGTTTCAGTATATTTATTTAAAGCATCTATTTCAGAATAATCGAAATTAATTTTTGCATTGTTTTTTTTTCTTTCTTCAACTTCATTAGTTCCATACCAAATTTTACTTGCGTTAAAAAGCTTATCCATCATTATTTTAGGTTCTTTAACCCAACCATAGTGGTGTATATATGCATCAACTAATTTTACATTTAATTTTACATTATTATTCTTTCTAAATCCTTGTGCATCTTTATAACTATAAATATTTTTATTATTTTTTATTATTCTTATTTCATTTTTATACCACTTATTTGAAGCAGCTATATAATCGTAAGATCCATAAAAATGCAAATATTTAAATAGCAATCCATCAATACTTTTGTCATCTTTAAACTTTAGCATTGCATTTTTAATATTTTCAATTCCAATTTCGTGTAACACTTCATCTCCTTGTATATAAAAACACCAATCACTATCACTAGAAATTGCATTTAATGCTTTGTTAGTTTCATCTGCTAATACTGCACCATCAATATTTTTTTGTGAATCCCAAACTGTATCAATTATTTTAATTTTGGTTGGATGAAGAGCTGCAACAAGTTCTCTTGTTCCATCATTACAATCACCAACAGCAACAATAATTTCATCGCATAAAGGTAAAATAGATAGCAAAGCTTCTTTAACTGGGAAATCGAATTTGATAGCATTTTTAATAAAAGAAAATCCAGAAACCTTCATTAACAATATTATTTGAATTGAAGTTGCAAGATACATTTTACAATTTAAAATTCTATTAAGAAGAAAGATTTGTATACTTATTTTTACAGTTAATAATTTAAAATGTTAGAATCAATAACACAAGTAAGAGTTAGATATGCAGAAACCGATCAAATGAATGTAGTGTATCATGGAAATTATGCTCAATATTTTGAAGTAGGTAGAGCTGAGTTAATTCGTCAATGTGGCTTAACTTATAAACAATTAGAAAAACTGGGTGTAATGATGCCTATTGTTGAGTTTCATTCTAAATTTTTGCGACCAGCACATTACGATGATTTATTGACGATAAAAACAATTTTAAAAGAGCTACCAACAAATCATAGAGTTGAATTTAATCAGGAAGTGTATAATGAAGAAAACATACTTTTAACAATTGGTAAAGTGGTGCTGTATTTTATTGAAGTAAAAACAAATAATAAAACAAAAATGCCTGATGAAATGTTTAATTTAATTGAACCTTTTTTTAAATAAATTTATAAAAGCAAACCTTGCAAAAATAAAAATGCCATACTAAAATAAATTAATAATCCAGTAACATCAACCAGTGTAGCTACAAATGGTGCAGATGAAACAGCAGGATCGGCACCTAATTTTTTTAATAAAAGTGGTAACATACTTCCACATAAAGTTCCCCATAAAACTACACCAATTAAAGAAAATCCAACTGCAAGCCCTATATATAAATAATGTTCTCCATAAACATTAGGTAACATATTATGCCAAACAATTACTCTTAAAAATCCAAAAACACCTAATACTGATCCTAATAAAATGCCACTTATAATTTCTCGTTTCAGTACTCTCCACCAATCAGAAATTGTAATATCTCCAACAGCCATTGCCTGAATTATTAATGTAGAAGCTTGGCTACCACTATTGCCACCACTACTAATAATTAATGGGATAAATAGAGCTAAAACAATAGCCTTGCTAATTTCGTGTTCAAAGTAACCCATTACAGAAGCGGTTAATAGTTCTCCTAAAAATAAAACGAATAACCAAACAACTCTTTTTCTAAAAAGTTTAAATAAAGGGGTATCTAAATAAGGTTCATTTAATGCTTCTGTACCACCCATTTTTTGCATGTCTTCGCTAAACTCTTCATTGGCTACCCAAAGCATGTCATCAATTGTAACTATTCCTAAAAGTTTATTATTATCATCAGTAACAGGCAATGCCACTCTGTTGTTCATTTTAAAAATGTTGTTGGCATGTTCTTGATCGTCATTAACATTTAATGCAACAACTCTTGCATCCATTAATTCTTCAACTGTTTTATTTGGCGATGCTAAAATGATATCTCGAATTCTAATATCGTCTAATAATTCTCCATGTTCATCAATTACATAAATAACATCAATAGTTTCACTATTTTTTCCATGTTTTCTAATTGTCTCAAAAACTTCTTCAACAGAATTATGCGAGTAAACATAAACATAGTCAGGCGTCATAATTCTACCAACACTATCTTCAGGATAACCCAACATTGCCAAAGTGATTTTTAATTCTTCTGGATTAAGCAATTTTATTAAATCTCTAATAGCAGCATTTGGTAATTCTTCTAAAAAATCTGTTCTATCATCTGGTGGCAAATCATTTAAAAGTTCGGCTGTTTTATTAGGGGGAAGCTCTTTAATTATTAGCTTTTGAGTTGATAAGTCTAAAATCTTAAATACCTTAGAAGCCCTATGAATACTCATGTTGGCAATAATAGGAGCTTCGTAGTCAGGATTTGAATACACTAATTCAGCAACATCGCTAATATTTTGTTCGTTTAAAAAATCGGCAATTGCTAAAGCATTTTGTTCACTAATTAAAGTTTCAAATTGTTCTTGTAAATTAGGTATTTCTAAATCCAAATTCATGGTTGCGAAGTTAATTAGTTAGAAAGTTATATTAACAATGAATTAATGTTATGATTAAACCATTTTTGATAAAGTATGTTTGCATCATAATTTAATATTATGATTTTGTCTTGTCTTAGAATAGCTTCATCTTCTGGTAAAGGAAAAGGAGTTTTTACAACAAAGAAAATAACTGCAAATACAGTTTTAGAAATTTCTCCAGTATTGATTTTTTCTGTTGAAGAAGTGGCTAGTGCTGAGAATACTTTATTGTATAATTATTTATTTGAATGGGGAGATGAGATAAAGCAAAGAGCATTAGGATTGGGATTTGTATCCATGTATAATCATAGTTACACGTCAAATTGCGATTATGAAATGGATTATGAAAAAGAAACTATTAAAATTGTAGCAATAAAAGATATTGAAAAAGGGGTGGAGTTATTTATTAATTATAATGCCGATCCAAACGATAAAACTTTAGTTTGGTTTCATAAAAATAAATCAAATTAATTTATAGATTTTTCCTGGCAAACTTACCACTACATTTTGTAATTCTAAATTTAAAATGGCACCTGCAATAGTGCTACTAGCAAGTTGAGATTTTAAATAAATTTCATCAATATTTGTGGCTTCTTTTTGTTTTAAAATTTCAATAATTATCCTTTCATCATCAGTTAAATCAATAAATAATTCTCTTTGTTTTTTAGGTGTTTTTGTTTGGGTTTGCCAACCCATATTTTCTAACAGTTGTTCAGCACTACCAAGCATTACAGCTTTATTTTGTTGAATTAATTTTAAGCAGCCACTACTTTTTAAATCAGTTATTTTACCAGGAATTGCAAATAAATCTTTATTATAATTATAAGCTAATTCTGCAGTAATCATACTACCACCTTTAATATTTGTTTCTATAACAATTGTAGCATCACTAATGCCAGCAACAATTCTATTTCTTTTAGGAAAATTATGTTTATCTGCTTTAGTATTTTTTCTAAATTCTGTTAATAGTCCTCCTTGTAAAATCATTTCTTTTGCTAACGATTTGTGTTGAACTGGATAAATAGAATCTAAACCATGTGCTAAAACTCCAATGGTTGAAATATTATTTTTTAGTGCAGATTTGTGAGCAATAGAATCTATACCAAATGCAAGCCCACTATAAATTGTGATGTTTTGATTTTGTAAATCATCAATTAGTTTTTCTGTTATTTGTTTTCCATAATCACTATTTGCTCTGGTTCCAATTATAGAAATTGATTTTTGATTATTAAGGTTAGCATTTCCTTTAAAATATAAAAGAGTTGGGGGATCGTAACAGGTTAATAATTTTTGAGGATATTCTATATCAGTAATAAATAAAGATTGTAATTTATATTTTTCTAAAAATGATAATTCTGCTTCTGCATCTTTAAAATCTGCAAATTTTTTTATTTGAGAAGCTTTTAATTCGCCAATTCCCTCTATTAAACTTAATTCTTTTTTTGTAGCACTAAATATTGCTTTAGCAGATTTAAATTGATCAATAAGAATTTTAGCTTGTACAGAACCAATTCCTTTTACAAGCGTTAAAGCAATTTGATATATTTTTTCATTTATCATTTTTTAAAAGATAAATTTTACAAAAAATAATTTATTTTTTTTTACTAAAAACTAACTTTAAAATTACCGGTGCGGTAGTTACAAAAACAATTCCTAAAACAATTATTTCTAAATGATCTTTTAAATTAAATTGGTATCTGTTTAGAATCCATTTTTGTAAATAATGACCCGAAAATAGCATTATGAAAACCCAACAAATACAGCCGGTAATATTATAAAAGGTAAATTTCTTTTTATCCATTGCTACAATACCTGCTACTATGGGTGCAAATGTTCTAACAAAAGGTAAAAATCTTGCAAATACTATTGCACCACCACCATGTTTATTATAAAAATCATTGGCTTGTTCTAAATATTTTTTTTTGAAGAAAAAATTATCTTTCCAATTGTACATTGCTGGTCCAACTTTTCTGCCAAATGCATACCCAAATGAGTTTCCAAGTATTCCTGCAATTGTAATTAATAACCATAAAAACAGTAGTTGCATCAACTCATTTTGGATAAATGGAAAATAAGCTTCAATTAATTCTTTATTATAAATACCAGCAACAAATAGTAAACTATCGCCAGGAAAAAAGAAGCCAGCAAACAATCCTGTTTCTGCAAAAACTACAAATAGCAACAACCAAAGTCCTCCATGTTCAATATAAAATTGTGGTTGTAATAATTGGCTCCATTGAAAATTCAATATTATAAAATCTATCATATAACGCTTAAATAAATAGGATACAATGATAAACAAAGTTTGTTAAGTAGCACCTATTATATTTGTAAAAAATTTATATGGAAGAACAACAAATTAACCCACAATTAAACATTGAAATTAGCGAAGAAATGTCGGAGGGATCTTATGCAAATCTTGCTATCATTACCCATAGTCATGCAGAATTTGTAATTGATTTTGTAAGTGTAATGCCTAATACACCTAAAAGTAAAGTAAAAAGCAGAATAATATTTACCCCCATGCATGCTAAGAGATTTATGAAAGCTATGGTTGAAAATATACAGAAATATGAAATTGCAAATGGTATAATAAAAGATTTAGAACAAATAGAAATACCCATGAATTTTGGAGGACCAACAGCACAAGCTTAAATAAAAGAATGGTGGTCTATTTTTGATTTCTTAAAATAAAAATATTTACCCATGCAATTGAAAACCTATTTCTTCATATCAGTGCTATCTATTTCCATCGTAGCTAATGGTTGTAATAATAATATCAATTCAGAAAGTAACTTCAATAATGGAGATTCTACTAAGCTTCCACCAGTAGAAACCAATAAACCAAATTCTAAATATAAACCAGCATTTGTAGGTCAAACCAGAATCTCTGGTGTAAAAACTATTACTCCATATAAAGTGGACAAAATTGCAGATAAGTTAGGAAGACCATGGGCTATTATCCCACTCAACGATGGACGATTATTAATCAGTGAAAAAAGTGGCTACATGGAAATCCGTAATTCAAATGGTTTATTAGTAAAAAAAATTACTGGTTTTCCTGAGGTGGATGACGCTGGACAAGGTGGTTTGCTTGATATAACTCTTGATCCTGATTTTACAAACAACAAAATAATTTATTGGTCATTTTCCGAAAAATATGGAAATGGTAATCTAACTGCTGTTGCCAAAGGAAAGTTGCATGAAGCTAGTGGAATAATTGAAAATCCTAAAGTGATTTTCAGGGCAACACCAGCACTAGAAAGTGTACTTCATTTTGGTTCAAGATTACTTTTTGATAAAGCAGGTTACTTATTTGTAACTACAGGTGAAAGATCAATTATGGAGGGAAGGGTACAGGCACAGCTATTAAGTTCTGGTTTGGGAAAAATTTTTAAGATTACAAAAGATGGAAAACCTGCTCCAGGAAATCCATTTCTGAATAATGCGAAAGCAATGCCTGAGATATATGCTTATGGTATCAGAAATGCACAAAGCCTAGATATCCATCCAGTGACTGGGGATATTTGGGAAGCAGAATTTGGTCCCAGAGGTGGTGATGAGTTGAATATTATTAAAGCTGGAAAAAATTATGGTTGGCCTGTTATAGGATATGGAATTGAATATTATGGTGCAGAGATCGGTGAAGCCATTCAACAAAAAGCAGGAATGGAACAACCTGTTTATTATTGGGATCCAGTGCTTTCTCCTAGTGGTATGGTTTTTTATGCAGGAAATGCCATTCCTGAATGGAAAAACAATCTTTTTATTG
>JANOVK010000061.1:0-1679 GCA_031417315.1 Chitinophagaceae bacterium | reverse complement strand
AAAACCAGTTAGCATCTTTATCAATCGAAAATAATAAAATATTTGTTTTACAAGGCAATAACAAAGCCCCAGGTAAAACTAATATTTTATTATTTTCGATTGATAAAGATGCTAACTGGTTTTTGTAACTTTCTTCAACTTGAATTTTTTCTGAATTCAAACTTTCAATCTTATTATTTAGTGCTAATTCTTTAGCTTGAAATGTAGAATTTAAAAACAAATACAAACTACCTATACTAGCAATGAATAATACTGAAGCTGCAATTAAATATTTCTTAAAATTAGAATTTGAAGTTGATTTTTTTGCATCTATAGAATCTACAAGTGAAACAACTTTTGTATTTGAATTTGTTTGAGATGTATTTTTCGTTTCTTCTGAATTAATGATGTCTAAAATATTTTGTTTAATATGTGTAGGAACAGGTACAGAATATTCTAAAGCCAATCCTTCTAAAGCAAATTCAACTTTAGTAAGTTCTTCTTTAATTTCTGGATAAATATGGCTCATGCATTCTACCTCTTGTTTTTCTTGTGGAGAAACATCGCCTAAAACATATTGTTCTAGAATTCCTGATAATATGTAATCGTTTACATTCATTTATTTGGCAAACACTTTTTTTAAAGTAACTAAACCCATTCGTATTCTTGTTTTTACGGTTCCTAATGGCAGGTTTAAAAATTGGGCTGCATCTTCATGAGTTAATCCATTAAAATAAACTGCCTGAATAGCTAAACTTTGTTCAGTAGTTAAATATTTTAAAGAATCTTTCACTCCAATTAAATTAACATTTGTTTCTATAGTGTGAGCACTACTTACATATACGTTTTCAATGTCTGATTGGATTGTAGGCCTAGAACCTTTTTTTCTTAATGCATCTATGGCTGTATTTCTACAAATGTTCAACATCCAAGTAAAAATGGTCGATTTGTTCTCGTCGTATTTATCTGTATTTCTCCAAATTTTTAATAAAGATTCTTGCAACACATCTTCTGCTAATTCTTGATTATTCACTATTCTTAAAATAATATTTAGTAAAGCACCAGAATATTTATCGTATAAATCTGCAAATGCCGTTTTATCTTTTGCTTTGAGTGCTGCAATAGATACATAAATATTATGTGTATTAGTTTCTATCAAAATTGTATATGCGAATATATGATAGTCGTTAATTAAAAAAAACTTAGCTTTTTTTAATTAATTATGAATAAAAGACTATTTAGCTTTTAAACTTGCGATAGCTTCTTTAGGATTGGAGGCTTTAAAAACTGTATTGCCTGCAACTAAAACATCTGCACCAGCATTTATTATTGTTGAAGCATTTTCTAAAGTAACACCACCATCAATTTCAATTAAAACATTTAAGTTGCGTTGTAAAATTCTATCTTTTAGTTTCGAAATTTTGTGAAGTGTATTCTGAATAAATTTCTGTCCACCAAACCCCGGGTTAACACTCATTAAACAAACCACATCAATATCAGCCAAAATATCATCTAACAAATTTATTGATGTGTGAGGATTTACAGCAACTCCAGCTTTCATACCTAAACTTTTTATTTGTTGAATGTTTCTATGAAGATGATGACAAGCTTCTATATGAACAGTTAAAATATCAGCACCTGCAGCTTTAAAATCTGCTGCATATTTTTCTGGTTCAACAATCATTAAATGAACATCTAAA
>JANOVK010000060.1:0-2313 GCA_031417315.1 Chitinophagaceae bacterium | reverse complement strand
CCCAAGGTGGTGGTACATCATTTGCTGGACAGGATAACAGAGCAATTAATTTTACTTTAGATGGATCAATATTTAATAATTCATTTGGGTTGCAAGCATTAAATGGTAGTCAAACAAATTCATCTCCTATTTCTTTAGATGCAATTCAAGAAGTTGCAATTAATTTATCTCCTTATAATTTAAGAGATGCTGGCTTTACAGGTGCAAGTATTAATGCAGTTACAAAAAGTGGTACAAATAATGTACATGGTACAGCTTTCTACAATTTCAGAAATCAGTCACATGTAGGTAAAAGCACTATTAAAGGACAAGATAATATTGTAGTTAACGATTTTGATATTAAACAATTTGGCTTAAGTATTGGCGGAGCAATTATAAAAAATAAATTATTTTATTTTGCAAATTATGAGGGTGAAAGAAGAAACGATCCTGGAACTAATTTAGTTGCAAAAAATGCTTCTAATGTTTCTGGTGGTAATATAACTACAGTTCAAGAAGCTGATTTAATGGGATTATCTAGCTTTTTAGCTTCTAAATTTAATTATCAAACAGGATTATATCAAGGGTATAAAGCAATTACAAATAGTGATAAAGCTGTAGCAAGATTAGATTGGAATATTAGTGATAAACATAAATTAAGCGTTAGAGGAAATTTATTAAGATCGAGAAGAGATGTTCCAATTAGTAATTCTAATGCAATTGGAGGAAATAGAAACGGTTTTAATTCAATGAGTTTTCAAAATACTCAATATGAAATACACAACGATATAACTGGTGTAATTGCACAGTTAAATAGTAGATTAAGTAATAAAGTTAGTAACGAAATTACTTTTGGTTATACTGCAAATAGAGATTATAGATCTATAAAAGGTGGTGCATTTCCAACTGTAGATATTCAAAACGGGTCTGGTCAAACATATATCACATTTGGAGTTGATCCCTTTACACCTAATAATGTATTAAATACTGATACTTGGCAGTTTAGTGATAATTTAACTATTTATAAAAACAAGCATACAATATCACTGGGTGTTGCTTACGAAAGTTTTACTTATACAAACGGATTTACACCTAGAATAAATGGCATTTATACATTTGCGAATGTAAACGATTTTTATACAGCTGCTAACGATTATATTGCAAATCCAACTGCTACTGTTAGTCCAGTGCCACTTATAGGTTACTCTGCTACTTGGAGTAATTTACCAGGAGGAAAACCTTGGTTAGTAACTACAAAAGCTAGAAGTTTGGGTGCCTATATTCAAGATGAATTTGAATTAAATAAAAATTTTAATTTAACTTATGGAATTCGTTTTGATGTTCCATTTTTTGCAAATGATGGATTTGTAAATACTGAAGTTGATAATTTTGGATTTAAAAATGAAAAAGGAGAAGCCACTAAATTAAGTACATCAAAATTGCCAACTGCTAAATTGATGATTAACCCTAGAGTTGGATTTAATTACGATGTTAATGGCGATAAATCTGTTCAATTAAGAGGTGGAGTAGGATTATTTACGGGTCGCCCACCTTTCGTATTTATTAGTAACCAAATGGGAAATAATGGCGTTTTAAATGCTGATGTAAACTACACTGGTGTTTTTGGAAATGGAACAACAACTGGTCCTACTGCAACACAAATACCATTCAGACCAAATACTCCTGCAAATCCAATTATTGGATATGGTTTAGCACCAGCAGTACCAGGTCAACCAGCACCTTCTTATAATCTTGCAACAACTGAAGAAAATTTTAGATTCCCACAAGTATTAAGAACAAATTTTGCAGTTGATTATAAATTATGTAGTGATATAGTAGCTTCTGCAGAATTAATGTACACACAATCTATTAGCAATATTTACTATTATAATGCAAATTTAATTCCTTCAGCAACAAATTTTGTAGGACCAGATAATAGACCAAGATTTGGTGCTGTAAGAACTGGAACAATGAACACAACTACAAATGTACTAGGTTCTGCTACTACACCTAACACAAGTACTATCAGAATAAATCCTAAAATTTCTGATGCAACTGTAATGAAAAGTGGAACTTATGGTGGTGGATTTATGGGTACTTTAAAATTAGAAAAACCATTAAAGGCACAAGGATTAGGTTGGATGGTTGCTTATAACTTTGGTTATACAAGAGACTTTTTATCAGCTGGTTCAATTGCAGCTACAAGTTGGACAGGTATGAGAAGTGTAAATGGTAATAACAGACCAGATATTGCTTTTAGTGATAATGATACTAGAAATAGATTAATAGCTAATATTAACTATAGAAAAGAATTAGCTAAAAATGTTACTTTAC
>JANOVK010000059.1:0-2946 GCA_031417315.1 Chitinophagaceae bacterium | reverse complement strand
TCTTTTAAGGTTCTACTAATTACATGATGAATTCCTGGCATACCATTAGCACTTGGTGGACCTTCATAAAACACAAAAGATTTTGCTCCTTCTCTTAATGTTACACTTTGTTCAAAAGCATTTGTCTTTTGCCACATTGCCAAAATTTCTTTTTCAATGCTTGGAAGATGTAAACCCGAAAATTCTTTATACTTAATACTCATAAATTCTATTTACAACTTTCTCTCCACATCAAATGTTTAATTTTTTTAATGTTTTAAGAGCCGCGAAGTTAAGGATTGAATCATTTAAATATTGATGATTTGTTGATTCGTTGATTAGTTGATTAATGATTGGTTGATTCGTTGATATGTAATTGGAATATGTGTTTAAAATAAAAAAGTTCGAACAAACTTTCGTCTATTCGAACTTTATTTCGGAGGTTTAGTATTTTTTAACTACAACCTAAACTATTACCACAGTTTAAACATTTATAACAGGTGCCACTTCTAATAGTAATATGCCCACAAGTGTTACAAGATGGTGCATCGCTTTGCATACCTTTTGCTGCTGCACTCATCATATCCATTGTACTATCAAATTTTAAAGCTGCTGTGGCTCTTTGCAATTTTTGTGGGTTTGGAGTACTTGCAACATTTGCAGAAGGTGCTGCAATTCTAACATCGCTTAACTCTGGACCTCCAATATAACTTAGTTCATTATCATCTCCTAAATTTCCAACTTCGGGTTTGTCTAAAACATGCACCAAATCTGTTCTTCCACAATACTCATAAGCTAAAGCTCTAAAAACAAAATCTACTAAACTTGTAGTTGTTTTAATATTTGGATGATCGACCATACCTGAAGGTTCGAATTTTGTAAATACAAATTTGTCAATAAATTCCTCTAATGGAACGCCATATTGCAAGCCTACAGAAATTGATATAGCAAAGCAGTTCATTAAACTACGAACAGTACTTCCTTCTTTAGCCAAATCAACAAATATTTCAACCAAAGTTCCATCATTGTATTCTCCTGTTCTTAAGAAAATTGTTTGTCCATTAATTTTTGCTTTTTGAACAAATCCTCTTCGTTTGCTTGGTAAAGTTTTTCTTTCTACAATAGTTGATAATGCACGTTTTAATTTGGTATCTGTAGAAGCGTTCATTCTTTTTGTTACTTCATCTAGCAAATCATCTACTGAAAGTTTACTAAGGTCAACAATATTTGATGTTGGATATTGAATGTTGGATGTTTCGATAACTGACTCACTGACCTCCTGACTTCCTGACTCTGTTGACTTTTTCTTCTTATCCGCTTTATTACTTAATGGTTGACTTAATTTGCTTCCATCTCTATACAATGCACAAGCTTTTAAACTTAGCTCCCAACTTAGTTTATATGCTTGTTCTATTTCTTCAACTGTTGCTTCGTTTGGAAGATTAATAGTTTTAGAAATAGCACCACTTAAAAATGGTTGGCATGCAGCCATCATTCTAATATGTCCATGTGCATGAATAAATCTTTGACCTTTATTACCACATCTATTAGCACAATCAAAAACTGGTAAATGTTCATCTTTTAAATAAGGAGCACCTTCAACTGTCATGGTACCACAGATAAAATCGTTTGCTGCTTCAATTTCATCTTCAGTAAATCCTATCTCTTCTAAAATATTTAAAGTTTTATCAGCAATTTGTATTGGCGTAAACCCTAATCGTTTTAAACAATCTTCTCCTAAAACAAATTTGTTAAAAACAAAATTCATATTAAATGCAACTTTTAATCCAGACTCTAATTTAGCTACTTCTTCTTTTGTAAACCCTTTAATAATAAGGGTTTCATCGTTTATAAAAGGTGAGCCTTTAAAACTTGCAGAGCCAACAGCATATTTTTCTATTGCATTTATTTCGTTTTGTGTGTAACCTAAAGTTTCTAATGCATTTGGCACTGCTCCATTAATAATTTTAAAATATCCACCACCCGATAATTTTTTATATTTAACTAAGGCAAAATCTGGTTCAACACCAGTAGTATCGCAATCCATCACTAAACCAATTGTGCCTGTTGGTGCAATAACAGTGGTTTGAGCATTTCTGTATCCAAATTGTTCGCCTAATTGTACTGCATCATCCCATGCTTTTGTGGCTGCTTTTAATAATGTATCGGGGCAATATTTTGAATTAATTCCAACTGGTTTTAAACTTAATCCAACATAAGCATCAGCAGCATCATAAGCTGCAGCTCTATGATTACGCATTACACGTAACATATCTTCTTTATTATCTTGATACCTTGGGAAAGTTCCTAAAAACTTAGCCATTTCTGCAGAAGTTTTATAAGCAATGCCAGTCATTATTGCACTTATTGAACCCGCAATTCCTCTTGCTTCTTCGCTATCATAAGCTATTCCACTTATCATTAAAATAGTTCCAAGGTTTGCAAATCCTAATCCTAAAGTTCTATAATCGTAAGAAAGTTGGGCTACTTCTTTACTTGGAAATTGAGCCATTAACACACTAATTTCTAAAACAACTGTCCACAATCTACTGATATATTCTAACCCAACAACATCAATACTATTAGTTTCTTCATTAAAGAATTTTCTTAAATTGATAGAAGCCAAATTGCATGCAGTATTATCTAAAAACATATACTCGCTACAAGGATTTGAAGCATTTATTCTTCCCCCTTTTGGGCAAGTGTGCCATTCGTTAATTGTTGTGTCATATTGAGTTCCAGGGTCTGCACAACGCCATGCTGCATAAGAAATTTTATTCCAAACTTGTTGTGCTGGAATTTTTTGCATAACTCTTCCATCCGTTCTAGCTTTTAATTCCCAATCTCCACCTTCTGCTAACACTTTAAAAAACTCGTTAGGAATAGTTTGCGTTACGATATTGACCCGCTTCTGATCTATGCTCAAATGCACCAGGAATCCGGGTTCAAACTGAAAGCAACTTCAAA
>JANOVK010000058.1:0-5383 GCA_031417315.1 Chitinophagaceae bacterium | reverse complement strand
TACTATTATTGTTAATATTAGTATCTCACTTTAGCAATGCTCAATTTTTTAATTACTTAAAAGCAAATGCTCTTAACCAGGGTGATTTAACCTATACAGATTTGGGCACAACAGGTACTAAGATTACAACAAATTTTGGAGGGTTCCCTATGTCGTATGATAATGACAATTCTGCTGCACAACCTATTGGATTTTCTTTTCTTTTTGGAGGAATAAATTACACCCAATTTGTATTAAATTCTGATGGGTTTATAAAATTGGGAAACGATACTGTTGCTTTAAATCAATCCACTGACGTTTTATCTTCAACTTCTCCAACAGCTTCAAATGTTATTTATGCTTTTAATTTAAATTTAGAAGATGCAGGTTTTGCTGAGTATAGAAGAATAACTACTGGTACAGCAGGTAGTAGAATTTGCACTATTCAATTTAAGGGAATAAAAGATTATGATAATGGTGGCGGAACAGCACAATTTGCTTCAGTAGAATTTCAGATAAAATTATATGAAGGTACAAACCATATAGTATTTGTTTTTGGAACATGGACAGGGAATTTAAACCCCTCTGCTTTTATAAGTTCTAATTGTGGTGTTAAAGGAAATAGCCCTGCCAATAGTTTAAATGCTACTAAAGCATCTGCTACTGTTTTTCCTTCTGCAACTTTTATCGAAGGTGCATATACAGGAAATAGATTTAATACTAGAAATAACAATTTACCTGTTCCAGGATTTACTTTAAGATTAGTGCCTGTTGTAACTTTTGCAAATAACATTACTGTTCAATCTCTCTATACTTATGGTAAACAGCCAAGAAATTTAGATGATAATGTTTCTTCTTATGTAAGAAATATTGGCACTAATGACAAGTACAATTTTCCTGTTACTTTATCTGTTACAGGTCCTACTGGTTTTACTTATACCAATATACAGTATATAGATACTTTTAAATCTGGAGCTACAAAGTTGATATTTTTTAGACCTTTCACTCCTACTTCAAATGGTACTTATAATTTAAATGTTAGTGTGCAGGCAGATGATGATAATACAAATAATACAAAAACACTAGCTCAAGCTGTGCTCTCAACTACATATAGTACAGCATACGATACTTCAGGCTTACTGGGAGTTGGTTCTGGAAGTAATACAATTGATTTAGCTGCAAAATTTATTTGTCCAACCGCAAATAATATAAATATTGTTACAGCATATTTTAGTGCTGCTGGTAGAGATTTTTTAATTAAAGTGATGAGCTCAGATGCTGATACTCCAAAGACTCTATTATATACTTCACCAGTACAAACATCAATTCTTGGAGCTAATGTATTTAATTTACCAGCATCTATTCCTGTTACAAAAGATTTTTTTATTGTGATAACTCAAGTAAGTCAGGTACAAAATTTTTCTTGTAGATATGAAGTTGAAGATCCTATGAGACCTAAATCTTTTTATTTTAGATCTCCTGAAGGTACCGGAGCTTTTAATGATTTTGCACCAGCAAACTTTTTTAGAATTATGGTTGATGTAAGAATGAGTTCTACATTTTTACCGATTAAACTTTCAAGTTTTACTGGACAAAAAGTTGGAAAAATTAATAAGTTAAATTGGGTAACAGAATCGGAAAATAATAACCTTGGATTTGAAATTCAAAGAAGTATAGATGGAAAAGAATTTAGTAAAATAGGTTTTGTAGAATCTAAATCAAATTCTGGTACAAGTTCTACAAGTTTAACCTATACTTATAATGATGAACAACCCTTAAAAGCCAATAACTACTATCGTTTGAGACAATTGGATAAAGATGGTAAAGAATATTTTTCTAATATTATTACAATAAAAAATACAGAGATTGATAGAACTGAATTTGTAAAATTGTATCCTAATCCAACTTTAGAAAATATTAATGCAATTATCAATAGTTTTTCTACTGAAACTTATACAATTGTTACAACAGATTTAGTTGGAAAAATTATTAATCAACAAACCTTACATGCATTTGAAGGTGCTAATAAAATAACTTTAAATTCATCAACATTTGCACCAGGTACTTATTTTGTAAAAATATTAAGTAGCACAAATGAAGAAGTTGCTACTACAAAATTTATAAAACTTTAATAGTATTATAATTTAGATTTTAATAAAAAAAAGGTTCTCGTTGGAGAGCCTTTTTTTTATAATTATGAGTTATGAGTTTAGAATTTAAAATTTAAAATTATTTAATTACTTCTTGAATTACTTTTCCAATACAACCACTTGGCATTTGAATTTTTAATAATGCTGCTAAAGTTGCAGCAATATCTGTCATATAAACTTCATTAAAAGAATTTCCTTTTTTAATTCCCCAACCATACCAAATTAATGGAATATGTGTATCGTATGGATTCCAAAGTCCATGTGTTGTTCCTATTTTTTTGCCTTCAATAAAACCAGGTTTTAAAATAAATTGTAGGTCTCCACTTCTGTTATTAAAATATCCATTGTTCAACATTTCTCTTACTGTTTTATTGAGTGGAATTTTGTTTAAATCTTTCAACTCAAAGGCATTCATTACTGCATCTTCTTTTTCTAATTTATTTAAAACAAAATCTACAAGTTCTTGGTAATTTAATTTAGCCGAATCAATTTTTGGATGATTAAAAGTGATTTGATAATTATGAATGGATACTAACAAATTTTCACTATTATACATTGTTTTAAATTCTTTGTTTATCGATTTCAAAAATGCATTATCATCAAATACATTACCAGGTAATTTATGTTCTTGCATAAATGCAGGAATATGAGCAACAGCATGGTCTGCAGTTAAAAATGATAAATAATTTCCAGCTCCTAATTGTTGGTCTAAAAAATCAAAATACTTTCCTAAATCTTCATCTAATCTTATATAACAATCTAACAGCTCCCAACTATTTGGACCAAAATAATGACCAATATAATCTGGCGATGAAAAACTAATTGCTAAAAAATCTGTAACATTATTTTGCCCTAATTTTTCATTAATTATGGCAGCTTTTGCTAATTCCATCGTTATTGTATTTCCATAAGGCGTACTAATAATTTTACTATAATCTTTATTAATAAATTGTTTTAAATTATGATACGGGAATCCTTTTTCATCTTTGCCAAAAACTTTGTATTCGTACTCTTTAATATCATCGGTACAATAATTTAAATAAGTACTTTTTGGCAGTGCAATATCCCATCCTAATTTATAAAAAGAATCAACTAATTTTTTATTATTAAAATCATCAATCCATTTTGGTAATTTGTTTAAATAATGAGTGCTTGTAATAAAGTTTCCATTGATTCTATCAAACCAATAAGCAGCATTAGCACTATGGCCTGCAGGCAAAATAGCTCCCCTATCTTTAAACGAAATTCCTATAACTTTACTTTTAAAATTGGTTGCAAGTTTTAACTCATCACAAATAGTTGTAACCAGCATATTTTTTGGGCTCATTTTACCTACTTCATCTTTTAATGTTCCAACACCATTTACAGATTTATCTTCGGTACAATATACTTCTTTATTTAATGTTTTATCCCACCAATTATTTCCAACAATTCCATGAATATTTGGAACACTGCCTGTGTATACACAAGTATGCCCACATGCAGTAACAGTAGGCGTATAAGGTATCATTGTATTGTTACAATTAAACCCATTATTCATCATTCTGTTAAATCCTCCATTCGTTTTAAATAAGGGTTTAAAACGTTGTAAAAAATCCCATCGCATTTGATCAATTACAATTCCAACAACAACCTTTGGGTTATTATTTTTAGTAGTAATAACTGATTTACTTTTTAAAGATTTTGGTTGTTGACTTAAGCTAGAAAATGCAATTAAAGTTGATGTAATTGCAATAAAAAAAAATTTCATTTTATACATTTATTTAAACAAATGTACAAAATGAAATTTTCAAAAAATATTGTTATAATTATTTTATTATACTAATTTGTTGCTTATAAATAATTGCTCCATTATCTGCATTAAAAATGCTTAAAAAATAATTTCCTGATACTAAAAAATTGGTTTGAATACTTTGCTTATCTCCAACTTTTATATTTGAAAATTTAGCAATCAAAACTTCTTTACCTAACTCATTAAAAACTCTAACAACAGCATTTTTTACTTCTGTTTGAGATTGAAGATTGATCACATTAATTGAAGGATTTGGGCTAACTAAAAATTCAGTTGAAAATAATTTATCTAATTTAACAACCTGAATATTGCTATAAGAAATTTTGCCAGATTCTACCATTTTTAAACGATAATAAATAGTAGCATTTGAAGAAATATTTTTATCAATTAATTTATAATTATGAATTGAAGATTGATTGGTTGGAGCAAGCTGACCAACAGTTTCAACAATATCGAAATTATAATTATTAGACTTTTCTACTACATAATTTAACATACCAATTTCACTTCCAACTGTCCAATCTAATTGTACATTATTATTTTTATAAGTTGCCGTAAATGAAATTAATTTTACTGGAACAGGATTTGGAATTAATGAATTATTTTTATAAGAAACAGCAATTGATCTTCTGCCATTTGCTTGTGCAGTAGCCATTTTGGCTCTTACTGCAAACCAATTAAGTGTATCGCCTAAATTATTTAATGTAAAATTTGGTGTTGTAGTTGTACCCACTAAATCCATGTATTTAGTTCCCAATCTAAACACATCGTAAGCTGTTGCACCTGTTACTGCATTCCAAGTTAAATTAGAAGTGCCTTGATATACATCGCTAAATGTAAGTCCACTTGGAATTCTAATAATAACAAATGTGGTATCGCTCCAATCTGTTGCGGTATTTCTACTTACTCTAATTCTAGCGTTTCGAGATGTTGCACTTGATGGTACTGACCAATCTAAAAATCTTAAATCACTTGCAACATTTGATGAAATTATTGTAAATGAATTGCCTCCATCCAAAGAATAATCCACAACAAAATTGCCAAATCCGGCACTTGCATCCCATCTAATTCTTTGCGATTCGTTTGGAGAAAAAGATTCGCCTCCAAATGGATAAGTTACTACAATTTCATCAATATAATCAAACTCATAAACTACATAATATTTTTGAGGACCAAATGGAATAGCTTTTCCAAAAACAGTTAAATCATAAGTTCCAGCAACTGGATTATCTAATTGAATTTGCTCCATATTATTTAAAGAATCTTTTCCTTTAATTGCAGTTTCTAAACAACTTGCTTCAGTAGGTGTTGTGCCAATGTCTAAAACCCATGGTAAATATTCTATCGTATTTCTTACAATTTTTGCATCAATATTATTTACCAGAGCAAATGTGGCACCAGAGCCAGCTTCTCTATCACCCCAATACACCATTACTTTAGCTTTAGACACATTTGCAGGAAT
>JANOVK010000057.1:0-6424 GCA_031417315.1 Chitinophagaceae bacterium | reverse complement strand
AGCAGCAGTAGGTTTTGTAGCTAAAGAAATTGTTTGAGACACCGAATCTTTACAACCACTAACATTAGTAGCAATTAATTTAATGGTATAATTACCTTGCGTTACATATGTTTTAGTAGGATTAGTTAAAGAAGAGAAAGTGCCATCACCAAAACTCCAAGTATAGATATTTCCAACTCCACTTGATAAATTATTCGTTGTAATAGTTAAGTTATTAGTACAATTAATTATTCCATTTATGGTAAAAGCAATATTTGAATTAGCACCAACATTTATTGTTTTTATAATAGTATCTGTGCATCCAAAACTATTTGTAGAAATTAGTTTTACACTATAAACACCAGCAGCAGCATAAGCTTTACTAGGGTTAATCACATTTGAAAAAATGCCATCACCAAAATTCCATAAATAACTTATTGCATCTACCGATGTGTTAAAAAATGTAAATAAATTATTGTTTAAACACTGACTCGAATTATTTATTGTAAAATTTGATGTTGGTTTGGAGATAAAAGAAATTGTTTCGGTTGTACTGTCTTTACAAGTATTAGAGTTTGTTACAATTAATTTTATCGTGTAGGTGCCTTTTGTTGAATAAGTGTGAGAAGGGTTTGTTAATGTAGATGTAGTTCCATCTCCAAAATTCCAACTATAAATATTTCCAATACCTGGAGTTAAATTATTTGTACCAATCGTTAAATTATTTGTACAATTTGTTGCACCAGTAAGCGTAAATGAAACAACTGGTTTTTGTAAAACGTTAATTGATTTTGCAATTGTGTCGTTACAGCCAAAACTATTAGTCGAAATTAATTTTACAATATATGAACCAAATGCACCATAGGCTTTACTTGGGTTAGTTAAACCAGAAGTTATTCCATCGCCAAAATCCCAAGTATAATTTATTGCTCCAGTTGATGTATTAAAAAATATAAACAAATTATTATCTAAACATTGGTTGGTATTATTTATAGTAAAACCTGATGTTGGTTTTGGGGTAAATGTTATTGTTTCAGAAGTACTGTCTTTGCAGCCATCTAAATTAGTAACTACAAGTTTTATAGTATAAGTACCAGTTGAAGTGTAAGTATGTGATGGATTTGAGGATGTAGATGTTATTCCATCTCCAAAATTCCAACTATAAATATTTCCAATACCAAGAGTTAAATTATTTGTACCTATCGTTAAATTATTTGTGCAAGATGTTAATCCAATAATAGTAAATGCTGCAGTTGGTTTTGCGTAAACATTTATAGTTTGAGAAACACTATCATTACAACCATTAATATTTGATGTAACTAATTTTACAGTATAAGTATTGGCAGTTAAATAAAATTTACTTGGAAAAATAATTGATGAATTTGTTCCATCTCCAAAATTCCAAAAATGATTGGTGATAGTACCTGTAGAGTTATTTGTAAAAATAAAATTATTATTATTAATACATTGGTTAACATTATTAACTGTAAATGCTGCAGATGGTTTTTCTAATACTGTTAATGTTGTGCTTAAACTATCCTTACAACCAAAATTACTTGTTGCAACTAATTTTACTGTATAAGTTCCAAAGTTTGTAAAATTTTTATTGGTGTGAAAACTTGTTGAAATACTACCATCACCAAAATGCCATATATAACTTAATGTTCCAGGTTCAATTCCAGATAAATTAGTAAAAATAAAATTAAATCCTTGGCATTTAGTTGCTCCATTAACATTAAAACTAAGTTTTGGTGCAGAATGAACAACAATAGTTTTCGAAATACTATCAGTACATCCATTCAAATCTATGGCAATTAATTTTACCGAATAATTACCATTTGTTGCGTATCTAAAATTTGTATTTGTTAATGATGATGTGTCTCCATTTCCAAATTTCCACATATAATTTGTAATATTTCCTAAGGTAGAATTTGTATAAATAAAATTATTATCTACCAAACATTGAGAGTCTTTATTTATTGAAAAATTTACAGTTGGTTTAATCAATAAAGTTAAATCCATCCCATTATCAGTTCCAATTGTAAAAGGAGAGGAGCTAACAACTCTTATTCTATAATTGGTACCTGCTGGAATACTTATTGGAATTAGTGCTACAATATTTCCTGAAGTTATACTTGTAACAACTCCAATATCTGTAGGTGTAGCAAAGCTTCCAAGTGCGTCACTTAACTGAGCAGTAAACACATTCCCAGGGTCAACACAATCAGTAAATGAATAGGGAACTAAAATTGTAGTTCCTCTACAAATTGTAGTAGGAGTAATTATTCCTGTTGAAATTGTAGGTGTACATAATAATTTAATTCTATCTGAATTATTTTTAAATGCAAATGCAGATATAGTAATTAAATACGATGCTGATAATAAGAGTAAAAATTTCTTCATTGTTGTGCTGCTTTCATTTATAAATAAAAGAATTTGCAAACAGTATTGAAGACTAAAGGAGGTTTGTAATGGCACTATTAAATAAAACAAATTATTAAATAGATATTGAATTTAGAAATTAGATCTCCTTATTCATCCATAACGTGGCGTAAAATTAACAAAATCTAACCAAAAAATAGCAATTATTTTAAGGTAATTTCTCGATAGAGTAAATGATGTAAAATATGACTAATAAAAAAATCCTAAACAAAATAAGTTTAGGATTTAATAATTGCTATCTTAAAAAAAGTAATTCTCTATATTTTGGAAGTGTCCAATAAGCATCATCAATCAAGTTTTCTAAACTATCTACACTATTTCTTATTGGTTCAAAAAAGGGTTCTTTAACAGTATTGCAATAAGATATTGCTTTTTCGCGAGTTGATTCTATTGCGTTTGCTATTTTTCTTGCTTCAACAAGCTCATTACATTTAGTATAAACAATTTGAATATGCGAATTTATTTTTTTAATTAAATCTAATTGACTGTTAAATTCTACATCAGCAATTCCTGCAGATTTTAAACCATTTACATTATCGAGTAATTTATTTTGATATTTTATTGCAGATGGAATAATATGATTAATTGCTAAATCGCCCATAATTCTTGCTTCAATTTGAATTTTTTTGATATACTTCTCCAATTCAATTTCATGTCTTGCTTCTAATTCTAGGTGGCTATGAATTTTATTATTGGCGTATAATTTTTTTGCCTTATCACTTATCATTGCATCTAATGCTAATGGAGTAGTAGGTATGTTCGATAATTTTCTTTTAGATGCTTCTTTGTGCCAAGCACTACTATATCCATCACCTTCAAATAAAATAGGTTTGCTTTCTACAATATATTTTTGAATAGTTTGAATAATAGCAATTTCTTTTTTCTCTCCATTTAAAATCAAAGTATCAACTTCAGATTTAAAGTTTTTTAAAGTTTCTGCCATAGCTACATTTAGCACTGTCATAGGGCTAGAGCAATTTGCTGATGAACCCACAGCTCTAAATTCAAACTTATTTCCAGTAAATGCAAAAGGAGAAGTTCTGTTTCTATCAGTATTATCTAACAATAATTCAGGTATGCTTCTATGGATATCTAGTTTTAAAATGGCTTCATCTTGTTCATCAAATTTGTCTCCAACTCTACTTTCTATTTCGCTTAATACTTTTGCTAAATATTTTCCTACAAAAACAGAAATAATTGCAGGTGGTGCTTCATTAGCTCCAAGTCTGTAATCGTTGCCAGCACTAGCTATGGATGCTCTAATTAAATCTGCATAATCGTGAACAGCTTTAATAGTATTTACAAAAAAAGTTAAGAACATTAAATTAGTTTTCGGAGTTTTTCCAGGGCTTAATAAATTAATTCCAGTATCAGTTGCCATGCTCCAATTATTATGTTTGCCACTGCCATTAATACCTGCAAAAGGTTTTTCGTGCATTAATACTTTAAACTTATGTCTTTTAGCAACTCTATCCATTATATCCATCAATAATGCGTTATGGTCAACAGCTAGACTTACTTCCTCAAATATTGGAGCACATTCAAATTGCGATGGGGCAACTTCATTATGTCTTGTTCTTAAAGGAATACCAAGTTTATAACTTTCAGTTTCAAAATCACGCATAAAAGCATAACTTCTTTCTGGAATAGATCCAAAATAATGGTCGTCTAATTGTTGGCCTTTTGCAGGAGCTGCACCAAAAACTGTTCTTCCACACTGAACAATATCTGGTCTTGCATTTGCTAATCTTTCATCAATTAAAAAATATTCTTGTTCCCATCCCAAAGTTGCATTTACTTTCGAAATATTTTTATCAAAATAATTGCAAACTTCAACTGCAGCATTATTTAAAGCTTCTAAACCTTTTAAAAGTGGTGCTTTATAATCTAAAGATTCGCCAGTATAAGAAATAAAAATTGTTGGAATGCAAAGGGTTTTTCCAGAACCAATTTCCATAATAAATGCAGGAGAAGATGGGTCCCATGCAGTATAACCACGAGCTTCAAAAGTTGCTCTTAAACCTCCACTAGGAAAAGATGATGCATCTGGTTCTTGTTGAATTAATGCAGCACCTTCGAATTCTTCTATTGCAGTTCCATCACTTTTTAAAGTAAAAAAGCTATCGTGTTTTTCTGCAGTTGAACCTGTTAATGGTTGAAACCAATGAGTATAATGTGTTACACCTTTGCTTTCTGCCCATGCTTTAATACCAGCTGCAATTTGATTGGCAACATTTCTCTCAATTTTTTTGCCACCTTTAATGCTGTTAGTTAAACTTTTAAAGGCTTCTTCATTTAAAAATTGTCGAGCAACTTGTTGTGTAAATACATTTTCTCCAAAAATTGTTGTGATTTTTGTATTTTTAACAGTGATAGTTTCTGTTAAATTTATTTCAGAAATTGCTTTAAATCTTATTGACATTTGAATAATTTTTAGCAAATTAAAATTATTATGTTCAAAAAAATCATTTATTGTATAAATAATTACACATATAATTAATTAGTATATTAATTTTTATTGTTTTAATCGATTAATTAATTTTTAATAAATCAATTCGTTTATTTTTGAATGTAAACTCGTTTTTTTTATGGATAATAAAATGTGGTTAGTTGTATATACAAAGCCACGATGGGAAAAAAAAGTTGATAGTTTTTTAATAAGAAAAGGAATTGAGAGTTGGTGTCCAGTAACTAAGATTGAAAAAATATGGACTGATAGGAAGAAAATTATTGATGAGCCCATTTTTAAATCTTATGTTTTTGTAAGGGTTGATGAAGTTGAACGGTATGAAGTTTTAATTACTTCTGGAGTATTAAATTTTATTTATCATTTAGGCAAACCAGCAATTGTAAGAGATACTGATATAGATACTATTAAAAGATATTTACTTGAAAAAGATGTAACGATTGAAGTTATATCAAACGAAAAATTTAAAATAGATTCAAAGGTAAAAATAAATTATGGTGTATTTATTGATAAAAAAGGCACTGTTTTAAAAGCAAACAGAAAAAAAGTATATGTTCAATTTGAAAGCTTAGGTCAAGTGATGGTTGTTCAATTTAATAATGAACATTTAATTGGAATTTAAATTAATTAGTTAATAAAATTATTTATAAATAATGTTTTCATTTTTTTCGAAAAAATATGATGATAGATTAAATCTATCTTTTTTAGAAGTAGATATGCATTCGCATTTATTACCTGATATTGATGATGGGCTAAAAACAATGGAAGAAACTATTGAGTTTGTTAAGGAGTTTGAACAACTTGGTTACAAAAAAATAATTTGTACTCCACATATATTACCTGGCGTTCATAACAATAATCCTGAAATTATTTTAAATAAATTAGATGAAGTAAGAGAGGCATTAACAGCAAATGGAATTAATATTAAAATTGAAGCAGCAGCTGAATATATGGTTGGTTTAGAACTACAGGAAACAATAGAAAATGATGAAAAACTTTTAACTTTTGGAGATAATTTTATTTTAATAGAAATGTCTTATGCAGCACCTTCTCAAAATATTGCTAAAGTTATTTTTGATTTAAAAGTAAAAGGATTTAAACCCATATTGGCACATCCAGAAAGATATAATTATTACCTTGGAAATATTGATGCTTATGAAGATTTCGTTGGTAGAGGATGTTTACTTCAAATTAATTTATTATCCTTAACAGGTTTTTATGGTAAGCCAGTTCAAAAAGCTGCAGAGTATTTAGTGAATAACAATTTAGTGTCGTTTATTGGAACCGATATGCATCATCGAGGTCATTTAGAAATGACCAAAAAATTTGCTAGCTCTGTAAATTTTCATAAAATAGTTTCAAAATTAAACCTTAGAAATAAAGAACTTTAAATTTATTCATCTTAACTAATCATTACTTTTTTTGTTAATTTATTAACTAAGTTTTCTACGATTTTATTTGAACATATATTTGTGTACATATTTTGTATATGAAAAAAAAGATAGCACTTGTTACAGGAGGGTATAGTGGAGAAGC
>JANOVK010000056.1:0-17315 GCA_031417315.1 Chitinophagaceae bacterium | reverse complement strand
TTGAATATCTAAAAAAATTAAATCAATTTTACACTTATTTAAATATTGTTCTGCTTCAATTGTTGAACTACAACTATAAATATTTTCAAATTCACCTATTTTTTTTAGATGAGCTTGAATTAGTTGACGAGCTAATGCCTCATCATCGATAATTAAACAATTAAATTTATTTTGCATTAATAATAAGATTTGCTTTAAAAATATTATGCTTATCATCAATTTTAAATTGATAATTTTTACCAAATAATATCTTAAGCTGATTCTCTAAATTTTTTAATCCAATGCCATTTTTATTAATTTTTTGAAAAAAAGAGTTTGAAATTGTAAAATTAATTTCGTCTTCATTTGAATATAAATTAATTTTTACAAACCCTTTTTTATTTTCAAATATATCTCCATGTTTAAAAGAATTTTCAACTAAAGTAATTAATAAAAGTGGAGGAATTTGTTTTAGAGAGTTGCTATTTGAAAATACAAAATTGATATTTTCTATACCTGAAGCTTGCCTATATCTTTGAATTTGTAAATATTTTTGGATAACCTCAATTTCAGAATCTAAAAGTGTTTTTTCATTACTACTCTCATATAAAAAATATCGTAGTACATCTGCCAACACTGCAATCATTTTTGGTGCATTCTCATCTTTAATCAGAGTTAATGAATAAATATTATTGAGTGTGTTGAATAAAAAATGTGGGCTTATTTGTGATTTTAATAACAACATTTCAGCTTGCAGTTTTTCATTTTCCGATTGCAACCTCATTTGTTTTTCCATATAATATTGATTGAAAAACCAAACAATATATGAGATAAAAATAAAAAGACAATGATTCAGTATGTATGAAATTATTGCTCTTTGTAAATTTTCTGCCAATAGAATTTTGCTTACTCCAGCAAAATAATAAATAGAAAACCCAGCACTTAATAAAATTATCAAACTAATGAAATAAGCAACCCTTCCTTTTTTAATTAAAAAAAAAGGAATAAAAATAATTAGATTACTATAAAATTCTGTAAAATAAACTCCTACTTCAAAAGCAGAGTAGGCAAAGCTTATATCAGAATTGTATTTATCAATTAGATAATCAAATTCATATAAAAAAATAAATAGCCAAAAAAATATATGATAAGAAAGTTTTTTCACTTGCTCATTTTAATTAATTACAAAGAAATTAAATTAACAGCAATAAGATAATTTGATGATTGAGATTTTTTTTTCAATTTAAATATTAATAAAAAATAAAAATAAAAAAACCTTGAAAGTACTGCACATTCAAAGTTTTCAAAATCGCAATTCTAAAATCTATAAATTGTAAATAGGTTTACACATCAATCTTAGCATACTTTGCATGTGTTTCAATAAACTCTCTACGTGGAGCCACTTCATCTCCCATTAACATACTAAATACTCTATCTGCTTCAGCTAAACTTTCTATACTTACACGCATTAAGGTTCTTCTTGTAGGATCCATAGTTGTTTCCCAAAGTTGATCTGCATTCATTTCTCCCAAACCTTTATATCTCTGAAGTTGTACGCTATCATCTTTTCCACCACCTAACTTTGCTATTAATGCTTTTCGTTGTTCTTCATTATAAGCATATTCAGCTTCTTTACCTTTTCTAACTAAATATAATGGGGGTTGTGCTAAATAAACATAACCTTGTTCAACCAATTCTTTCATATATCTAAAAATGAAAGTTAGAATAAGCGTTGCAATGTGGCTTCCATCAACATCAGCATCTGTCATTATTATTAATTTATGATAGCGAAGTTTCGAAAGATTTAATGCCTTTGCATCTTCTGGTGTACCAACAGTTACTCCAAGAGCAGTGTACATATTTCTTATCTCTTCATTCTCGTAAATTTTATGCTCCATTGCTTTTTCAACATTTAAAATCTTACCTCGCAATGGTAATATAGCTTGATAGTTTCTATCTCTGCCTTGCTTTGCTGTTCCTCCTGCTGAATCTCCTTCAACTAAATATAATTCACATTTTTCAGGGTCTCTTTCGCTACAATCTGCCAATTTACCAGGTAACCCTCCACCACTTAATACAGTTTTACGTTGTACTAAATCTCTTGCTTTTTTTGCGGCTACTCTTGCTTGTGCAGCTAAAATTATTTTCGAAATTACATATCTACTTTCTTTTGGATTTTCTTCTAAATAAGCCTGTAATGCTCTACCAACTGTTGTTTGAACAGTACCTGCAACATCACTATTTCCTAATTTAGTTTTTGTTTGTCCTTCGAATTGTGGTTCTGGAACTTTAACAGAAATAATAGCACTTAAGCCTTCTCTAAAATCATCACCTTCAACTTCAACTTTTGCTTTTTCGAATAACCCTTCTTTATCGCCATATGATTTAAAAACTCTTGTTAATGCAGTTCTAAAGCCTGTTACGTGTGTGCCACCTTCAATTGTATTGATATTATTTACATACGAAAAAATATGTTCTTTAAAATCGTTGTTGTAAGTCATAGCAACTTCTACAGCAACATTTGAAGTTTCATCAAGTCCTTCAAAATACAAAGTATTTGAAATAATTGGAGTTCTATTACTTGCTTTATCTAACATTTCAACAAACTCAACAATACCACCCTCGCTATAAAATTCTTTAGAATAATGAGTTCCATCATCATTAAATTCTCTTAAATCATTAAGTGTAATATGAATTTTTCTATTTAAAAATCCCAATTCTCTTAATCGTCCTTCTAAAATTTCTCTATTAAAAACTAATACTTGAAAAATTGTAGCATCTGGCCAAAAGTGAACAGTAGTGCCAGTTCTATCACTTAATCCTGTTTCTCTTACTGCATATTTAGGAATTCCAATACCATACTCTTGGTCAAATATTTTACCTTCTCTTTCTACAGTAACAATTAATTTAGAACTTAATGCATTTACACAACTTACACCAACACCATGTAAACCACCTGAAACTTTATAAGTATTTTTATCGAATTTTCCTCCAGCATGCAAAACAGTCATAACAACTTCTAAGGCACTTCGTTTTTCTTTAGAGTGCATGGCTGTTGGAATACCTCTTCCATCATCAATTACACTTATTGAATTATCGGTATGAATATTAACTACAATGTTTTTACAATATCCTGCCAATGCTTCATCAATAGAATTATCTACTACCTCGTAAACTAAATGATGCAAGCCTTTTGAACTGATATCGCCAATATACATGGCAGGTCTTTTTCTAACAGCTTCTAACCCTTCTAAAACTTGAATACTATCGGCACCATAATTTTTATTTTGAGCGTCGTTACTTATATTTTGTTCTTCCGTCATAATACTTACTATACTTGAATTTGAATGATATTTTAAGAGTAGCGAAGATAAGGGAAACCAGAGCCTAAAAGGTGTTAAAATAAGGTTAGTTATACACAAAAAAAATCCCACTAAAATAGTGGGACAATTATAATTAATTATAAAAATTTAGGCTTCCTTTTCTTTTGTTTTTGCCTTTGCTTTTTTTACAGGTTTTACTTCTTCTACCACAGCTACTTCTTTTTCTACTTTCACAATATTTGTAGGTTTGTTGTGTGGTCTGCTTTTTCCAAAAGACCCTTTAAATCTTTTGCCTTTTGCGGTTTTTTTATCACCTCTTCCCATTTTAATTTATTTTAATGATTGCAAACATAAAAAAAATCCTTCTCATTTCAAGAAGGATTTTTTTGTAAGAGTTTTTTACTGATTAGATTTTTGAACTTAAATCTTTTCCTGCTTTAAATTTAGCTACTTTTTTAGCCTTAATTTTAATAGTTGCTCCAGTTTGTGGGTTACGACCCATACGTGCAGCACGTTTAGAAACAGAAAAAGTTCCAAATCCCACTAAAGTAAGTTTACCACCGCCTTTCAAAGTTTTTTGAACTGCAGTTGTAAAAGAATCAATAGCTGCATTAGCCTGAGTTTTAGTTAGGCCAGCATCATCAGCAATTTTTGCGATTAGTTCAGCTTTGTTCATACGAATTTTTTTTTAATTGTTAATTAACAAAAACAAATATATATTTTTTGACTACACATAAAAATATTTTTAACCAATTGTTGAAAAATTATTTCTTTGAAAACCATAGCCACTATGGATTTTAAAATTTTATAAAATTATTTGATTTTTTAAAGTGAAAAGCAATTTTCGTTGAAACCTTTTGCTGCATTGAGTTGTAACACAATTGTAAGCAAAACACAATGCTAATATGGCTTAGAGCAATATAAGATTTTGTTTTAAAAGAAAAATATTTTTTATTTTTTTTGCACAGTTAATGCACAATTTGCATTAATGACCTAAAACCAATAAAATTGTTACCAAATTGATCAATTCCTTCTTGCTTTAATTTAGGTGCAAATTTTTCTACATAAGTAGTATAAATTATTTGTGAATCGCAGTAATATTGAATTGCATAAGTAGGCCCTTCAACTTCATCAATATCTATTAATCGTACAAATTGGTATTTTGTAAAACATTGAGTTGCCATAACATCAGCTAAATGTTTTTCATTCATCCATTTAATCCAATCTTCATGAATACACCAATTTACTTTTATTGTTACATTATATATAAACATGATTATTTATGATTTATGATTGCCGATTTAGTGATTTTTGATTTACTTCTAATTTCTTTAATAATACTATCATAATCTTGAATGTGAAAAAATTTTTTAACCCCAGTTTGCAAGTTTTTAATAATAATTTCTCCTTTATCTAATTCTTCACTTCCTAAAATTGCTACATGCTTAATTCCCTTCTTTTCTGCATATTTAAACTGTTTATCAATTTTTGATTGTTCATCGAAGTACAACTCACATCCAATTTTTTTCTTTCTCAGTTCGATTATGATATCATAAGCTTTTCTACTTTCTAAATTTCCATAATTTAAAAACAATACTTTGGTTGAAGATGTTGCTTGTAATTTCTTTGGGAATAAATTTAATTCTTCCATAACATCATAAATTCTATCAACACCAAAACTAATTCCAACACCAGAAATATTTGGCACACCAAATAATTCAGTTAAATTATCGTACCTACCACCACCACCAATACTGCCCATTTGTATATTATTTGCTACAACTTCGAAAATAATTCCTGTATAATAATTTAACCCTCGAGCAAGTGTAAAATCAATAACTAGATTATTGGAATTTGTATTAAAACTTAACAAATATTCTATTTCTGCAATACCTTGTTTTCCTATTTCATTATTTAATACTAGGCTTTTAATTTTACTAAATTTTTCAACATTATTGCCGTTAATTGTAAGATAAGAAGTAATGGTAGCAATTTGTTCAGCATTTAAACCTCGTTGCAATAATTCTTCTGTTACTTTTTGAATACCAATTTTGTCAAGCTTATCTATTGCAATAGTTATATCTGTTAATTTCTCAATACCACCACAAACTTCTGCCAATGCTTGTAATATTTTTCTACTATTAATTTTTATTGCTATATCAATTTTCAGATTCTTAAAAACGGTTGCATAAATATGTATTAATTCAACTTCGTTTAATAAACTATTACTACCCACAACATCAACATCACATTGATAAAATTCTCTGTAACGTCCACGTTGTGGCCTATCAGCACGCCAAACAGGTTGAATTTGAAAACGTTTAAAAGGAAAAGTGAGTTGATGGTGATTCATTGCAACATAACGTGCAAACGGAATTGTTAAATCATATCGAAGTGCACGCTCCGTAATTCCTTTATTATTTTTTCCTTCTAAAATTTTTTTAAAATCTTCTTTTATTTTTTCTTGTTTTTCTGGATTATCTAATCCGTTGTTTAAAATTTTAAAAATTAATTTATCGCCTTCATCGCCATATTTTCCCATTAGAGTCTCTAAATTCTCCATAGCGGGAGTTTCTAAAGGTTCAAATCCATACAATTCAAAAACAGCCTTGATTGTATTGAAAATATAATTGCGTTTGCGAACAACAGCAGCACTAAAATCTCTTGTGCCTTGTGGGATTGATGGCTTTGACATATATAAATATATAAAACAAAAATAAAGTGTATTTACTTTATTATGTTAGCTGATTATTGTTGAGTGAAGATTTAAAGTTGAAGTGTGCGACGCAACTAAAATAAATAGTTTTACTGCAGCTTAGTAAATAAAAATTAAAAATACAACCATTGTAATAAAATACTTGGCATAACACCTAATAAAATAATTAAAGCCGCAAGAACAATTAAACCTAATTTAAAACCACTTGTAATTTCAGTAGTTTCGGCATCGCCTTGTTTAAAATACATGGCTTGAATGACTCTAAAATAATAATACACACTAATAGCAGCAAAGAGTACAGCAATAATAACCATTAAAAATGCTTTATGTTCTTGCAATGCAGATGCTAACATAAAATACTTTGCAAAAAACCCTCCTGTTAATGGAATTCCAGCTAAAGAAAATAAGAAAATTGTTGCAGTTGCTGCTAACACAGGTTGTGTTTTCGATAGGCCATTAAACCCATCGAATGAATAATCTTTCATTTTAATTAATACTGCAAATATTCCAATTGTTGCAAAGCTATAAGCTGCACTATAAAGTAAAATTCCTTCTCTCGATAAAGTATTACTACTATATAATGCGAATAGCATAAAACCTGCTTGGGCAATACTACTATATGCTAACATTCGTTTTACACTTTGCTGAAAAACTGCAGTAATATTTCCTACAAGCAATGTTGCAATAATTATAATTGGTAAAATTAATTTCCAAGAAGTTTGAAGTTGAATTGAATGTGTTTCGAATAATTTAATGAATGCAATAAAGCCTGCAGCTTTTACGATTGTTGACATGAATGAAGTAAATACTGAAGGAGATCCATCGTAAACATCGGGTGTCCAAAAATGAAATGGTGCTGCACTTACTTTAAAACACATTGAAACAAAAATGAACAAGAGTCCAAGTGGCAATAAAATGCCAAAATTTTGAATTGTGCTGGTTGTTTCAAATTCAATTTTAAAATTTCCATTAATACCATAAATTAATGCAATACCCATTAACATAATGCCTGTAGAAAATGCACCCATTAAAAAATATTTTAATGCTGCTTCATTACTTTTTAAATTCTTTTTATCGGTTCCTGCTAAAATATATAAAGGAATCGTCATTATTTCTACACCCAAAAACAACATTAATAAAGTATTGTAAGATGATAATATAGCTACTCCACATAAAACAAAAAATATGAGTGCAAAATACTCTGCAACATTATTTCCTACATCTGCAAAATCATTTCCACTTAAAAAAATATATATTAGTGAGGTAAAAAAAATTATTGAATTAAACAGGTACCCAAATTTTGAGAACACTAACATTCCTTTAACATCAACATCTACAGTACACCACCCATATGTATTTGCAATATTTGAAACTAGTAAAATCAACATTCCAATTAATGCAATATTTTTTATAATAGTTTTATTAGTGGTAAAAATTCCACTAAACATCATTACAACACCTAATAAAGCCGAAACAATTATTGAATTCATAATCCCGAATCCCAAATGGGAATTTATTATTTAAAATTAATTTAAGAATTTATTAAGTTTATTAATGGCATTGGATAAACACCAAAAACTAAAACAATAATTACTAAAAATATTAAAGCCAATTTTATATTCCAACTAATATCAATTGCGTTTTCGGTTGCAGAAACAGTATTTCCATAAAATATTTTTTGAACCATATTTAAGGTATAAACTGCACCCAAAATAATACTGATTGCTGCAATTGCTGCAAACCAAATATTATATTTAAACAAGCCACTAAACATTAAAAACTCTCCAACAAAAGCACTTGTTAATGGCAAAGCAATATTTGCAAAAGATAATACTACTAATAATATTGCAAGAGTTGGAGCTTTTTGTGCTAAACCACCAAGTTCACTAAATTTACGAGTTCCAATTTGTTTTTCTATCACATCAGCAACTATCCATAAGCCAATAACAATAATTCCATGATTAAACATTTGAATTAATGCACCTTGCAATCCATTAATTGTATTACTAAAAATTGCTGCACAAATTAAACCAATGTGAGCAATGGAAGAATAAGCAATCATTCGTTTAACATCATCTTGTTTTATTGCAATTAACGATGCATACAACATTCCAATTACAGATAATAAAATAACAATATTACTGAAATGATTTGTTGCATCTGGTAATACTGGAATAAGCCATTTTATTACTGCAAACACGCCCATTTTAACCATTACACCACTTAATATCATTGTAACTGGTGTTGGTGCTTGTTCGTACGTATCAGGCTGCCAACTATGAAAAGGAAAGATGGGCATTTTAATTGCAAATGCAAAAAACATCAAACAAAAAATTGTATTTTGTTTGTTTGATGATAATTGTAAAGAATAAAAATCTTGAATGGAAAATGAATGTGACCCTTTAGTTTGCAAATACAAATAAATTATTCCCAATAACATTAATAAAGAGCCAACGAAAGTGTAAATGAAAAATTTAAAAGTTACTTGAATTCTTTTTTCACCACCCCAAATTGAACATAGAAAATAAGCAGGTATTAAAGCTAATTCCCAAAAGAAATAAAATAATAAAGCATCACTTGCTAAAAATACGCCCATTATTCCTGCTTGCATTAAAAGCATTAACCCAAAGAAATTTGGAGAATATTTATTATCATTTTTAAAAATTGAAAGAAATATTATTGGCAAAGAAATACTGTTTAATAAACATAACATTTTGCTTAATCCATCTAACGAAAGTGAAAATTTTGCTCCTAATGATGGAATCCATTCTGCACTAAAATTTAAATTTGTTTTGCTAGATAAACTTATAATTGAAATGGCAAGCGTAAGTACAGAAGCTAATAAAGACAAGCTTTTTGCACTCTTTTCATTTTTAATAAAAAATAAAAGCAAGCCTGATAAAATCGGAATTAATATTAATAAAAAAGAAAACATAATTATATTTATTGTAGTAATTTAAACTACTTTCTATTTAAAATAATTGGGTTAAGAATTTATAAATATGACCATCATTCACCCAAATTAAAATCATAATAATAAATGCTAAAACCATAAATAATACATAACTACCAACTTGGCCATTTTGTACTAATCGTATTTGCCTTGCTGAATATTGAATGTATTTACCAACCCCATTTACAATTCCATCAATTCCACTTTTTTCAACAATATTTTTTAAAAATGTTGCTATTGCTAATAATGGAATTACTATAATTTTTTCATATAACTCATCAACATACCATTTATTAGCAAATATTTTTCCTAATCCTTTGGCCTCGCTCAACTCTGGTTTTTTACTAAATTTATTTACAGCAAATAGTATGGCTATTACTGCTATTACAACTGATGTTGCCATTAATAAAAACTCAGTATTATGATTAATATGAATAGGTTTTTCACTTGTTAAAACTGAAGATAAAAAATGATGTAATTGATGATTGCCTCCTAATATTTCAGGAATTCCAATTAATCCTCCAACAACACTTAAAATTGCTAAAATAATTAATGGATAGGTCATTGCTTTTGGAGATTCGTGCAAATGAAGTTCTTGTACTTTAGTTCCTCTAAAATTTCCTAAAAAAGTTGTTGCATATAATCGAAACATATAAAAAGCTGTCATTGCTGCACCTACAACACCCAGTACCCAGTAGATTGGATTACTTGCAAATGCTGCTGCTAATATTTCATCCTTTGAAAAGAAACCACTAAATGGAGGAATACCAGAAATTGCAAAGCAACCTAATAAAAAAGTGAGATGAGTTATTGGAAGTTTTTTCTTCAATCCACCCATATTTCTAATATCTTGTTCATGGTGCATAGCATGTATAACAGAACCTGCACCTAAGAATAATAAGGCTTTAAAAAAAGCATGTGTCATTACATGAAACACAGCACCAGTATACGCCCCAACACCTAAACCCAAAAACATATAACCCAATTGGCTAACTGTGGAATATGCCAAAACTTTTTTAATATCATTTTGTTTTATTGCAATGGTAGCAGATAATAAAGCAGTTGCTAACCCAATAATTGTAATTAAATTCATAGTAATTGCACTCATACTAAATAATACATTACTTCTTGCTATCATATAAATACCAGCAGTAACCATTGTTGCAGCATGTATTAAAGCTGAAACTGGTGTTGGGCCAGCCATTGCATCTGGCAACCAAGTATACAAAGGTATTTGTGCAGATTTTCCCATTGCACCAACAAACAATAACATGGTAATTGCTGTTACATCAAAAGTTGAAAGTGTTGCAGCTTTTGCAAATACTTCAGTATAACCAACAGTTCCCAATTTATTAATAATCCAAAATACAGCTAATAAAAAACCTAAATCACCAATACGATTCATGATGAAAGCTTTTTTAGCAGCATAATTATAATTGTTATTTTTAAACCAATATCCAACTAATAAATAAGAACAAAGTCCCACACCTTCCCAACCCATAAACATAATAACATAGTTTGCTCCTAATACTAATATTAGCATAGAGAATACAAATAAATTTAAGTATGCAAAATATCGAGCAAAATGTTTTGGTTCTTCTTCGTGCATATAGGCTGCAGAATATACATGAATTAAAAAACCAACCCCTGTTATAATTAATAAGAATAAAGCCGATAATTGATCTATTTGAAAAGAAAATGAAATGTTTAAATTAGAAATTTTAATAAAATCAAAATAAGTTACAACCTCAGAACCTCCATTCTTAACTAAATAAAATGCAATACAACTTAAAAAGAATGAAGAAAAAATTTGGCTACATGCATAATAAGCAATTGATTTTTTTGAACGAGTATTTCTAAACAATCCATTAACAAGAAACCCTGCTAAAGGAAAGAGAACAATAAATGCTAAAATTATTTTCATTATTTAATATCAAAAATTCTTTAAATTCTAATTCTTTAACCTATTTAAAAAGTTTATATCAATACTTCGTGTATTTCTATAAAGCATTACAATTATTGCTAGCCCAATACTTACTTCTGCTGCTGCAACTACCATTATAAAAAAAACAAAAATTTGGGCTTCGGCACCAACTGTTGTTGCATTGTTATGTGCTAATGCAGCACCATGATGTACTTTGCTAAAAGCTACTAATAATAAGTTTACAGCATTTAACATTAACTCGATACTCATAAAAACTATAAGTGCATTTCTACGTACTAGTACACCTACAATACCTATTGTAAAAAGTGTTAAGGCAACAATTATATAATTCTGTATAGGCATAATTCAAAATGTAAAAATGTGAAAATTAGCAAATGTGAAAATTAAGTACAACACTTCAAATTCAAATTTTCGTATTCGCTAATTTGTTAATTTATTTTTTTCCAATAACTACAGCACCCACCATTGCACTTAAAAATAATACACTACTAATTTCGAAAGGAACAATAAAATCTGTAAATAAAACTTTACCTAAAGTTTCTATTAACCCAATATTTCCTTTACTTAATAAAACCTCTTTTGCATTAATTTCTGTTGCTTGTTTTACTAACGATACTAAAACGATTAATAAACTTCCACCAGATATAACACCAGCCAATTTTATCCAAATATTTTTTTGTGGATCGCTTTCTTTATCTAAATTAATTAACATTACAACAAATAAAAATAGCACCATAATAGCTCCCGCATACACAATTAAATTAACGATAGCTAAAAACTGTGCATTCAATAAAATGTAATGACCACTAATTGCAAAAAAAACAAGAATCAACCACAATATACTATGTATAGGGCTTTTGCTTACCAATACCATAATTGCACTTACAATGGCAAAGCCACTTAAAAGCCAAAATATTATTTCAGTTAAAGACATAATTTGTTAATTTGAAAATGTGAAAATGTGAAAATTGAAGACCGCAGTCATTTTCACATTTTCATATTTTCACATTGTTACATTCCTCTTGCTTTTTCAAAATCTGCTGCTTCAGTTATTTGATTAGGAATTAATAAATCTGGTTTACCATAAATAAATCCTTTTCTCGAAAAATTTGATGGTGCAAAAGTTTCGCTTAAATAAATGGCATCTTTTGGGCAAGCCTCTTCGCACAAACCACAAAAAATACAACGCAACATATTGATTTCATATTTTGCAGCATATTTTTCTTCACGATATAAATGCTCTTCACTTGGCAATCTTTCTGCAGCTTCCATAGTAATAGCTTCTGCAGGACAAGCCACTGCACATAAACCACAAGCAGTGCATCTTTCTCGCCCTTCTTCGTCTCTATTTAAAACATGTAACCCTCTAAATACAGGACTAAATTCCCTTTTTTGTTCAGGGTAACGAATCGTAGGATTCTTTGTAAATATGTGTGTAAATGTGATAAACATACCTTTAAGAATATTCCAGAGATAAATTTTCTCTAAAAAACTCATTGGTTTTCTGTCTACCTTTTTTACTCTATGTGTTAATGCCTGCATTTTAAAAGTTTGCAAATATATTTTATCAAATTTCTTAACCAATTAAATAAACCAATGGTTTATTATTATTTTTTTGTGTTCTATCTTTTGTGCTTCCATCAACTTCAGTGGCGTCGCACTCTTCAACTATTTTTCTTTACTCAACTTCTTTTTTATTAAACCAAATAGGTTTAATTTTATATAAAATATTTAATAAAGCACATCCTAAAAATCCTACAAAAGCAATCATTAATAAAATATTTGGCCATTCAGTCTTTTCTAAACTATATCTTTCTTTCAATTTAATAAGCCCTCTAACAATATAAAAAAGTAAAAATCCATAAAATAAAACATTGTTTAATTGTTTCCATTTATTATCAACATTAATATCGGTACTTAATTTATTCCTCATTACTATTTTATTTTTTCGAACCACACAGGTTTTATCCAAAATGCTAAATGAATTAAAAAGAAAATTACTAATAAACAAGCACTTATATAAACATACACATCATTCATCAAACTATTATCAAACGCAATTCTATCTTCATTAAACAATCTTAAAATACTTCTTAAACCAATTACAACAATAAAACTGTTAAATATAAAATTTGCAATGAATCGCCATTTTGGTTTTATTTTTTCATTTTTTCTTAATCCAATACTCATAGACTAATAATTAAAATTTCCAATTATTTAATTTCAAAATAACTAATGCCCCAGAAATCACCATATTTATCAAAGCCAATGGTATCATGGTTTTCCAGCCTAAATTCATTAATTGGTCGTATCTAAATCTTGGTATTGTCCATCTAATCCACATAAATACAAATATGAACATTACAATTTTAGTTAATAGTACTGCTACTTGTAATAATGCTGTCCAATCTCCAATACTTGCATACAAATTAGCATCATTTACAAAAGGAATATCATATCCACCAAAATATAAAGATGCCATAACAGCACTACTCATAATCATGTTAATGTATTCAGCAAATAAATAAAAACCCAATTTCATACTTGAATATTCTTGATGATATCCAAAATTTAATTCGTTTTCACATTCGGGCAAATCAAATGGTGTTCTATTACACTCTGCTAAAGCACAAATAAAGAATATTAAAAAACCTAAGGGTTGATATACCACATTCCACCAACCATCTTGTTGTTGTTTAACAATAGTTCCTAAACTTAAATTTCCAGTAATAAATATTAATGCAATTAAACTAATACCCATTGCTAATTCGTAACTTATTGCTTGGCTTGCAGCACGTAAAGACGACATTAATGAAAACTTGTTATTACTTGCCCAACCTCCAATCATAATACCATAAATTCCCATACTTACCACAGCAAAAATGTATAAAATTCCAATGTTTACATCAGCAATTTGGATTGGGAATTCATGCCCATTTAAAGTAATTGATCCAGCCCATGGAATTACAGCACAGGTCATTAAAGCTGCTACCATGGCTAAGCCTGGCCCTAAAATAAACATCCATTTATTTGCTGCCGTTGGAATAATATCTTCTTTAGTAAACATTTTTACTCCATCTGCTAAGGGTTGTAATAAGCCAAAAGGTCCAGCACGATTTGGTCCTGGCCTATCTTGTAAAATAGCTGCTACTTTTCTTTCTGCAAATGTTGTATATAATGCAATACCTAAAGTTGCAAATACAATAATTGCAATTAGCACAAATTTTTCGAGCAATAAAATCCAATCTATCTCAAATAAAGTCATAAAACTTTAATCTATTTTTTTAAAATTATTGTACAAATTTTCAATTTGTACCTTAAGTTTTGGAATATCATTTTTAATAATAAACCATAATTGTTTTATATCAATCTCATAATAATCATGAACTAAAATATGTCTTAGTCCTTCAATCTCTTTCCAAGGAACTATTGAATTTTCAATTTTAAATTCTTTAGTTAATTTAAAACTTGCTTCTCCAATTATTTCAATCCATCTTGTAAGAGCAGTGTTTAGAATAAAATTATTTTCAAACTCTGCTTCTGTAACGTCTATTATTGCTTTTTCAATAAAAATTATATTATCAACTATATGAGCCAATCTTTCCTTGTCAGTTAACTTATTTTTTTTCATAAATAAGTTTTAAATCTTTTTCTACAAAAGGCAAAATCCTTGGTTTAATTCCACCAACTTTTACTAAGTCAACTTTCTTATGAAACATTTCTTCTAAATCAGAAAACCAACCAAAATATTCTAATCCAAGAATAATATTTTTATCTAAATCTACCATTACATCCACATCACTTTTTTCATTAGCATCGCCACGAGCATACGAACCAAATAACCAAACTTTATTTACAGGTTTATCTTTAAAAAAATTTGTTACCACTTGTTTAATATGTTCATTTGTTAGAATCATACTTAAAAATCAGTTGAATGAGCAGGTCTGTTAAAACTACTTAAATCAACAGTTGGATTATTTACTTCACTTTCATCATGTATATCCATTAATAATTTTGGGTCACGGCCTTTCATTACTTCATTAAATGTTTCTGTTGGTAGTACAACATTTACATAATGACCTTGAGAAATTACAGAATGTCTGTTAACTACACTTGGACCTTCAATCACCCAATCAGATGTTTTCTTTTTCTCGAATCTGCAAGTATTACAAATCCATCCAGTTTTTCCATTTGATGCTTCTTTAACTTCTCCCCATTCATCTTTTCTTGCTGTAACTCTATACACTTCATCACCTCTCATCCAAAGTTGTGCTTCGCCACAACACTTATCACAATCTCTATGAGCATCTACAGGTTTGGTAAACCAAACTCTATTTTTAAATCTAAAAGTTTTATCAGTTAAAGCTCCTACAGGACAAACATCAATTACATTACCAATAAAATCGTTCTTCAAATTCTTTTGAATCATGGTTGCAATCTGTGAATGATCTCCTCTATCTAAAATACCATGTTCTCTTTTTTCTGTTAATTGATCAGCAACAAAAACACAACGATAGCAAAGAATACAACGTGTCATGTGCAATTGAATATAATCTCCTAAATCTACTTTTTCAAAAGTTCTTCTTTTAAATTCATAACGAGTAGATGCTTCACCATGTCCATAACTTAAATCTTGCAAATCACACTCTCCTGCTTGATCACAAACAGGGCAATCTAAAGGATGATTAATTAAAAGAAATTCAACAACGCCTTCACGAGCTTCTAATACTCTTGGTGAAGTAATATTTTTTACCTCCATTCCATCCATTACAGTTGTTCTACAACTTGCCATAAGTTTTGGCATTGGCCGAGGATCTTTTTCTGAACCTTTAGCAACTTCTACCAAGCAAGTTCTACACTTACCGCCACTATCTTTTAATTTGCTATAGTAACACATTGCAGGAGGTGTAACATCTCCACCAATTTTACGAGCAGCATTTAAAATTGTAGTTCCAGCTGGTACTTCAATGGTAATGTTGTCGATGGTTACTTTATGTAATATTTGTTCACTCATATTTATAAATCAAAAGTAAAAAGTCAAAAGTCAAAATTTTATTGACTTGACTTTACTATAATTGAACCAATAATTTTAGATATTTCATTTGCTTCTTTTATCAATTCCTTTGCTTTTTCTTTTGGTATTTCTAAAGATTCGTTAATAAGGCATAACCAATATTTAGTTTCATTTGCCGACTTCATAGCTATTGAATAATAATTTTTCCAATCTTTCTTAGAACTTCCGGCTTTACCTTCTACAACATTTGCTCCTATTGAAGTTGCACTTCTTAATAGTTGGTCAAACATTGAGTGATAAATTCTATCATATTTACAATCTTTTATAAAATCGATTACACTTTTTGAAAAGAAAAAACATCTGTGACTAATCTTATATGGTTTTTCCTCTTCCATCAAAATCCTATCAGTAAAATTTTCGTCCATTTTTTACTTTTGAATTTTTACTTTTTAATTTTCAATTTTAACTTAACACAGGAATATGTATTTCATCTGCATAATGTGCTAATCCAAAATTTCTTATTTGTGCTTCTTCTGGATTTGCAATATGCCATTCAAATTCATCTCTAAAATGTCTTATAGCTGCTGCAACAGGCCATGCTGCTGCTTCTCCTAAAGGACAAATTGTATTGCCATCAATTTTTCTTTGAATATCCCACAATAAATCAATATCACTAATTTTTCCTTTACCATATTCAATATTCATTAAAATCTTTTCCATCCAACCTGTACCTTCTCTACAAGGTGAGCATTGTCCACAACTTTCATGACGATAAAATCTTGCAAGAGTCAAAGTGTGTTTAACAATACATTGGTCTTCATCTAAAACAATAAATCCTCCACTTCCCATCATACTTCCTGTAATAAATCCTCCATCAGAAAGACTTTCATAATTCATTAATCTGCTTTCACCTTTTGCTGTTTTTAATAACAGGTTTGCTGGAAGAATTGGTACAGATGAACCACCAGGAATACAAGCTTTTAATTTTTTATCATTTGCAATTCCTCCACAATATTCATCACCATAAATAAATTCTTCAACGCTGATGGTCATATCTATTTCATACACTCCAGGTTTATTGATATTACCACAAGCAGAAATTAATTTTGTTCCTGTACTTTTTCCAACACCAATTTGAGAATAAGCAGCACCACCATTATTGATGATTGGTACAACAGCAGCAATGGTTTCAACATTATTTACAACAGTTGGGCGTTGCCATAACCCTTGCACAGCTGGGAATGGAGGTTTAATTCTAGGATTTCCTCTTTTACCTTCCAAGCTTTCAATTAAAGCAGTTTCTTCACCACAGATATAAGCACCAGCACCACGGTGTACATAAATATTACATTCGAAACCTGAGCCTAAAATATTTTTTCCTAACC
>JANOVK010000055.1:0-14661 GCA_031417315.1 Chitinophagaceae bacterium | reverse complement strand
TAATATTTTAAAAACCGTTTCAAATTATTGAAGCGGTTTTTTTATATCACATTTATGCAATGTAATTTTTATAAATTCGTAATATGAAGTTACTATATGATTTCTTTATTATTGTTTATTCATTCGTGGCAAGGGCAATTAGTTTTCATAATCCGAAAGCTAAACTTTGGATAAATGGGAGAGTGGATATTTTAAAAAAAATAAAAACTGCACTTGAAAATAATAAAAATAAAATTGTATGGATGCATTGTGCATCTTTAGGAGAATTTGAACAAGGAAGACCGTTAATTGAAAAGCTAAAACTTGAGAATGCTGATTTGAAAATTTTAGTTACTTTTTTTTCACCATCAGGATACGAAATTCATAAAAATTATAAGGGTGCTAACTGGGTTTTTTATTTACCAATTGATACAAAAAAAAATGCTGAAAACTTTCTCGAAATTGTAAAACCAAATTTAATACTATTTGTTAAATATGAGTATTGGTTTTATTATTTAACCGAAGCTAAAAAAAGAAAAATTGCTGTATTATTAATTTCAGGAATTTTTCGCGAGAGTCAACCTTTTTTTAAATGGTATGGTAAGTTACATTTAGAAATGTTAACTTGTTTTACTCACCTATTTGTACAAAATGATGAATCCAATGAGTTATTAAAAACAGTACACTCTAAAAATAATATTTCTATAAACGGAGACACAAGATTTGATAGAGTAATAGAAATAGCTAAACAAGATTATCACAATAAAATTATTGAAAATTTTGTTGCAGATAATAAAGTTATTGTTGCTGGAAGTACTTGGCTTGAAGATGATGAAGAACTTGATCATTATGCAAATAAAAATACAAATATTAAGTTTATTATTGTGCCACATAATATTGATGTAGAAAGAGTTTCGGAGATTTTATTTCTTTATAAAAATGCTGTTCTATATTCTGAATATGAAAATATAACCGATAAAACTAATGTACTTATAATTGACAATGTAGGCTTATTAAATAAGCTGTATAAATATGCAACTATATGTTATATTGGAGGTGGATTTGGAGGAGATGGAGTGCATAATGTATTAGAAGCTGCAGTATATTTTAAACCAGTAATTTTTGGGCCAATTTATCAAAAGTTTGAAGAAGCAATTGATTTAGTAAATTGTTATGGAGCTTTAACAATTAATTCTGCATTAGAATTAGAAGCTGCAATAAATGATTTATTGACAGATAAGGAAAAGCTTCAACAAATGGAACACAATGCTGGAACTTATGTAAAAAATAATGAGGGTTCATCACAAGAGATAATTAATTTTATTTATGCAAATCGTCTTTTAACTAATTGATCAAATTGTTTAACTGTTGGGTTTTCATTTATCCAACACAATTTAGTATAAAGCTCTCTTCTTATCCATTGATCTGCTTCTGGGAAAACTGAAAAATTATTTATTGTTTTAACACTACGCTCATACATAGTTTCATCTCCCTGAAACAATTCATTTATATATAAATACTTTTCGTTAATTCCTATTACTTTATTTAAATCTTTTATTTTGGTGTCTGCTAATTTTGCAACTAATTCTTTCTTTTCAACTTTAATTGTGTCGTTTAATGAGTTATTTGTTTTTGCAATTACATCGTTAATTTCAAAAACTTCTTTCTTAATTTGATTATTGTAAACTGGTTTTTGTACTCCAATATTTTTGGCAATAACAAAAGGCTCTTCTCGTTTAACCATTGTTGTTACAATAGTTTCTTTATTATTTGAGTTATCAACCCCACTAAAATATACTGATGGCATCCAAACAGAAACTTTACCAATTTGATCTGGCATTTCAATTCCACTTAATTCAGCAACTAAAAGCTGTGCTGTAGATAATAAATTTTGGGGATTTTGGTTCTTATTTAACTGATCTTGTAACTTGTTAATAAGTGTATGTATTCTTTCCATATTAAAATATATTTTTGAATTCTAATTCTACCTAAAAATAAGTCTTAATATGGACGGGAATTAATGGATATATTAGTTTAACAAACTATTATACAACAACAAAACGAAAAAAGTAACATTTTATTTCGATAATGAAATAAAATCTAAAAAATAGAAATTTAATACAACTATGTTTATAGAACCAAATTTGAGTGGCGAAAAAAGAGGATGGATTGAAGTTATTTGTGGAAGTATGTTTAGTGGAAAAACTGAAGAATTAATTAGAAGATTAAAACGAGTTAAAATAGCAAATCTTAAAGTTGAAATTTTTAAACCAACTATTGATACTCGTTACGACGTTATGAATGTTGTTAGTCACGATTCAAATGCAATTTTAAGTACACCTGTAGCTCATTCACAAAACATTTTATTAATGGCAAATAATGTTGATGTTGTGGGTATTGATGAAGCTCAATTTTTTGATAATGAAATTGCAAATGTTTGTGAAACGCTTGCTCTGCAAGGAATAAGAGTAATTGTTGCAGGATTAGATATGGATTATTTAGGTAACCCATTTGGACAAATGCCAAACTTACTTGCAAAAGCAGATTACATTACCAAACTTCATGCAATATGTGTAAAGTGTGGAAATATTGCAAATATTAGTTATAGAAAAACAGCACAAGAAGGTCAAGTTTTACTTGGAGAAAAAGATATTTACGAACCTCGATGTAGAATTTGTGCACAGCATTAAAAGATTTATTAAATGAGAAATTACTCTTTGCTTTGTTTAGGCGATTCTTATACAATAGGAGAAGGAGTTCCATTACATGAAAGTTTTCCTTATCAATTAATTCAATTATTAAGAAACTCAAATATTTATTTTCAAGCACCTGAAATAATTGCAAAAACAGGGTGGACAACTTTTGAGTTAATAGAGCATCTTTCAAAAACTACATTAAATAGTCATTACGATTTTGCAACTTTATTAATTGGGGTGAACAATCAATATCGTGGCTTAAATATTTTAGATTTTGAAAAGGAATTTGAATTATTATTAACCAATGCACTAGACTTTATTGGAGCCAAACCTGAACATTTGATAGTTTTTTCAATACCCGATTGGGGTGTAACCCCATTTGCAAAAGATAAAATAGCTGAAAATATTTCGAAAGAAATAGACCAGTATAATGCAGTTTGTATTAAAGTCTCAAAAAAACATCAAGTAAAATATATTGATATAACTGAAAATACTCGCCTTGTAAAAGAAGATTTAACTTTATTAACTTCAGACCAGTTGCATTATTCATCAATTGAGCATAAAATATGGGCAAATAAAGCATTTGAATACCTTAGAAACAACTTCTAATTTATTTTTTACCATTACCATTTAAATAAATGAAATTGTATTTTTACAGTTACAATTAATACATGCTTCAAAAACTTACATTTTTAATTTATTTTTTAATTAGCATTGATTTACATGCTCAAGTAATTAAAACCAGAAATCTGCCATTAATTAATGTGTCACAGTTGAATTCTAATTCATTTGAATCAGGAAAAATTTCAGTAAAATTTTATAGATTTCAATATCTAAAAATTGAGCAAAAAATTAATGAATTTGGTTTCTTAGAGTTTAATTACCTAGACTTAAAAAAAATATCAACTCAATTTAAATTTAAAAAAATTACTTCATTATTTAAAAATGTTTTAAAAAATACTGAGTTTCAAAATACTCACAAAAATTGGGATTTAGATTTATGGTATACAATTGAATTTGATGCTGAACTCAATGTTCAAATTTTATATCAGGAGTTATTAAAAACTAATTTTTTTGAAATTGTTGAACCAGTTTATAAAAAACATTTGTTAGATGAGGGAGTTTTAAATTTAAACTATTTGCCCAACGATGCTCGATTAAACGAACAATGGAGTTATAATAATACAGGGCAAGGTGGTGGAATTATTGGAAAAGATATTAGACTTTTAAATGCATGGGATATTGAAAAAGGAAATCCAAATGTTTTAGTAGCCGTTCATGATATGGGAATTCAACTTGATCATCCAGATTTAATACAAAATATAGCTGTTGGCAAAAGTTTTAATTTTATTGATAATAATGATACCATAGTTATGGGTTATCATGGAACACATGTTGCAGGAACTATTGCTGCTGTAAATAATAATTCAATAGGAGTGAGTGGCATTGCAGGTGGTGATGGAAATATAAATTCTGGAATTAGGCTAATGAGCATGCAAATTTTTAAAGGAAATCAAAGTGCAGGGTTAGCCGAAAGTTTTATTTATGCAGCTGATAATGGAGCTGCAATTAGTAACAATAGTTGGGCTTATGATATTGAAAATATTTATGAACTTTCTGTAATGGATGCTATAGATTATTTTATTGAAAATGGGGGTGGCAATGCCATTCAGGGTGGTTTAGTAATTTTTGCATCGGGAAATGTAAGTAGACAATTGAGCTATTTTCCATCTGCATATGATAGAGTTATTTGTGTATCTGCTACAAATAATAAAGATAGAAAAGCAAATTATGCAACCTATGGACCATGGGTTGATATTTCTGCACCTGGTGGTGATTTTAATACAGGGTCTAGTAGTCAAATTTTAAGTACAACATGGTATAGTGGTTATTCAAGCGATCATGGAACTTCAATGTCTTGCCCACATGTTTCAGGTGTTGCAGCATTAATTGCATCAAAATTATTAGGTAAAGCATCTGCAAGTGACGTTAGAGATATTTTGTTAAGTACTACAGATTTTATTGATACTTTAAACCCGAATTATAAAGGACTTTTGGGTTCTGGCCGATTGAATGCTTTTAAGGCTCTTCAAAAAACTCAAGCTATTTTTAATAGTTTAAATGTGCTACCTGTTGATTCGTTTTCTATAATTAATTCTTGCAATGAGATTAAGTTAAACTGGAAAAAAAATAATTTGAATCAGAATGTAATAATTGCAGTAAGCAATAAAAATGGAATATCAAGTTTAACAAATAGTCAAGTTTATAATGTGAATGATGCTTTGGCAGGAGAGGGGAAAATTATTTATAAAGGGAGTTCAAATAATTTTATTATTCCAAAAAATTTTGAACAATTTTATTATTTTAAAATATGGAGTGTTGATGTAAACAATAATTATTCTTTTGGAAAAACTGCTGAAGTAGTGGTTAATCCTACAATAAATTCTTCTGGAGCTATCTCACAAAATTTTGATTTTCCACCATATTTTCCAACACAAGAATGGAGAACAATAAATCTTGATAATGATTTAAGTTGGACACATACTGCTGCAGATACTTCTAACACTGGAGTTGCAGATTTGTATAGTATGTGTATGTATAATTACAATTACAATAACTTATTAGGTGCCGAAGATGTCTTAACAAGTCCATTAATTAATATTAAAAATACAGATTCTATTAGTTTAAGTTTTTGGCATGCATATAAATTTAGAAATACAGGATTTACACTTAGTGATAGTTTGGAAGTTTTAGTATCTACAGATTGTGGTATAAATTATACAAGTTTATGGAAAAAAGGTGGAACAAATCTTGCAACAATTATCAATACTTCTGATACTCCATTTTATCCATTTTTATTCAATTCATGGAGCCAAACAAAAATTGATTTAACTAAATTTAAACTGAATGATAAATTAATGATTGCTTTTAGAAGTGTAAATGGGAAAGGGAATAATTTATTTATTGATAATATTACTGTTCATGTGAAATACAAGAGAGATATAGAAATGGTAAAAATAATTTCACCAGTAAATTCATCTTGTAACCAACAAATAAAGCCTCAAATAATAATTGCAAATAAAGGAGCCCAAACCATAAATAATTTAATAATTAATTATAAAGTTGATAATGGAAATTCGATAATTACAAATTGGAATGGTATTTTAAAAACTAACGATTCTATTGCTATTATTTTAACTGAATCAATAGCTGTTACAGGAAATCATCAATTAAAAATTTATACTTCTTTTCCCAATAATTTAAATGATGAATTTAATTTAAATGACACTTTAGTTTCAAATTTCTTTATAACGCCTGCTTATAATTTGCCTTTATTAGAAGGATTTGAGGGAAATGTTTTTCCAATAAATTGGTTAGTTTCTCAAAAACTAAGAGATGCTATTACTTGGGTTAAAACAGATTTAATTGGAAAGGGAAGTAGCTCGAGTATTATGTTGCAAAATTTCATGTATGATAATAGAGGAAGAATTGATGATTTAGTTACTCCATATTTCTATATGGATAGAAATATGGACAGTACATTTTTGCTGTTTGATTATGCACATGCAACAAAATTTAGTCCTACATCTTTAAATGAAAAATTCGATTCTTTAGAAATAGCAATTACTACAAATTGTGGAGAAACTTGGAATACAATTTGGAATAAAAGTGGGAATTCATTGCAAACAATAAATCAAACTCAAAGTTATTTAACAGAGTTTTTTCCATTATCGAATCAATGGAAATCAGATTCTGTATATATTTCAACTAATTTACTAAAAGCAGATAGAGTTCAAATTAGATTTAGAAATATAACAAACTTTGGGAATAATATTTATTTAGATAATATAAAATTTTATACAAAGTATTTAGCACCTAATACAAAACAAAATGGGTATTCAATTTATCCAAACCCAGTATTAAATAAGCTAACAATTCAGCATCTAAATAAACCTTTGCTATTAAAAACTATAAAAATTATTAATAGTATAGGCAAAACAATTAATGTAAAAAATTATTCTGGAAATGCAAGCGAAGAAATAAATTTAAACTTGAGCCATTTAGCAACAGGAGTATATATTGTACAATTAATTTATACGGATAAAACTATTTCAGAAAAAGTTTTAAAATATCCGTAATTATTTATTCTTCTGTTGTTGATTCAGAAATAGTAGTATCACCCTCAACATTAAACCCATCAAGTGTTTCCTTTAAATCGTATTTTTCTTCAATATCTGCAAAGCGGTCTCCTAAAATACTTTTTGTACCATATTGTTGTGGTCCAATTCCCTCAACACGGGTTGTAGCTGGGTAAAATAATCGGGGATCTTCTTCTTTAGAAATATTAATCAACTCAACCAAAAAAGTCCATTTTTTTTCAAAGTCGTATTCAAAAATAAATCGTTGATTGGTATCTTTTATTTCACTTCCAATTGTTACTTCATGCATTAATAGGGGTAATGCAACATAATCTTTTTCATAAACTGCAAAACTAATTTCTCGTCCACGTTGCCATTTATCGTTACTTCTATAAAAAGTTGCATTATGTTTATTATCAAATTCAAATGATTTTAAAATTTGAAAATGTAAATCAGTAAACATATTGGTATGCTTTACAGCAATATCTCTATAAATTGAATCTTCTTCTTCGTAAAATGCTCTAAATTTTAATACTGCCATAAAATTAATTTGATGTACGAATGTATTTATTTTAAAATTGTAAGCAACATTGTTAATTAAAACAATGCAATATTTTTTTATACCCAATATTTAAATTCTAATAATATAGCAAGGAATAGGAAATCAAGTAAGTAAAAAATTTAATTTTATTACTTAACATAATATTAATTATAAGATATAATTAATATTTTAAAATGTATACGCCAACAATTTTATTAGTTTTAAATATTTGAATTATAATATATTAAAGATTTTAATTTATTTTTTATTTCACTTAGCCATTCGTCTTTTAAAATACTTAAAACAATACTATCTCGTCTAGTTTCTTTATTCTGTGTTGGCATATTACTTCTTAAAATTCCATCAACTTTACATCCAATCGATTTCATGGCTGCAATACTTTTGGCATTTCTATTATCTGCTCTAAATTCAACTCGTTCAAAATTTAATTTTTCAAATGCTAATTCTAATAATAAATATTTACAATGTTTATTCAATCCAGAACCTCTAAATTTTTTTCCATACCAAGTATAACCTAATTGCAAAGTTTTATATGAAATATTTATATCATAAAACCTGGTACTGCCAGCATATTCATTTGTTCTTTTATCAAAAACAATAAAAGGAAATTCCGATTTATTAATTCTTGCAGTTACTGCAATCGACATATAATTTGTCAAATTATCAATACCAGCAGCTGTTACAAGAGAATATTCCCAAGTTTCTGGTTCATTTAAACTAAAATGCTTTAAATTATCAAAGTCTGCCATTGTTAATGGTCTTAATAAAACACATTCATCTTCTAAAATATAATCTTTTGTGAAATCAAACTGTTCATTTTTCATTTAAAATTTTTACTTTTTAATTGTGCAGCAAATTAAATAATATTGCAGCAGAAAAATAAAAATATTATGTGTGGAATTGTTGGATATATTGGACATAGAGAAGCCTATCCTGTAATAATTAAAGGATTAAAAAGGTTGGAGTATAGAGGGTATGACAGTGCTGGCATTGCATTAATAAATGATGATTTAATTTTATATAAAAAGAAAGGAAAAGTTGCCGATTTAGAAGAGAGCATTGTTGGAAAAAATATTCAAGGTCATATTGGTATTGGCCATACTCGTTGGGCTACACATGGTGAACCTAGCGATAGAAATGCTCATCCCCACATAAGTAATAATGGTAAATTTTCTTTAATTCATAATGGCATTATCGAAAACTATAATTCTATTAAACAAGAATTGGTTAATAATGGCTATAGTTTTAGTAGTGATACTGATACTGAAGTTTTACTAAATTTTATACAAGATATTCAACAAAATAATAATTGCACACTTGAAGAAGCTTTAAGAATTGCATTAAAAAGAATAGTTGGAGCTTATTGTATTTTATTAATTGATAGAGATGACCCTACTACAATAATTGCAGCTAGAAAAGGAAGTCCATTAGTAATTGGAATTGGGAAAAATGAACATTTTTTAGCAAGTGATGCCACTCCTATTATTGAATACACAAAAGAAGTTGTTTATGTAAACGACTATGAAATTGCAATTGTAAAAGCCGATGAATTAATTTTAAAGAATTTGGGAAATGAAAAACAGACACCATTTATTACTAAACTAGATATGGAATTGGCTGCAATTGAAAAAGGCGGCTACGAGCATTTTATGCTTAAAGAAATTCACGAACAACCTAGTACAATTTTTGATTGTTTAAGAGGAAGATTATTAGCTCAATTAGGTGAAATTAGAATGAGTGGAATTGAAAATAATTTAGAAGCTTTAACAAATGCAGAAAGAATAGTAATTGTAGCATGTGGTACAAGTTGGCATGCAGGGTTGGTTGCTGAATATATTTTTGAAGATTTATGTAGAATACCTGTAGAGGTTGAATATGCAAGTGAGTTTCGATACAGAAACCCTGTAATAAATAAAGGCGATATAATAATTGCAATTTCTCAAAGTGGTGAAACTGCAGATACATTAGTAGCATTAGAAAGTGCAAAAGAAAAAGGTGCTTTTATTTTTGGAGTTGTTAATGCTGTTGGAAGTTCAATTGCACGTATAAGTGATGCTGGTTCATATACACACGCTGGGCCAGAAATTGGTGTAGCAAGTACAAAAGCATTTACTGGTCAATTAGCTGTTTTATTTATGATGGCATTAAAAATTGCTCAAGCTAAAGGAACAGTTACTAACGAAAGATTTATTCACTTATTGAAAGAGTTAGATTCCATACCAGAAAAAGTAAAAGAGATTCTTCAAAATACAAAACACATAGAAGAAATTGCACTAAAGTATAAAGATGTTTCAAATGCACTTTTTTTGGGTAGAGGTGTCAATTTTCCGATTGCTCTTGAGGGTGCTTTAAAACTTAAAGAAATTAGTTATATACATGCTGAAGGCTATCCTGCTGCAGAAATGAAACATGGACCGATTGCTTTGGTTACAGAAGAATTGCCAGTAATTTTTATTGCTACAAAAGATAGTCATTACGAAAAAATTGTAAGCAATGTTCAAGAAATAAAAGCAAGAAAAGGATTAATAATTGCAGTTGCTACTAATGGAGATATAGTAATTCCAAGCATGGCAAACGACACTATGTTTGTTCCTGATACTGATGAATTATTGGCTCCACTCTTAAGTGTTATTCCATTACAATTACTTAGTTATTATGTGGGAATTGCTAGAGGTTGTAATGTTGATATGCCTAGAAATTTAGCAAAAAGTGTTACTGTAGAATAATTTTTATCCTATTTTTTTATAAATGATATATAGAAGTAAAGCACCATTAAGATTAGGTTTAGCAGGTGGTGGTACAGATGTTAGTCCATATTGTGATGAATTTGGAGGTGCAATTTTAAATGCAACTATTTCTTTATTTGCACATACATCAATAGAAATAATTTCTGAGGAAAAAATTATTATTGAAGCCTGTGATAGAAACGAATTTGAAGAACATGAATGGAATTTAAGTTTACCAATTAATGGCAAATTAGATTTAATTAAGGGAGTTTATAATAGAATTCAAAAAGATTTTGGTATTTCTAAACGAGGAATAAAAATTTCAACATTTGTAGATGCTCCTGCTGGTAGTGGTTTAGGAACATCATCAACTTTAGTAGTTTCAATAATTGGTGCATTTGTTGAAATGCTTAATCTACCTTTAGGTGATTATGATATTGCTCATTATGCTTTTGAAATTGAACGTCAAGATTTAAAACTTGCAGGAGGTAGACAAGATCAATATGCTGCAACTTTTGGTGGCGTTAATTTTATGGAATTTTATAAAGATGATAAAGTAATTGTTAATCCATTAAGAATTCGACAAGAATATTTAAACGAATTAGAAAATAATTTAGTTTTATTTTTTACAGCAACTAGTAGAGAAAGTGCTACTATAATTAAAGAACAACAAGCAAATATTAATAATAAAAATATTGAAAGTATTGATGCTACTCATTTATTAAAAGAACAAGCAAAAATGATGAAAGAAGCATTATTAAAAGGAAAACTTAATTCAATTGGTGATATTTTAGATTATGGATTTAAACAAAAAAGAAAAATTGCATCAAACATTTCAAATTTATTAATTGAAAATATTTATGAAGCAGCAATAAATGCTGGTGCAACTGGTGGTAAAATTAGTGGAGCCGGCGGCGGTGGATTTATGATTTTTTATTGCCCAAAAACAACAAGATATAACGTAATTAAAAATTTATTACAATTTGAAGGACAAGTTCAAAAATATCGGTTCACAAATGATGGATTAAATTCTTGGACAACAATTTAAATATTACAAAATGGGAACAGTTCATATTGGAGATGCACTTAAAGAAATTGTTTCGAAAAGTAAACTTAAAAATGGTTTACGTGCAGCACAAATAGATGAAATTTGGGAAACAGTAATGGGAAAAACAATTGCAAAATACACCGAAAAATTAGAAATAGTTAATAACACACTTTTTATTACAACACATGTTGGAGCATTAAAAAACGAACTTCATTTTCAAAAAGAATTAATTATTGAAAGAGTTAATGAAAGTTTTAAAGAAAAAGTTATTACTAAAATTGTAATAAAATAATTAATTAGTGTTTATGATTAATGTTCTTTTTTTAGCTCTAAATATTTTAAAAATTCATCTCTTTTTACTGCTTCTGTAAAAACTCCTCCATAATAAGTTGTAAGGGTGCTGCAAGCATCATCTTTAATTCCTCTACTGGCAACACATAAATGTTTAACATCTAATAAAACTGCAACATCAGAAGTATTTAATACATTTTCTAACTCCTTCCCTATTTGCATTGTAAGTCTTTCTTGAACTTGAGGTCGCTTAGCAAAAAAATCAACAATTCTATTTAATTTACTTAACCCAATTACTTGCCCAGTATTAATATAAGCAATATGTGCAACACCAATTATTGGTACAAAATGATGTTCGCAATAAGAATAAAATGAAATATTTTTTTCAACTAACATCTCATTGTATTTATACTTATTTTCAAATAATGAAATGGTGGGTTTATTTGTTGGATTTAGCCCTTTAAAAATTTCGTTTACATACATTTTTGCAACTCGCTTTGGTGTACCTTTTAAACTATCATCATTTAAATCTAAGCCAAGAGTGTGCATGATTGCTTCAAAATGTTTTGCAATTTCGTCAATCTTTTCTGCATCAGTTTTTTCAAATGCATCAGTTCTTAATGGAGTATTAAAACATGAACTTACATGATCATTTCCTAATTCATCAATCTCAGTATCACTGAGTTCAACTTTTTTATGCTGGATATTTAACATAGTTTCTTTCTGTTTCAAATAAAGTAATTCTTAAATCTAGTTTGCTTGCTATAAATGGTCGTAATAAATTATAAATTACTACAACAATATTTTCTGCAGTTGGATTTAAGTTTTCGAATTCTTTAGTATCTAAGTTTAAATTTTTATGGTCAAATCTATTAATAATTTCTCTTTCAATTAATTCACTTAATTGTTTTAAATCCATTACGAACCCAGTATTTAAATCTGGTAGTCCTGTAACTTTTGTTATCACTTCATAATTATGCCCATGATAATTTTGGTTATTGCATTTTCCAAAAACTCTTTTGTTTTCCTCATCGCTCCAATTTGGATTAAAAAGTTTATGGGCTGCATTAAAATATTCCTTTCTATAAACAGAGATTTTATTCATTTTCAATTTCAATAATTTACTGTATCAAAAGTGTGTTGTACAAGTAAACTTGATTTTATTGTATTTAATAAAGCGAAATTAAACATTTGAACTTAATTTATTCAAAAATTTAAAATAATTTCCGAAATGACAAATCTTCTATTTTTACAACTTTAAAATACACTAAATGAAAAAATCAGTCATCCTACTTTTTTTAATTCCACTTTTTACTATTGCACAATATAAAAAAATTACTTTAGAAGATATTTATAAGAAAGGTACTTTTAGATCTGAATCAATACAAGGGTTTAATAGTATGAAAGATGGTAAATATTATGTTGAAACAATTGCACAAGGCATAATAAAAAAGAGTTTTGAAACAGGAGAAACTGTAGATACTTTAGTAAAAATTGATGATGTTAAAAATGCGAATGGAGAAAAGCTTAACTTATTAGATATTGAATGGAGCGATGATGAAAAGAGAATTTTAATTTTTAAAGATAGAGAATCTATTTATCGTAGAAGTAGTAGAGCAATTGTTTATGTTTATGATTTACAAACAAAAAAATCAAATCTAATTGATGCTGATAAAATTTTACATGCTACTATTTCGCCTAATGGTAACCAAGTTGCTTATGTAAAAAATAATAATTTATTTACTAAAAATATTATTACAAATAATATAACTCAAATTACTACTGATGGAAAATGGAATTATATTATTAATGGAAATTGTGATTGGGTTTACGAAGAAGAATTTAGTTTTTCTAAAGCCTTTGAATGGAGCAAAAACAGTGAATATCTTGCATATTACAGATTTGATGAAAGTAAAGTAAAAACATTTGCATTTACAAGATTTGATAGTTTATATCCTACTCAATATTTGTATAAATATCCTAAAGCTGGCGATGGCAATTCTACTATCAATATTATTATTTATAATACTAAAACTAAAAAGAAAATTACTGCAGATATTGGAAAAGAAACAGATATTTATATACCAAGAATTAAGTGGATAGCCAATACCAATAAGCTTTGTGTTTATTGGCTTAATCGTTTGCAAAACAATTTAAAACTTTTAGCAGCAGATGCCAACACAGGAAAATCAACTTCTTTTTACGAAGAAAAAAACAAATCTTACATTGAAATTACTGATGATATTTATTTTTTTAATGATGGAGATAGATTTTTAATTGCAAGTGAAATTGAAGGTTACAACGATTTATTTTTAGGAAGCATAAATTCAAAATCTACACAACAACTTTTAAATATTAAAATGGAAGTTGCAGAATTGTATGGAGTAGATGAAAAAACTGGAAATATATTCTATTCAATTGCATATAATACAAAGAATAGAATGCCTGCATGCTTTAATTATTTAACAAATAAAACTACTCCTTTAACAAACACATTAGGAACGCATAGAGTAACATTCAATAAAGACTTCAGTTATTTTGTAAACAATTTTTCAACTGCAGAAACACCTCCAATTATAACATTAAACAAAACAGAAAAAATTCTTCACAACCCAATAGAAATGGGTAAAATTTTAAAAGACAATTCAAAACTAAATAAAAAAATTACTGAAGAATATCAGCTTTCAAAGCCAGAGTTTATAAGTATTAAAAACAATGCTGGAGTTGATTTATATTCTTGGATTTTAAAACCTCAAAATTTTGATTCTACAAAAAAATATCCAGTTTTATTTTGTAATTATGGAGGACCTGGTAGCCAACAAGTTTCAAATCGTTGGGGTGCAATAAATATGTGGCATCATTATTTAACACAACAAGGGTACATTATTGCCTGTGTAGATAATACAGGCACAGGATTTAGAGGAGAAGCTTTTAAAAAGAAAACGTATTTGCAATTAGGAAAATATGAAATTGAAGATCAAATAGACGCTGCAAAATATTTGGCAACATTACCATTTGTAGATGCCAATAGAATTGGACATTGGGGTTGGAGTTATGGTGGATTTATGAGTAGTTTGGCTATTACTAAAGGTGCTGATGTGTTTAAAGCAGCCATTTCTGTAGCCCCAGTTATTAATTGGAGAATTATCATCATAACCACTTTTGTTTTCTTGTGGAGTTCTCATAAATCTTTCTGTATAAATATTATCATAATATCTCC
>JANOVK010000054.1:0-23337 GCA_031417315.1 Chitinophagaceae bacterium | reverse complement strand
AAAATCTATTGCATCATTTGGGAACATAATTTCGGGATTTGTTGTAGAAAGAAAAACTGTACCTATACCTGCATTTCTACCAAACTGCATATCACTTAATTTATTTCCTATCATAAATGATTTTTTGAAATTGATATTATTAAAATCTTTTTTTGCTTGCAAAGCCATGCCAATATTAGGTTTTCTATTTAACGATGTATTTTCAGTATCGGTGCAATAATAAATTTTATCAATTCTTCCACCTTCTTGTTCAATTTCATTTTGCATATTTAAGTGAATATGAGATAAATCAATTTCATTCATTAATCCTCGTCCAACTCCACGTTGATTGGTTACAATTACAATAGTTTTAAACAAAGAATTAAAAATTTTTATGGCTTCTTTAGCACCATCATAAAAAATAAATTCATTCCAATTTAATATGTATTCTCCTTTTTTTTCTTTATTAATTACTCCATCTCTATCAATAAAAATGGTCCAGTCATTTGTAATTATTGGTAATTCCATTTAGTAATTTTTATAATAATTTTCTTTTTCTAAAAGTTTTACAATGTCATTTCCATCATTTATTTTAAAGTAAGTTTCTATCGATTTATTATCTTCAAGTTTTGGTAAATAACACCTAAAATGTAAATGAGGTCCAGAGGTGAAACCTGTATTACCACTAAGTCCTATAATTTCTCCTTGTTTAACTTTATCTCCCACATTTACTTTTGAACCCATGTATTGTAAGTGAGAGTAATTTGCAAATGTGCCATCACAATGCAAAATATTTATATAATTATTATATTGAACACAATTTTTATTCGAACAAAATTTTGTATTATTCTGAATAACTGTAATAACTATTCCATCTCTTGCAGCTGTAAATTCAGTTCCTTCTGGCATTAAAAAATCAATTGCATTTTCCGTTTGATGTGAAAAGTTTCCATTATAGCCTTGTATTACTTTATAGTTCGTCCCTTTTTTAAATGGTAAATCGTAAACATAATTTGTGTCAAATGTTGTTATTGTTACATCACCAAAATTTGTTTTAAAATCGTAGGCATATTTATAACCAGAAATAGAATCAATAATTTTTAATTCGGCAATTAAAAAATTATTAGTATTTGAAGGGATAACAATTGTAGAATTGTTGCCAATACTAGAATTCATGTTAACTAACGAAAAATTTATATATGCCGAAACTGGAGAATATTCAAGATTTGATACGTATACTTCCACACCAGATTTATTTTTTAGAGTTGTAAATTCTACTTTCGGTTGAGCAATTAATTTCGATGATGTAAGTAAGAAAATAATTATACTTAGAAACTTCATTTTAATTTTTTATTTTTTTGTGAGTTTTAATCTTAAAAAAGATTTTCTTCAACTAACTCACAAATAATATGCCCAATCATAATATGGCTTTCTTGAATTCTTGGTGTGTCTGAAGATGGAACGTTTATTAAAACGTCACATTTATCTTTCATTCCACCACCACTATCGCCAGTAAATCCAATAGTTTTAATGCCAATATTTTTTGCTACTTCAAATGCATTTAATATATTTTTTGAATTGCCACTTGTACTTAATCCTATTAAAACATCACCTTTATTTCCTATGCCTTCAACTAAACGAGAATAAATAACATCGTAACTATAATCGTTTGCAACAGCAGTTAAATATGATGAATTACAATGCAATGCTTCTGTTGGCAATGCTTTACGATTTTTATAAAAACGCCCACTAAATTCTGCTGCTAAATGTTGTGCATCTGCTGCACTACCACCATTTCCACAAAATAAAACTTTATTGCCATTTTTAAAAGCTTTTGTAACAAGTTCAACTGAATTTAAAATTTTTTCTAATAAACCATCATTATTAATTATTGATTGCTTTGTTAAAATAGAAGCTGCTATTATTTGTTTAATTTTTTCTTGCATTATTATTTTATTGTTACAAAAGTAAGTGTTGATAAGGAATAGATTATATCATTATCATTTCATATTCTTTGTTTAAGTTTTCTAAATGTGTGGTAAGTCTTTCTTTATGGGTATCCGTAATAAAAATTTGTGCATCACTTTCTGATGTAACAATATTTAATAAATTATTCATTCTATGCGAATCTAATTTCTCAAACATATCATCTAACAATAAAATTGGTGGAAATTTTTTATGTTTTTTTAAAATTTGCCACTCGCTTAATTTAAATGCAAATAATAAACTTTTACGTTGACCTTGGGAAGCTTCAATTTTAAATTTATAATCACCTAAAAAAATTTCAATATCATCTTTGTGAATGCCAATGCCAGTGCGTTGTAAATTAAAATCTATTTGTAAATTTTGTTGTAACAAGTTAGCATAATCATTATGTATTAATTGACTTTGATATATACAAGAAACCGCTTCAACGGCATTCGAAATTTTAGCATAACTGTCTACAATCATGGGTAAAAATTCTTCTAAAAATGCTTCCCGAATTTTGAATATTAACTTTCCTTTTTCTGCCAATTGTTCGGTAATAACATTTAATAAGATATCATCAATATTTCCTGTTAATGCATTTTGTTTTAGTAAACTATTTCGTTGTTGTAAAAGATTAGTATAACTTATTAAATTTTTTAAATAATTGGGGTTTATTTGTGAAAGAATGATATCTATAAATTTTCTTCTTAATTCACTGCCACCAATAATTAATTCTATATCATCAGGAGCTATCATTACACAAGGAATTTTACCAATGTGCTCTGACAATTTATTATATTCATCTTTATTATACGAAAATTCTTTTTTATTGGTTTCTCGTAGAATGGATAGTATATTAATATTTTTTGAGTTTAAACAATAATTTCCTTCAAGTCTAAACCCCTGTAAACTGTGGTGGGCGTTACTTATATCGCTTCTGTTAAAATAACTTTTGGTGAAAGATAAATAATAAATAGCATCTAATAAATTAGTTTTTCCTGAACCATTTTGGCCATAAACACCAACAATATTTTTTGTAAATTGAAAAGACTTTTGTACATAATTTCTAAATTGTACAAGACTGATATTTTGCAACTGAAGCATTAGAGCAAAGTAATTGTTATTTTTAATAATGTAGCAGATTATCGAATAGTAAATATCGAATATCTGCTACATTTTCTTAATCAATCACTTTAAATTCTTTAAATATTTTGTTGGGTCTTGCTTCAACTAATAATTTATAATCTAACCATTTTGTGGTAAAAAATGTGTTTATTTTTTGTACTGATTCTTTAATTAATTCTTCTGCATCTAAAACCAAATTTTGTTCTTGAATTCCTGGAGCTACCATTTTGTTACTTATATATTGTGTTGCTGTTCTAAACATGCTCACAACATTCTTTTCTGGAACTTGCCCGTAGCCTTGTTTTTCTTGTTCTTTGCCTTTTATAAAATCTTTAATCAGTTTTATTTCTTTCTCTATTTTTTTTGTTTGTTTATTAATGCTATCAACATCTTTTCCTGTTTCTCCTTTTAGTTGAGCATTTATTTTGGTAATCGTTTCTTCTGCTTCAGTTAATTTATCTAATCCAGTAATTAATTTATCAGCACTTTTTCTTAAACGAAGTAGCATTTCTTTTTGTGCAAGTTTTATAGCATTTCTATTTTCAAATCGAGGGTCATCTTTTACCAAAACAAAAACACTATCTTTTTCTTTCTCTAATTGAATAACAACTTTATAATTGCCCGGTAAAACTCTTGCCCCTGCAGGTTCAGCAGCATTTTCTTTTGGTTTTGGAGATCCAATTTGTCTAAATCCTTTTTCTTCCATTCCCCAAAATCTGCGGTTAAATCCAGAGTCTGCTTTCCATTTTAAATTTCTAATTAAATTATTATTGTCATCATAAATTTTTACTAATACAGAATCGCTTGTTTTAGGTTTTTGTGTTTCATCTTTTTTAATTTCTTCTTTGTCTTCAGAAGATTTTTTGGTTTCTTTTTTTGGAAAATCTTTTATGTAATATGAAATGGGTAAACCCCTTTGTCTATTATCTGCATCCCAAATTCCCCATGTGCTCCATTGATAACCTGGTGTATTTTTATACGAAGCTTGAATGCCTTCTGGAGCTTGAAAAACTGTAATATTTTGATTTATTGTTCCACTAGTTGCTGCTAATTTTCTAAGTGGTCGAATATCATCTAACACCCATAAACTTCTACCAAAAGTTGCAATACATAAATCTGCTTCTCTCTCTTGAATAGCTAAATCGTATGTTGAAACTGATGGATATCCATTTTTATATTGTTGAAAACTTGTGCCATTATTTACGCTTATCCAAAGCCCTTGTTCAGTTCCAACAAAAATCAAATTGGGTTCAACCGGGTCTTGAATTAAACATAAAGTATAACCAGTAACTTTTTTCTCATCAACTAATCTTGTCCATGTTAATCCAAAATCTGTAGTTCTAAAAATGTAAGGTTTAAAATCTCCACGTCTATAATCATTAGCAACTACAAAAGCTTCTGCAACATTATACGAGCTAGCTTTTATTTGGCAAATCCATGCACCTATAGGCAATCCCGTTATTTTTCCTCTAAAATTAGTCCATGTTAGTCCATCATCTTTTGTAAGTTGTACATTTCCATCGTCAGTACCTGCCCAAATAATTCCTTTTTGTTTTGTTGATGGTTCAATACATAAAATAGTACAAAAATTTTCTGCACCAGTAATATCAATGCTAATTCCACCATTTTTACTTTGATCCATTTTAATAGAATCATTTGTGCTTAAATCTCCAGAAATCATTTGCCAACTAACACCCTTATTAATACTTTTGTGTACATATTGACTACCAAAATAAATAGTTTTAGTATCAAATGGATCTTGTGCTATTGCTGCATTCCAATTAAATCTTACTTTAATTTTTTTATCATAATCTGGTGGTTTAATCATCCAAGTTTCCCCAGTTTCAACATTGGTTCTAGCAACATTGCCACCCTGGCTCATTGCATAAACCCAATTTTTTTCTTCAGGGTCTGGCATCACATCAAAACCATCGCCACCATATAAACTTTCCCAATAAAAATTTCTTATGCCTCCATCAATCCAAGTGTATGCAGGTCCACGCCAACTGCCATTATCTTGCATTCCACCCATTACATTATATGGAGTTGCATTATCTACATTAATGTGATAAAATTGTCCTACAGGAAGTTTTTCATCGAACATCCAATTTTTACCTCTATCTCTTGTAATGCCAATGCCACCATCATTTCCATCAATAATAAAATCAGGATTATCAGGATGAATCCATAAGGCATGATGATCTGGATGAATACCACGATAAGGAATTATTGTTTTAAATGTTTTACCACCATCTTCACTCATAGTAACCATTTGATGAATCATCCATAAACGATTTTCGTTTTTTGGATCGGCAATAATATCCTGAAAATAAAATGGACGATTTGTTACTACATCTTTATCGCTATTTACCAATTCCCAATTATAGCCTCCATCATCACTTCTATATAATCCATTTTTTTTAGATTCAATTAATGCATATACTCTATTAGGTATGGTTTTACAAATAGTAACTCCAATTCTTCCATAATCACCATCTGGCAAACCATTTTCTTTACCAAGTTTAATAAAATTTTTGCCTCCATCAATAGTCATATAAAACCCACTTCCTTTTCCACCACTCTGTAAACTATATGGAGTTCTATAGTGATGCCACATGGCAACAAAGAGTTTATTTGGATTTGTTGGATCCATAATCATATCACCAACTCCACTGGTATCGTTGGTTTTTAAAATATGATTCCAAGTTTCGCCACCATCAGTAGTTTTAAATAATCCTCGTTCAACATGTTGTGCATAAGGATTTCCAATGGCACCCACATAAACTGTATTTGGATTTGATGGATCTATTGCAATACGATGAATATTTTTTGTTTTTTCTAAACCCATTTTTTTAAAAGTTCTGCCACCATCCATGGTTTTAAAAATACCTTCACCAATGTTAATAGAATTTCTTGGATTTCCTTCTCCTGTGCCAACCCAAACAATTTGAGGATTGTTTTGCTGAATGGCAATGCTGCCTATGTTTTGAATGGGTTGTTCATCAAAAACGGGTTTCCAACTTGCACCACTATTTTCAGTTTTCCAAACACCACCACTTGCTGCACCAAGCCAAATGATATTGGAGTTTGCAACCACTGCATCAATGGCAGTTATTCTACCACTCATTGAAGCTGGGCCAATATTTCGGGGTTTTAAATTTTTAAAATCTTTGTTTATATCAATTTGTTGGGCGGTTACAAAATTTGATAAAAAGCAAATGGCAAAAAAGTTGAAAATATTTTTCATCTAAAAGTTTTTGAAAATGATTTTAAGTAATTAGATTTTCAAAAATAGAGGCAAAAGCGATAATAGATAAAAAGAAAATTATTATTTGATGAGTGGCTTAAGAAATAATTCAAAGCATTCTCTAAATCAAATTCTTTATCAATCCTTATCTTCGCAACGCAAAAAAATAAATATGAATTTACACGAGTATCAAGCTAAAGAATTATTAAAGAAATATAATGTTCCCGTACAAGAAGGGTTTGCTGTTGAAACAGTTGCTGAAGCAGCAGAAGCTTATAATAAAATAGTTCAACAAACCAATAACAAATTTGCAGTTGTAAAAGCTCAAATACATGCCGGTGGGCGAGGAAAAGGAAAAGTTAATGAAACGGGAATGAATGGTGTTAAAGTTGGTAAATCTGTAGAAGATATTAAAAGCTTTGCAGAAGGAATTTTAGGAGGAACTTTAGTAACGATTCAAACTGGGCCAGCAGGAAAAAAAGTAAGTAAAATATTAATTGCTCAAGATGTTTATTATGACGGGCCTAATAAACAAAAAGAATTTTATTTGTCAATATTATTAGATAGAGCAAAAGGCGAAAATGTAATCATGTATAGCACTGAAGGTGGTATGGATATTGAAGAAGTAGCACACAATACACCAGAAAAAATATTTTTAGAATGGATTCACCCAAGTGGGGGTTTATTGGCATTTCAGGCAAGAAAAATTGCTTTTAATTTAGGTTTGAGTGGTGACTCGATGAAAAATTGTATGAAGTTTGTTACCAATTTATACAATGCTTATATTAGTTTAGATTGTGGAATGTTAGAAATAAATCCATTATTTAAAACAAGCGATGATAAAATTATTGCAGTTGATTGTAAAATGAATATAGACGATAATGCACTTATGCGTAAACCAGAAATTGCTGCTTTAAGAGATGTAACAGAAGAAGATCCTACTGAAGTTGAAGCTGGAGAATTTAATTTGAATTTTGTAAAATTAGATGGCAATGTGGGCTGTATGGTTAATGGTGCAGGGTTAGCAATGGCTACAATGGATATGATAAAATTAAGTGGTGGAGAACCCGCTAATTTTTTAGATGTTGGAGGTACTGCAAATGCTGCAACTGTTGAGGCAGGATTTAAAATAATTATGAAAGATCCTAATGTTAAAGCAATACTTGTAAATATTTTTGGTGGCATTGTTCGTTGTGATAGAGTAGCAGCAGGAGTTGTAGAGGCTTATAAAAATATTGGAGATATTAATATTCCAATAATTGTAAGATTGCAAGGCACAAATGCTGAAGAGGCAAAAAAGATTATTGATGAAAGTGGATTAAAAGTACAAAGTGCCATTCAACTTAGCGAAGCAGCAGATTTAGTAAAAAAAGCAGTTGCTTAATAAAAACAAAACAATTTAATGCCACAACAATTTTGTTGTGGCTTTTTTATTACTTTTAAAAAATAAATTCTTTTACATTAGGTTTGTAGTATGCATTCTTTTAAAGATTTATCGGTACTTTTTAGTAAGCATTTTGAGCAAAATAAATTTCCTGTTCAACCCAAAAATTTGTACGAACCCTGTAATTACTTTTTGCAAATTGGTGGAAAAAGAATTCGCCCAACATTGTGTTTACTAGGGAATGAATTGTTTGATGACATTAACAATGATGCATATTTAATAGCAACAGCAGTAGAACTGTTTCATAATTTCACTTTGATACATGATGATATGATGGATGCTGCTTCTTTGAGAAGAGGAAAAGAAACTGTTCATACAAAATATAATAATAATATAGCTTTATTAAGTGGTGATGTGATGCTAATTAAAGCTTACGAATCTTTAAACAAAATTGATTCTCTATACTTAAACAGAATTTTACAATTATTTAATAAAACTGCAATTGAAGTTTGCGAAGGGCAACAACTTGATATGGATTTCGAAATTAAAGAAGATGTTTCATTAGTAGAATATTTAAAAATGATTGAATTAAAAACTTCAGTTTTGTTGGCTGCAGCCTTGCAGATGGGTGCTATAGTTGGTGGTGCAAGTGAAGGAAGTTGTAATCATTTGTATCAATTTGGAATAAACTTGGGTATTGCATTTCAAATACAAGATGATTATTTAGATGCATTTGGTGACCCAGAAAAATTTGGGAAAGAAATAGGAGGTGATATTAAACAAAATAAAAAAACAGTTTTATTAATTCATGCAATTGAAGTTGCAAATCCTGAAGAAAAAAATATTATTAATTCTTTAATTAATGAGAATCCAACTAATAAAATTGAACAAATGATTTCAATTTTTAAAAGTTGTAATGTAGATATTTGGGCTGCTGAATTAAAAGAAAAATATTTTGTCAAAGCCATGCAAAATTTAGAAGATATTGCTGTAGTTAGTTCACGAAAAAAACCATTAATCGAATTGGCTAATTATTTAATAGAAAGAGAAAACTAAAAACTTTTATGGGTAATTCTTTATTTAGAAAAAAAAGTATTGATAAAATAGTAGCTGATGCTACAGCAAATGAAACTCATTCAGGTGGATTGAATCGAGTACTAACTGTTAAGGATTTAACTATGATGGGAATTGCAGCAGTTGTAGGTGCTGGTATATTTTCAACTATTGGCACAGCAGCATTTAATGGTGGCCCAGGAATTTCAATTTTATTTGTAATAACTGCAATTACTTGTGGATTTAGTGCTTTGTGTTATGCAGAATTTGCAAGCAGAGTACCAATATCTGGAAGTGCTTACACCTATGCTTATGTATCTTTTGGTGAAATTGCTGCATGGATAATTGGTTGGGCTTTAATTCTTGAATATTCTATTGGTAATATTGTTGTTGCCATTAGTTGGAGTGGATATTTTAATAATTTGTTGGAAGGACTTGGATTGCATTTGCCAAGTTGGTTATTAACAGACCCTTTTACTGCATCAACCAAATTTCAAGAAGCTAGTGCAATTATTTCTTCTGGTGGAGTTGTTGATGCTTCTAAACAATTTGCTATAGATTTATGGAACAATGCACCAACAATTTTTGGGAAACATATCATATTCAATTTACCTGCATTTATAATTGTAGTATTGATTACTGCATTAGCCTATATTGGAATTAAAGAAAGTAAGAAGAGTACCAATGCTATGGTAATTCTAAAAATTTCTGTAATTGTATTTGTAATTGTTTTAGGTTTTTTTTATGTTGATACTAATAATTGGGATCCCTTTATGCCCAATGGGTTTGGTGGAGTTTTAGCTGGTGTTTCTGCTGTATTCTATGCCTATATAGGTTTTGATGCCATTTCTACTACAGCTGAAGAATGTAAAAATCCACAAAGAGATTTGCCGAGAGGTATGATTTATTCATTAGTAATTTGCACTATACTATATATTTTAATTGCATTAGTTCTAACAGGAATGGTAAATTATAAGCATTTAAAAGTTGATGACCCTTTAGCTTTTGTTTTTCAACAAGTAAATTTAAAATGGATTAGTTATATTATTTCAGTAAGTGCAGTAATAGCTACAACTAGTGTATTACTTGTATTTCAGCTCGGCCAACCAAGAATTTGGATGAGTATGAGTAGAGATGGATTGTTACCTAAAAAATTTGGCAAAGTGCATCCTAAATTTCAAACTCCAGGATTTGCAACAATTATAACAGGTTGTTTGGTTGCTATTCCTGCATTAGTAATTCCAAGTGGAATTGTAACAGATTTAACCAGTATAGGAACTTTATTTGCATTTGTTTTGGTTTGCTTTGGTGTTTTAGCATTACCAAAACTTAATGGAGGAAATGCAAAATTTAAATTGCCTCATATAAATGGCAAATACGTTATTCCAATTTTAGTAGGCGTATTTATTTGGTTGTATAGGGAAAGATTTGTAAACGCTTTTTCTAATTTAAATACCGAAGGATATCAAGAAATATTATTCTTAATTTTTATAATAATTAGCATCATCACTTCAATATTTTCTTTTATTAAAAGTTATAATGTTATACCTGTAATAGGTGCGTTGTCTTGTTTGTATTTAATGATAGAAATACCAGCAATTAGTTGGATGTGGTTTTTTGTTTGGATGGGTTTAGGATTAATAATTTATTTTATTTATGGGTATAAAAAAAGTAAGCTCTCAACAAATTAATTATGCTCTCGAACCAAATAAAAGACTTCCAATTCTAATCATACTACTACCTTCTTCAATGGCTAAATTATAATCCTGGCTCATTCCCATTGATAGAATTTTTAAATTATTGTATGATTTAAAAATGATATTTAATTGTTGAAACTCTTTTCTAACTTTAGTTTCATCATTTGTAAAGCTTGCCATACCCATCAATCCTAAAATTAAAATATTTGATAAATTACCCAAATTGTATTCATTCATAATTTCCTTTAGCTCTAATTCGTTTAACCCAAACTTAGTTTCTTCTTGTGCAATGTGAATTTGTAATAAACAATTTATAACTCTACTATTTCTTTTTGCTTGCTTATTAATTTCAAGTAACAATTTCAAACTATCAACACTTTGAATTAGATATACAAACTCTGCTATATATTTTACTTTATTTGTTTGTAAATGACCAATAAAATGCCAATTAATATGTAATGATTTTAAATCATTGTATTTAGAAACTAATTCTTGCACGTAGTTTTCTGCAAAATCTTTTTGCCCAATTTTATAAAGCTCAATAATATCTTCAATAGGTTTAATTTTTGATACAGCAATTAATTGAACATTTTTTTCAGCAAGTTCATTTTTAATATTTTTATAGGCAATTTTATTAATTGGCATCAACTGTTTTTTTTCTATGTTTCAGTATTAAATATTCTAAAATTAAACAATCATTAAATGCTGAACTGTACCATTTAAAATGAGTTGCATTTAATTTACTAGTAATGTTTTTAATAAAATTATTTAAGTGTGCAAATAAATGGCCATTATAATATACAAAGTCTGTTGTGTTTAAACTTCCTTCAACCATTTCTTTAGTAATTTCAATGTTCGTAGGTTTTGCATTCCATTTATAAAGTGAAGAGGCGATTAAAATTTTATTTAGAATATTTTTTTCTTGATTAAATAATTCGTTTCCATTTTTAATAAATAGTTCCTTTCTATTTTCTAATTCTGTTAATTTTTTAGAACTACTTAGTCGGGCTATATGATATAATAATACTGAAGCTGTTGAATAATAAGGCGAAATATAATTTGGTGTTTTTAAATAATGTTCTTCATCAATCATTGCAAGCAATAAATGATAAGTTGAAGAGTCGGATATCGTCCAGTTTAAATTGTATTTATTTACAAAGGATAGAATATTGCAGTGTACTCCAAAATCAAAATCAATAGGCATTTTAACACCATACCAAGTTGAATAAGCTGGAGTATTTTTATACTTTTTATATGTATTTGTTATTGTTTTATTTTTTCCATTAATAAAATTTTGCATTATTAAATGTGCTTTTTTAGCAACTGAATCTGGTAAGTTTGATGCAGCTAAAATTATTCCAGTATCATCTAAATCATCAGGCAGAGCAAGGCTTTTACTCCTGCTACTTAAAAATTTATTATTCGGAAAAAAATTGCCACTTTCAGTTGTGGGCCAAAAGTTATAAGTTAATTTGTGTTTGGAATTCTGATAAAATGAATAAGCTTTTTTTGCTCTATTAATAATTGTATCAGCAACTATTTTTTCAGTTGTATTTAATAAAGGTTTTAACTCATTTAATGTATAAGCAACTAATGCTGTAAAAAAAATATTGTTATCAGCTTTTATTTTTTTTCTATCACCTTGTTGTCTAAAACTTGAAAAACTTCCTTGAACAAAAAAATCTGTTTCTAAATTTTGTTTATTTAATAAATTTTGAAATAGTTGAGGTATAAGAATACTATCATTCGAAAAACTTTTTAAACTTATAGTAAAAATTAATAGACAAATACCAAATTTCATTCTGCAAATCTATTATAATCAGCCTTGCACAACACTTTTCAACATAGGTAAAATTTAGTGATGCAACTTATCAACTTTTTTAAACTTTGATTTGCATGTAACTATTTTTGTTAGTATGATTATACCACCAATAGTGTGGCAGGTTATGTTTTATGCTTTTTGCTTTGTAACTGCCATTCAAATTTTTTACTATCTATACTTTTTTTTAAGATTAGCAATTTATAAAGAAAAAGAAAAAAGTATTATAACTCAGCAACCGGTTTCAATTATTATTTGTGCAAAAAACGAAGCAGCAAATATTGCAAAAAATCTTCCAGGTATTTTGTATCAAGATTATAAAACAACACATGAAGTAATTGTTGTTAATGATAATTCAGAAGATGATACTAAGTATGTTATTGATGAATATAAAAAAGAGTTTAGAAATCTCACATCAATCGAATTAGTACAAGAAGCAAAATTTATTTCAGGAAAAAAATTTCCATTAAGTATGGGAATTAGAACAAGTAAATACGAGACTTTACTTTTAACCGATGCTGATTGTGTGCCAGCAACAGAACATTGGGTACAACATATGCAAAATGGTTATAGCGAGGACACTGAAATTGTTTTTGGATATGGTGCTTATAATAAAACAACTGGCTTATTAAACAAGTTAATTCGTTTCGAAACTTTTCATACAGCATTACAATTTTTTTCATATTCATTGGCTGGATTGCCTTACATGGGTGTTGGCAGAAATTTAAGTTATAAGAAAGAATTGTTTTTAAGAAATAAAGGATTTTCTTCAATTAATCATTTACCAAGTGGCGATGATGATTTGTTTATTAATCAAGTAGCAACAAAAAAAAATACTTCAATAGTAATTAATAAAGAATCTCATACTTTAAGTGAGGCCAAGAAAAGCATCAGGGCTTGGATAAATCAAAAGAATAGACATTATACGACTGCTAAATATTATAAACCAAAACATAAATTTTTATTGGGTTTATATAATCTAAGTTTTTTTATGTTCTATCCATTACTTATAGTTTCAATAATATTTTTTAATTGGTGGATGGCATTAGCAGTGTTTGGTGTACGATTTTTATTGCAGGGATATGTTTATGGAAAATCGATGAATAAATTAAACGAAAAAGATTTAGTGCCCTATTTTTGGCTCTTAGATTTCTGGATGTTTTTTTACCAAATTATTTTTCTTCCTGCACTTTGGAAAAAACCACATCAAAATTGGAATTAATTATATGACTCGGATTCATCTCAAACTTGCACAAAAACCTTTTGGATTTATTGCTACTGATGAAAATGGATCAGAAGTTAAAATGGACAATATTGGAACAACAAAAATAAATTTTGGTGTAAGCCCCATGCAAATGTTATTAATGGGTTTAGCTGGTTGTGCTAGCATTGATGTTTTACTAATACTTGCTAAACAAAAACAAGAAGTAAATAATTATAATATAATAATTAATGCTACAAAAGAAAAAGTAAGTGATTTTTCTATTTGGAAAAGTATTGAAATTGATTTTTTTATTTCTGGCGATATTGATGAACAAAAAGCAAAAAGAGCAATTGATTTATCATTAAATAAATACTGCTCAGTTGCTGAAACACTACGTAGGGCAGGAGCTGAAATTACTTATAAATTAAAGTTGAATCAATAAAATAATACCTTAATTCTATTTTTTCTTAGCTGCTTTTTTTGTTGGTTTTGTTTTTTTATCAAATGCATTCGGCATTTGTTCAATAATCATTTTCTTAACTTCTTCTAAACTAATTGTTGCAAGTTCTTCATCTGTATGTTTTGTACCATCAGCTTTTTTAGTAAGTTTAAGCATGTTTTTTCCAAAGCGAACAAACGCTCCCCATCTTCCATTTTCAATTGAAATTTTTTCAGAAGTCCATTGTTGTATATAACGATTGGCTTCTTTTTCAATTTTTTTATCAATCAATTCTTTAACATCATTACTCGAAAGTTCATCAAAATTATATGCTCTTGGAACATTTATATATAAATCATTCCACTTAATAAATGGTCCAAATCTTCCTTTGCCTTTTGTTACAGGCAAATCTTTATAGATTGAAATCGGAGCATCAGTTTGTTCTTTTTCTTTAATTAATGCAATGGCTCTGTCCAAATCAACTTCTTCTAAATTTTCACCTTTAGGAATTGATACAAACTGTTCGCCATATTTTACATAAGGTCCAAATCTGCCAATGTTTATGGATAGTTCTTGGTTATTAAATTCGCCAATTATTTTTGGTAGTTTAAATAATTCTAAAGCTTCCTCAAGTGTAATGGTTTCAATGCTTTGGTTCGATTTTAATTTAGAAAATCTTGGTTTTTCTTCGTCTTGCGAATCACCAATTTGAACCATTGGTCCAAATCGTCCCATTCTAGCAATAATTTTTTTACCAGATTCAGCATCAATCCCCAATTCTCTTTCTCCACTAGCTCTTTCTGCATTTTCTAAAGTATGTTCAATGTTTATATGAAATGGCTTATAAAATTCATCAATCATTTGGTGCCATTCACGTTTGCCTTCACTAATTTCATCAAATTCTGCTTCTATTTGTGCAGTGAATTTATAATTCATTACAGTGTCGAAATGTTGTACTAAAAAGTCTGTAACTACTAAGCCTAAATCTGTTGGAAACAATTTTGATTTTTCAGCTCCAGTATTTTCAAAAACTATTTCTTTTTTAAGCTGATTAGTAGAAGTTAATAGTATATTTCTTGCTTCTCTTTTATATCCTTCTTTATCTCTTTTTTCAACATAATTTCTTTTAATAATTGTTGAAATTGTTGGTGCATAAGTAGATGGTCTTCCTATTCCTAATTCTTCCATCTTTTTAACTAACGAGGCTTCAGTATATCTTGCAGCATGACGAGTGAATTTTTCACTTGCAGTCATTTGTATAAATTCTAAATTTTGACCTTGTTGTAATGGTGGTAAAATTCCTTCTTTTTCTTCGTCATCTTCATCATCTTTTCCTTCTAAGTAAACTTTCAAAAAACCATCGAATTTTAATACTTCACCAGAAGCTGTTAAGGTTTCATTATTTGTAGAAATATTTATTCTTGCAATGGTTTTTTCAAACTCTGCTTCACTCATTTGAGAGGCAATTGTTCGTTTCCAAATTAATTCGTATAATTTTCTACCATCTTCATCAGTAATTGATTTATTACTCATATAAGTTGGGCGAATGGCTTCATGAGCTTCTTGAGCAGATTCGTTTTTACTTTTATATTTTCTATACTGAAAGTAATTATCGCCATAACTATTTACAATTTGATTTTGAATATCTGCTCTTGCAGTATCACTCAAATTCAAACTATCAGTTCTCATATAAGTAATATATCCAGCTTCATATAATTTTTGGGCAACAATCATTGTTTTTGTAACTCCATAACCTAATTTACGCGAAGCTTCTTGTTGTAAAGTTGAAGTAGTGAATGGAGGAGCAGGTGATTTTTTTGCAGGTTTAATTTCGATAGATGCAACTTTATAATTTGCATTTATGCAGGAGGTTAAAAATTTTTCTGCATCATTAATAATAGAAATTTTAGATGGGCTTTCTGCTTTAAAAATTACTTCTTTCTTATTAATATCAATTGATTTAAATTGAGCCTCTACTTTAAAACTGTTTTCAGAAATAAAAGCATTAATTTCTCTTTCTCTTTCTGCAATTAATCTTACAGCAACACTTTGTACTCTACCTGCACTTAAACCTTGTTGTCTGCCAACTTTACGCCATAAAACTGGGCTTAATTCAAATCCAACCAATCTATCTAAAACACGTCTAGCTTGTTGAGCATTAACCAAGTTCATATCAATTATTCTCGGATTGGCAACAGCTTTTTTAATTGCTGGTGCAGTAATTTCATGAAAAACAATTCTTTTAGTTTTTTCTACATCTAAACCTAAAACCTCAGCTAAATGCCAACTAATACTTTCTCCTTCACGGTCCTCATCCGATGCAAGCCAAACTTCATCAGAAACCTTAGCAAGTTTTCTTAATTCTGCTACTACTTTTGCTTTTTCGTTAGGTACAGTATATCTGGGCTCGTATTGATTTTTTAAATCAATTCCCATATCATCTTTTTCTAAATCTCTTATATGGCCAAAACAACTTTTCACTAAAAAATCTTTTCCTAAAATTTTTTCTATTGTTTTTGCTTTTGCGGGACTTTCAACTATCAATAAATTTTTTGCCATAATATAAAATCTCAATTACTGAAACTTAAATTCAGTTTATTTTTTAAATTTAATATTTGAATGATTCAGTTGCAATATTAGTAAAACAATTTTTATAGTAAGATGTTTATAGTTTATGATTGAATATAAAAAAAGCGATTATCTATAATTTGATAATCGCTTTTTTTATTTAATGAAAAGTATATTAAGGTGTATCCCAAAATACTCTTACATCCATATTTGGTTTTTGACCAGGGAATTTTTGATTAGCATCAGCCTCACTTTGAGGGTAAGGTAAACTACGTGGAATGTTTGTTGTTACAGCATTTGGAACAATTGAAATGGCTGGGAAACCAGTTCTTCTCCAATCTGTCCAAGGTTCTTGCATAACTCCATAATTTGCTACATATTTTTCTGTAATAATTTGACGAATCATATCAGTTGTTGAACCAGACAATGTTCCGTTGGCTGCAATATAAGTAGCAATATCTGTTGCAGAAACACCTGCACTTTGCATAGAAGCAGTAATACCTGCTTGAAAGAAAGTTTGTGCAACACCTGCAGCACCACGTACTGCAGCTTCTGCTCTAATAAAATTATATTCGGCAAAAGTTAACATTCTTACTGGTCCAATTCCATCATAAGTAATTCCACCTTGTGCTGGTAATGGGTTGTAAGAACCTGCAGAAGCACCAGTAGCAACAGGAGTTCCAGGAGTTACTACAGCACCTCTTAAATAAGTGTGCATTCTTGAGTAGTTTTGTGAAGTTGGAGCACCAGAAACACCACCTACATAATTAGTAGAGGTTGCAGGAAAAGGTGTAAAATAAGTAACTCTTCTTGGATCGCTTGTAGTATTCATATTATCAACTAAAAATTTTGCTGCAAACAAATAGTTTGGTCTTGAAATTTCAAATTGATGTATTGGACTTTGTCTGTTTTGAACATTAAAAAATGGCATTTCAAAATTATCTGAGTTGGATGCAAAAAAAGTAGTACTGGTAGCATTTACTAAAGTATTAATTTTAGTAACCATACCTGCTGGGTCAATTTTTGAATAATGTATCAGCAATCTTAATTTTAAAGTGTTTGCAAATTTTATCCAATTAGCTTTTTTTGTAGCCCAAGAACCTGTATAAATAAAAGAACTTGCACCTGGTGCTAAAGCAGATGTTGGTTGATTTAAATCTACTAAAGCTTCATCTATTAACGCTAACAAATTTGTATAAATAGTTGCAGCATCATCGTATTTAGGAGAAGTTAAAGCACTTGTTTGTTGTGTTTCGCTATAAGGTATATTTCCCCAAGCATCAACTAAATGGTGATAGGTATATACTTTTAGTAATTTTGCAGCTCCACCATAATGTGGCGAACCACCTGTTTTTGCTAAGTTAATTACACTTTCAAGATCGTTTAAAATAGTTGCATAGTTTGCACTCCAAACGTTATTTACATCAGCACTTTGAATATTATATTTATCGTAGTCTTGAGTTTGTTGAATTGCTCCTTGAGATTGGCCCGTAAAATGCTGCATAAACAATGCTGGGTATCTAAACAAATCACTACCATTTGCAAAACCAACATTTACAGTTGCATTAGAGAAGAGTAAATCTATAGGTGCTTTTACTTGAACAATTTGATCTGGATCTTGATTAATATCCAAATACTTTTTACATGATGTCAAATTTCCAATTATAACTACAGAGGAAATAAGAATTAATATTTTTTTCATTTTTTTAAATTTAAAAGTTGGTTATTAAATTAAAGAGTTAAACGTAAGTTACAGCCAATTGTTCTTACTGATGGATTTGCATTAAACTCTAAACCTTGAATATTACTAGCTCCTAAAGCATTTTGTTCAGGATCTAAATGTGGATAATCTGGAGAAGAAAGGAATAAGTTTCTTCCAAATACTCCAAATTCAATATTGCCAAAAGGAGTTTTTTCAACCATTTTTTTAGGTAACTTAAACATTAAGTTTGCTTCACGAACTCTAAACCAACTTGTGTTAACAATAAAACCTTGAGCTGCTACATATTTACCAGCATTACCCCAATATTGTTCAGCTCTTAAGTTTACATTAACAGGAGCACCTGTTGCATCAACACCATCAAATTTATAATTCGTTAATGGAGTGATATTGTCTTTATCAAATCTTGGTAATGCTGCAGTTTCAACAACAACGCCATTTCTTCTTAAATCAGCCAGATTTCTGCTATACATATCTCCACCATTTCTGATATCTAATAAAATATCTAAAGTGAAATTTTTATAAGTAAATGTATTAGTAATACCCATTGTGTAAATAGGAGTTGAGTTACCTAATTTAAATACACCACTTGTTGGTAAAGGCAATCCAGTTGTAGCATTCAAGATCATTCTATTTTGAGCATCGGTTTGGTATTTATTTCCAAAAATTACTCCATAATCTTCACCTGCCATTAAACGAATATTCGGAGTTGTAAAACCAGCTAAAGTAATTACTGAAACTCCAGGTGCTAATTTTGTAACTCTTGTTCTAAATTGAGTATAGTTTGCATTTACTGTCCATGAGAAATTCTTTGTTTGTATTGGTGTAATTCCTAAACTAATTTCTATACCTTTTGTTTCCATTTCGCCTGCATTAGAAAATACAGCTGTCACTCCAGAAGCTGCTGATGATGGTACGTTAAATAAACCCTCAGTTAATTTTCTTTCATAATAATTTAATTCTAAGGTAATTCTATTATTCCAAAAAGATAAATCAGTTCCAATTTCCCATTCTGTTGTAAACTCTGGTTTTAACTTTACATTGCCAGCAGAATTACTAATTGTGTAACCTGTAAAACCATTCATTGGATATAGAATTGATGGTCCAAATCCATCTGCAGCACCACCTGGTAATGCATAATTATCTGTAGCATAAGCTGGGGCAGCTCTACCAACCATACCATAATTAGCACGCATTTTCCAAGAGTTTAAAATTTTACTTTTTAAAGTTGGAATAGCATCTGTCATAACAGCACTTAAAGCAGTTGCTGGGTAAAAAATGGATCTATTTCCTTCAGGTAAAGTAGATGACCAATCGTTTCTTGCTTTAACATTAAAAGATAACCATCTGTTGTAATCAATAACTAAATCACCAAAAACACCTAAAGTTCTTGTTTGAGAAGTACTAATTGTTGGGGTATTAGATACTGTTGCATTGGATATATGATCAAATCCTCTAATAGCTAAACCAGTATTTCTAACTTGGAAGTTATTAGAAAAGTTGTCGAAAACTTCATTTCCTAATGTTCCAGAGATTGTGAATTTGCCATATTTTTTCTGAGCATTTAAGGTGAAATAAGTGTTGATATTTCTTACATTATTTTTTGCATCTAAAATACCACCAGTTCCACCAGCACTTGTATTTCCTCCACCTCTTGCTCCAATTTCATCATATCCATGTGCTCTAAAAGTTTGAATATCTCCACCAACTTTTAAATCAGCATTTAACCAACTATTAAATTTATAATTAAATCCAACATTACCTAAAAATCTACTTACTTCATCATTATATCTTACGTTTTCAGTTGCCCAATAAGGATTATCTTCTCCAGCAAAATAAGCTTGGGCACCAGTAGAGGTGTAATAAGGGCTTTTTGTTAAGTCATAGGTTCTAGGCGTAAACCAAGATCTAAAAACTGGATTTGATAATTGATTTCCTTGTTGCGTACGGCGAGAAACAGTATTTGATAAACTTACATAAGTTGTTACACTTAATTTATCTGAAACATCTGAATTTAAATTAAACGACAACACATTTTTACTTAATTCATTATTTCTAACTACATAAGATTCTCTAGTATTATTATATGAAACTCTGTACGAAGTTTTATCGCTACCGCCACCAAAACTTACTGAGTTTTGTAAATTAGTTCCATTTTGGAAGAAGTCTCTAACATTGTCTGGTCTCGCTTGTAAAACTTCAGGATTACCAAACCAATTGGTAACAGTTTGCCCAACAATTCTTGCTCCCCAAGATTGTGTATTATTGTTTATGTAATTTCCACCATTACCTTGAGAATATTCGTTTTGGAATTCTGGTAATCTATTTATTGCAACAATATTAAACGAAGAATTTATTTCGATGCTATTTTTAGATTTACGTTTTCCTTTTTTAGTAGTAATTAAAATTACACCAGCAGCACCTCTACTTCCATAAAGTGAAGTAGCTGCAGCACCTTTAAGAACTGTCATATTTTCTACATCATCAGGATTAATATCAACAGCTCTATTTGATGAAGTTGTTCCATTTTGTAGAGCAACACCACCACCACCATTATCAATAGGTACACCATCAATTACATATAAAGGAGCACTAGAGCCAGTTACAGATGTATAACCTCTAATTAAAATTGATGAACCAGTAAAGCTTCCACCAACTCCTTGTGTTTGCACACCAGCAACTTTACCCACTAAAGAGTTAGAAATATTTGTATTTCTAACCTGAGTTAAATCTTCTCCAGAAATTGTTGGAGTAGAATAACCTAAAGTTTTCTTATCTCTTTTAATTCCAAAAGAAGTTACCACTACTTCTGTTAAACTTTCATCTTTTGATGAAAGAGAAACTGAAAGGGAATTTGAAGAACCAAGGTTATGTTCTCTATTTGAGAAATTAACAGAGCTAAAAACTAAAGTTTTAGCATTTTGAGGAACTGATAAACTGTAATTACCAGTTGCATCAGAAATAGCTCCAGCTGAGCTACCTTTTACAGATACAGAAACTCCAGGAATTCCATTCCCTTTATCGTCTGTAACCTTACCAGTTATGGTACGGGTTTGAGCAGCTACTCCACCAATGAATAAAGCGAAAGCAGCCATCAGTGTGACTAATTTTCTCATGTGCGTTTTTTTTAAAGTTTTGTTAAAATGTGTTAATAGGCAAATATGTGACAGAAATCGGAAATAACAACAAAAATTTATACTTTTTTATAAACATATTTTATAATTAAAAATTAATTGTACTGTATTATTTAATGTTAATTTAATTTATTATTTGTTTAAAATTTTAAATTTAAAATAGAATTTATGAAATGTTGCAAATAAATAATAATAAATCAATCTCAGTAAAATGCCACACATTTGCAGCCCTTACTGACAAGGTTGCAAAATTGCAAACACAAAACTGCCAATAACTGAAAAATTGACTTTAAAGTTCTCTTGGCAAAATACTTGTTGTTGTGGGTTATATAAATTTATTAATCATTAAAAATTAAATAACAATGGCTACAAAAAAGCTAAACGTTACACCTCTACACGATAGAGTGATTGTAAAACCTGCAGCTGCTGAAGAAAAATCTGCTGGTGGAATTATTATTCCTGATACTGCAAAAGAAAAACCACAACGTGGTGTTGTAATTGCTGCTGGTACCGGAAAAAAAGATGAGCCGATGACAGTTAAAAATGGCGACTCAGTTTTATATGGCAAATATGCTGGAACTGAAATTCAAATTGAAGGACAAGATCTTTTAATTATGAGAGAAAGTGATATTTTGGCTATTGTTTAATTAGCTAATGTGTAAATGTGCAAATATGAAAATGGTTTGCATACTCCGGATTACATTTTCAAAATTCAAAATTTAAAATTTAAAATTACTTAAGTAATGGCAAAACAAATATTCTTCGATATCGAAGCAAGAAACAAAATGAAAAAAGGCGTTGATACTTTAGCAAACGCTGTAAAAGTTACATTGGGTCCTAAGGGTCGAAATGTAGTAATTGATAAAAAATTTGGTGCACCACAAGTAACTAAAGATGGTGTTACTGTAGCAAAAGAAATAGAATTAGAAGATCCTATTGAAAATATGGGTGCACAAATGGTTAAAGAAGTTGCATCTAAAACAGCTGATATTGCTGGTGATGGTACTACAACTGCAACAGTTTTAGCTCAATCAATTATTAGTGAGGGATTGAAAATGGTTGCTGCTGGTGCTAATCCAATGGATTTAAAAAGAGGCATTGATAAAGCAGTTTCATTAGTTGTTGAAAATTTAAGAAGTCAATCTCAAACAGTTGGTAACGACATTAAAAAGATTCAACAAGTTGCAACAATTTCTGCAAACAACGACGAAACAATTGGTAAATTAATTGCAGAAGCTTTTATAAAAGTTGGAAAAGAAGGTGTAATTACTGTTGAAGAAGCAAAGGGAACTGATACAACTGTAGATATAGTTGAAGGTATGCAATTTGATAGAGGATATATTTCTCCATACTTTGTAACTAACAGCGAAAAAATGCAAGCTGAATTGCAAAATCCTTATATATTAATATATGATAAGAAAATTTCTGCAATGAAAGATATTTTAAGCATTCTTGAAAAAGTTGCACAAAGTGGTCGTCCATTAGTAATTATTGCTGAAGATTTAGAGGGAGAAGCATTAGCAACTTTGGTTGTAAACAAATTACGTGGTACAATTAAAGTAGCAGCAGTAAAAGCTCCAGGATTTGGAGATAGAAGAAAAGAAATGTTAACTGATATTGCCATCTTGACTGCTGGTACAGTAATCAGTGAAGAATTAGGTCATAAATTAGAAGCTGCAGATTTAACTTTCTTAGGTCAATGTGCTTCTATTACAATTGACAAAGACAATACAACTATTGTTGGTGGAAAAGGAACTAAGAAAGATATTTTAGGTCGTGTTAATCAAATTAAAGCACAGGTAGAAAATACTACTTCTGATTACGATAAAGAAAAACTTCAAGAACGTTTAGCTAAATTAGCTGGTGGTGTTGCAGTTCTTTATGTTGGTGCTGCTACAGAAGTTGAAATGAAAGAAAAGAAAGATAGAGTAGATGATGCATTACATGCTACTCGTGCTGCAGTTGAAGAAGGTATTGTTCCAGGTGGTGGTGTTGCTTAT
>JANOVK010000053.1:0-9387 GCA_031417315.1 Chitinophagaceae bacterium | reverse complement strand
TCCGTTTAGTAAACGAAAATCATGTCCGTGCAAGTGCATTGGATGCCTCATCATTGAACCATTGAAAATTACCATTCGTACATTTTCGCCTTTTTTTATTAGAATTTTATCGGTTTCGCTAACTACTTTATTGTTTAAACTCCACACATATCTATTCATATAAAAAAAGGCGAAAATGTACGAATGGTAATTTTCAATGGTTCAATGATGAGGCATCCAATGCACTTGCACGGACATGATTTTCGTTTACTAAACGGACAAGGCGAAAACGCCCCACTAAAAAACATTGTGGACATTATGCCAATGGAAACCGACACCTTAGAATTCAATGCAAACGTAGAGGGCGATTGGTTTTTTCATTGCCACATTTTATACCATATGATGAGTGGAATGGGCAGAGTATTCTCTTATCAAAACCAAGCACCAAATCCATTAATCACAAATCCCAAATTGGCAAAACGAAAATTGTTTGCAGATGATAGAAGATTTCATTTTATGGCAGAAAACGATTTTGCCTCCAATGGAAACGATGGAGAAGCAATGTACCAAAGCACACGTTGGAGCATTGGCACAGAGTGGCGTTTAGGTTATCACGATATGCACGGCTATGAAACTGAAACTCATATTGGCAGATACATTGGCAAAATGCAATGGCTAATGCCATTTGTTGGTTTTGATTGGCGTTATAGAAAAATGGGAATAGACAAACAAGAAAAAAATCTATTTGGGCAAAACAATACCAAAGACAACAGAGCAGTTTTGAGTATTGGAGTAAACTACACCCTACCAATGTTGGTTATGTTACAAACAGAAATATTCAGCGATGGAATTGTAAGGCTGCAATTAGAACGTAAAGACATTCCAATTTCAAAACGAGTAAGAGCAAGTTTAATGTATAACACCGACAAAGAATATATGATAGATCTAAAATATATACTTGGCAAAAATATTGGCATTCGCACCCACTACGATAGTGATATGGGTTTTGGTGTTGGATTATTTGTTAATTACTGAAAAAATTTGGTAACAAATAAAATTCAATTTAATTATTAATTGGTAGTCCCAGCAGGAATCGAACCTGCATCAAAAGTTTAGGAAACTTCTATTCTATCCATTAAACTATGGGACCCATTTTTATTTATCTCCTAATGATGTTGCACTCATTATGTATGCAAAAATACTATCAGTTCCTTTTGGTGTATTGTATTTAGCTTTGAAGTTAATTAAATTTCGTGGTGCAATTGTTTCTGTTAAAAGTTCTTCATGATTTGTTACTTGCACTCCTTTATTAAAATATAAAAGTTTTACTCTAACTTCTTTGTAGCTGCAAATTGTAGCTGTGTTTTCAATATGACCCAAATAAACCAAATTTCCCCAAAAATTTCTTCTATATCTGCCATCAACTTTTAAAAATTCTTTTGGAAGTCTTTTCTCTTTATCTAATAAACTTTCTTTTTGCTCTTGATAACTTTGTTTATCAAGTTTATTTTCTTTGGTTGAACAACTGTTAAGAAAAATAATTACAAAAAAAAATTGAATTAAAATTTTCATGCTATTAATTTAATTTGAACAAAAAAAATCTCGTCAAATTTAAGACGAGATTTTTTGTTATTATATTAAAAAATTAAACTGCTGCTTCAGCCATTTGTTTACCTGCTTTTTTTCTATCGTCTTCGTTTAAAACTACTTTTCGCATACGAATATTTTTTGGAGTAACTTCAATACATTCATCTTGTTGAATATATTCCATACACTCTTCTAATGTAAATTGCATTTTTGGTGTAATTCTTACACTATCATCACTCCCACTTGCACGGTGATTGGTTAATTTTTTTTCTTCAACTGCATTTACATTAAGATCTCCTGGTTTAATATGTTCTGCAATTATTTGACCTGAGTAAACTTCTTCTCTTGGGTCTACAAAAAAACTTCCTCTATCTTGTAATTTATCAATTGAATATGCTGTTGTAGTTCCACCAAATTTAGCAATTAATACACCATTACTTCTTCCAGGTATTGCACCCTTCCAAGGTTTATATTCTGCAAAACGATGTGCCATAACTGCTTCTCCTGCTGTGCCAGTAAGCATTTGACTTCTTAAGCCAATTAAACCACGAGATGGAATATCAAATTCTAAATGTTGCATTTCTCCTTTACTTTCCATAACCAACATTTCTCCTTTACGTTGAGTAACCAAATCAATAACTTTTCCACTAAATTCTGCAGGTACATCTACGACTAAAACTTCATAAGGTTCGTGTTTTTTCCCATTAATTTCTTTAACTAAAACCTGAGGATTTCCTACTGTTAATTCATAACCTTCTCTTCTCATAGTTTCTACTAAAACACCTAAATGTAAAATGCCTCTACCAAAAACTAAAAAACTATCTGCACTGTCTGTATCTTCTACTCTTAAAGCTAAATTTTTCTCAGTTTCTTTCATTAATCTATCACGTAAGTGACGACTAGTAACAAATTTTCCATCTTTTCCAAAAAATGGAGAATTATTAATGCTAAATGTCATACTCATAGTAGGCTCATCAACACTAATAATAGCCAATGCTTCAGGATTTTCGGCATCGCAAATTGTATCACCAATTCCAAAATCCTCTAATCCAACTACTGCACATAAATCACCAGATAAGACTTCGTTTACTTTACGTTTTCCCATTCCCTCAAAAACATATAATTCTTTTACTCTGCTTTTTTTAATTGTTCCATCTGCTTGTACTAGTGCAATTGGTTGGCTTTCTTTAATGCTTCCACGTGTTACTTTACCTATTGCTATTCTACCTAAAAAAGAAGAATAATCTAACGAAGTAATTTGTAATTGTAAAGTTCCTTCACCAATTTTTGGTTCAGGTACATACTTAATAATTCCATCCATTAAAGGGGTAATATCTTCGCATTGGTCGTTTGTAATGTTAAACCATCCATTTTTTCCACTACCATAAAATGTTGGAAAATCTAATTGTTCTTCAGTTGCATCTAGATTAAAAAATAATTCGAATACAGCATCATGAACTTCATCTGGTCTGCAATTTGGTTTATCAACTTTATTGATAACAACAATAGGACGTAAATTTAATTGTAATGCTTTTTGCAAAACAAATCGTGTTTGAGGCATTGGACCCTCAAATGCATCTACCAATAAAACTACACCATCTGCCATTTTTAAAACACGTTCAACTTCTCCACCAAAATCGGCGTGACCCGGTGTATCAATTACATTTATTTTTGTGTCTTTATAAGTTACTGCAGCATTTTTAGAAAAAATAGTAATGCCTCTTTCTTTTTCAAGATCATTACTATCCATAATTAATTCACCAGTTGTTTGGTTGTCTCTAAATACCTTGGTCGTATGCAAAATTCTATCAACTAATGTTGTTTTTCCATGATCAACGTGGGCAATAATAGCAATGTTCCTTATGTTCATTATTTCTTTTTTATTAATTGTTGAATGAGGTTTTTAATATAAAAAATTATTATATTTTAGTTCAACAACTTTTTTTTATTTGGCTGCAAAAGTAAGGTTTTGTAATGGCTTTAGCTTGTAAATAATCTACAATTGATGTTAATTAATATTCTATATTATTAATAATTTTTTAAACAATGAAGTTTATAAAAATGTAAATAAAAATTAATCAGAAATAAAAAACTCCGCAATTGCGGAGCTTTTTATAAATTATTTTTTTGTTTTTGATGAGTCCACTTGTTGTTTGGGTGTTTCAACAATTACATCTTTTATTTCTATATCGAAAATTAAATTTGAATTAGCTGGTAACAATGGAGATTCTCTTTCACCATAACCTAAAGTTGATGGAATTAATAATCTGCCTTTTCCGCCTTTACCAAAATATTTCATTGCATCTTCAAATCCTGGAATTGTATTATGCATGCCCACAGCAACATCAATTGGTTCAGTATGTTTTGCATCTGCACCCATGTTAGCATCAAATACTTGTCCATTCATTAAATATCCTTTATACATTAATTTAACATGTTTTCCATTATCTGCTTTAATACCTACACCTTCGTTTTGTACTTCAACTAAAACGCCTAATGGAGAAACTATATATTTTATTTTATTTTTAGCAGCGTATTCTTTTAATTCTTTTGTTTGTTTTTCGGTTAGTATTTTATTTTTTGCTTCATTTTCTTTCATTTCTTTTTGCATAGCAATGTTTTGACGAGCTTCTTCTTTTTTTGTTTCAGCTTGATAATCTGGTTGAGTTAAAGAATCACTTACAAATACTTTTAAAATTTCAACTTTACCATTTATTAAACCACCTTTTTTAAATACATTATCATAGCCAGAAATCATTCCCATATTTTTTAAACTATCCACATTCATTACAAAATCTACTTTATCACCCACTGCCAATTTGGTAATAATTTCTGTAAAGTTGTGCTTAGGTAAACGAGCTGTATCAACAGGCATATAACCTGGCATTTTTCCGAAGTTGCTGTTTAAAATGGTATCCTTTCCTTGTAATTTATATTCTATATAAAACTTTACAACTTGGCCTTGTTTTATTTTTTCTTTGCCTTTTCCATGATTAATTTTAAAGGCAAGACCCGATGCAGTTTTTTCGTACTTGCTATTGCAAGAAGATAAAATAAAAATTGAAGCTAAAAAAGCTACAACTAATTTAATTTGTGTTAAGTTCTGTTTCATATTGTTTTATAACAGTTAAAAAATGTTTATAGGTTAATTCAAGTGGTTCAATGCTTCTTCCACCAGCAGCAGCAGCATGACCTCCACCTTCAAAATGGGTACGTGCAAATTCATTTACATCAAATCCGCCTTTACTTCTAAAGCTCCATTTTCTCTCTTCTTCTCTATCAATAACAATTGCTGCTAACTTAATGCCAGTAATACTTTGCATATAATTAACTAAGCCTTCGGTATCTCCAGTTTTAATATCAAATTTTTTAATATCAGATTTTGGAATACACATTACTGCTGTGTTAAATTCGTAAAAAACTTCCATTCTATTCAGTAATGCATTTCCAATAAATCGTAAACGATTTTCTAAAAAATTATCGTAAATATTTTCGTGAATAATAGAAGATTTCAAACCCAAATCTAAAAAATGTGCAACCATTCTATGTACAGATGCTGTTGTTGATGGAAATCGAAAAGATCCAGTATCTGTCATAACTCCAGTATACAAACAAGCAGCAATTTCTACATCAACTTTATTTTTTAATGTAGAATTAATAATGAAATCGTAAACCATTTCGCAAGTACTACTTTTTTGAGTATTGCTTATACCAAAATTGAAAGCTTCAGTTTGTGGTTGTTGATGATGATCGATTAAAACTTTTATACAAACTGATTGAGTAATACATGGCTCAAGATGTTTAATACGAGATAGTGTATTAAAATCTAAACAAAAAATTATTTCAGCATCTGCAATTTTTTCTTTTGTTTTATGTTGGTACATTTCAAAATCTATCACTTCATTTATGCCTGGCATCCAATTTAAAAAACTAGCCCAATTGGTTGGAGAAATAACTGATACAGTATGGCCGTTATTTTTTAGAAAATGAAATAAACCCAAAGAAGAACCCATTGCATCACCATCTGGTTTTTGATGTGTGGTAATTACAATTTTCTTTGGCTCGCTTAATAATGGGTAAAACTCTTCAATCGAATTCATAATGGGCGGCAAATGTAGGGAATCGAAAAATATTAAAGTGAAATTGAAGATTAAAATAACTACCTACTTGTAACACCATCTATTGGCTGCCAACAATTTGCCAATTTTAATGTTTTTTCTATCACATCTCTTGCACAACCACAACCTCCATTTAAATGAGAAATATATTTACTAATACTTTTTATTTCATCAACAGCATCTGCTGGGCAACATGGTAATCCAACTTCAACCATCACATCAATATCAGGCATATCATCACCCATAAATAAAATTTCATTTTTATTTAGTTGGTGCTTATTTATAAAATTATCAAATGCTTCAACTTTGTTTAGTACATTCATATAAACATCTTCAATACCTAGTAGTTTTACTCTTTGTGCTACTTCTATTGAATTGCCTCCAGAAATTATGGCTACTTTATATCCTTTTTTAATCGCTAATTGTAAAGCAAAACCATCTTTTACATTCATGGTTCTTGCCATAACTCCACCTGGAAGAATAATGAGATTTCCATTTGTTAATACACCATCAACATCAAAAACAAAAGCTTTTATTGTAGCAAAATATTGTAAAGGATTGTTCATCTTTTATTATGTATTTGAAAGTAAAACGAAAGTAAGTAGGTTAATTTTATTTTTTAGTTGAATTGAAAAATAATCATTAAAATATCAACACAGAAAATAGGAATTAGGTGTAATATTTAATAGGAGCTAAAACAATCCATAATTAATAATGAATTCTAATAAGTGATTTATGTAAAACTTTTATGTATTTGTATAAGTTAAAAAAACTTCTTCAGACTAATTTTAAATAAATTAATTATTATGACAATTGAAATTAATACAGATAAAAATTTAAGTCTTCAAAAATCATTCGGAAAAAATATAAAAGAAGTATTAGTTGAAGATTTACTAAGATTTCAAGAACAGATTACAAAAATTGAAGTTCATTTTTCCGATCATAATGGTAACAAAGATGGCAAAACTGATAAAAAATGCTTGTTAGAAGCACAGCTTAAAACCATTCAACCTATTGTTGTTTCGCATAAATCGAGCACTTATGATTTGGCTTTAGTAGGAGCAACAGATAAATTGAAAACAACTATCGATTCTATTTTTGTGAAATTTAGTGATGATTAATTTATTTTTTTTTACCTAGCAATTATAATGTTGAATATATAAATTACTTTTTATGAAAGAAAGTTATGGCACATTATCTGAAACAATTAATGGCTTAAAAATAGAAGGATATACTCTTGATTTTAATATTTATGAACAGTGTATTGTTTGTAATTCAAATTCATTAAAATTTTTGCCAAATGAATTTGAAATTGATAAAGTATTTAGGTTTGAAGGAGATACTAACCCAGAAGATCAGTCAATACTATACGCAATTTCATCATTAAAAAATAATGTTAAGGGCTTATTGGTAAATGGCTATGGAATTTCTGCAGATACAGAAGTTAATGAATTGATTGCTAAATTAAACACACACCCCGAATTAGCTAAAATTATAAATTTGAATAAAAATACAGACAATGAATCAACATTATTACGACCAGAAGGTAAACGAATATTAAATGCTCCTTTAGTTGAAATAGATTTAAGTAAATTTATTAAAAAAATAAAGCAAGAAATTACTTGGGATGAAAATGACCAAAATGCAATTACCATTTTTAAATCTAAATTTTCAACAATTGTATTAATGGGTATGAAGGAAAATGCTGAATTAAAAGCACATTTAGCAAATAGAAATATTATTATTCAGGTTTTGGAAGGAGAAATAAATTTTAAAACCGATTTGCATTCGAGCTTGTTAGATAAAGGTCAAATGGTTGCATTACAATCCAATATTAGTCATAGCATTGTTGCAATATTAGAAAGTTTTTTTCTGCTTACTATAAGTATGGATGCTTAGAAATTATTTTTTCTGATTATCTCCATTCTTACACCCAACTGTTTTGCACTATTTCTAAATGACCCTCATTAGATTCTTCTTTTTTACCTACAAAGTTGGGAATTGATAAAAGCTAATCTCATAAATCTGTAAATGGAATTTTATTAATTTTTAAGAACAATATCTTATAAGCATTTTAAAGTATTTGAGATTCTAAACTTGCATTATTTAAAGTTGTAATTAATATTTTTGTGCTTCTAAAAATTGAGATTGGTGGGGCAAGAGAACTTCTATTTTATAATACACATTTACAACTTAATCAATTGTTCAATTGGCTTCAAAATGAATAATACTTTGTAGCCAATTTTTTAGTGCAATTTCAGTCATTTATATTTGATGATATTTTCCTATTCATTTATATTTAATGACACAAGTTATCAAGAATAATATTGGTTTTATAATTGGCATATTTTTATTTCTATTCTTTTTATTTGCTAATCCATTATCTGTGGATGTTACTGCATCAAAAGTATTAGCAATTGCTGTTTTAATGATTGTGCTGTGGGTTTCAGAAGCTTTACCTATGCCAGTTGTAGCATTATTTCCCATAGTTTTATTTCCATTATTTAAAGTTGCATCAATGGAAGAAACTGCTGCACCTTATGCAAACTCAGTTATTTTTTTATTTATGGGTGGATTTTTAATTGGGCTTGCAATTGAAAAATGGGATTTGCATAAACGCATTGCATTAAATATTGTAAAAAAAACAGGAACTAGTGGAAACAGAATTATTTTGGGTTTTATTTTATCTACAGGGTTTATAAGTATGTGGTTAAGTAATACTGCCACTACAATGATGATGTTTCCAATTGCATTATCTGTAATTAAAGTAATGGAATTAAATCATGAAGGAGATGGAAATATTTCTAATATGAGTGTTTGCATTTTGTTAGCTATAGCTTATGCTGCAAATTTTGGTGGAATTGCAACCATTATTGGCACACCTCCCAACGTTGCATTTTCTGCATTTATAAATAAAAAATACAATTACAATATTCAATTTTCAGATTGGATGATGGTTTGTACTCCAATAGCAATTTTATTAATGTTTGCATTATATATTGTAACTACAAAATTTTTATATCCCAATCATATTAAATCATCAGCAAATACGGCACGACTTATTCAAAATGAAATTAATTTATTAGGAAAACTATCAGCACCTGAAAAAAAAGTACTTGTAGTTTTTATTATGACAGCATTTTTATGGATCGTAAAAGATTTAATTAATGCACAACAAAAATTAATTAAGCTTGATGATACTATGATTGCTATGATTGGAGCTTTATTATTATTTATCATTCCTTCTAGTGATAAAAATGGAAAATCTAAAACACTTTTAGAGTGGAAAGACACAGCAAAAATGGCTTGGGGAATATTAATTTTGTTTGGAGGAGGAATTACATTAGCCAATCAATTAGAAAAAGCTGGGTTAATTGAAATGCTTGGTGTTTGGTTGGCTCAGTTTTCAAATATGGGAACTTTGTGGTTAATACTTTTAATAGTAATTATTTCAATTTTTATTAGTGAAGTTATGAGTAATGTAGCTCAGGTAATTGTTTTTGCACCAGTAATTGCAGGCATTTCAGATGCATTGCACATTAGTCCATTAATATTAGGTATTCCAATGGCTTTAAGTGCAAGTGCTGCAAGTATGTTACCCATGGGTACTCCACCCAATGCAATTGTTTTTGGTAGTGGAAAATTACAGTTAAAACAAATGGTAAAAACAGGATTTGTAATGAATATTATTGCAATTATTTTA
>JANOVK010000052.1:0-5532 GCA_031417315.1 Chitinophagaceae bacterium | reverse complement strand
TGATAATTGTCCAAAGCTTGTTCCATTGGTTGATTTCTCAACATCATAAATCTTAACATTGTTCTCGGTTACAGCTTCCCAATCTATTACAACACTGCTGTTCTTTTTGTAAGCTTTAACATTTAAACTGTTGGTTGGTAATGCTGTTGCACTTGTGAAAACGATATAGAATCGATTATTGGCATTACTACCTGCAACACCTGTTATATTAAAGCCAATTGCTGTACCAGCAGTTAAACTAATTGGGGTTTCAATATTTAAAAAACGATCTACTAATTTACAATTTGCAACACTTGCATCAAAATCAATTGGGCTTGCTTGAAACTCGTAATTCCCACCAATATTCATTCCTACCATTTCTAAAAATAAAGTATCGTAATAAGTAATATAAGGTCTCGATTCAATTGATAATGCAACACCATTTCTTAAAATTGATAAATTCTCTATTCCTGAACCCATAAATTTTGGTGCATCATCTCCATCAACACATGCACAATAACCAGTTGCATATTTTGCTCTTACCCCATCTGTTTCGAATTTTGCACCACCAGTTTGAATACTAAATAATTTGAAATTAAATACATCGGTTAACCCATTTATAGATCCTGTAATTTGAGTATTATTATTTGTTGATGTTGATTTATTTGATTCGTTAAATACTAAACTTGCAGTAGTATTATTTGGTTTAACAAAAAATGCTTGGCTGCTTTGAAAATATTTTGTACTTGTTCCAACATTGGGAGCACTATTCCAAGAATTTCTATCAAAAATTGCATAGTTGCCAGTGGTGTTAGCACTATAACCAGTTAAATTAAGATCCCATACATATACAAAATTTCCAATATTATTGTAAGTTACAGTACTCATATCAACTGGACAAGCATAAGGATTACCCACTAACCACGAATTATTTGCAGTACCAGAAAAATTAAAAGTTTGTATGCCTGTTTGTAATAAACCTTTTGCAGCAATTGTAGTGGATACAAAGGAATTAGGAGTTGGCCCACTTGGTAAAACTGTTTTATCGCCTCTAACAAACATATAAAATGCCTTGTTAGCGGCATTTGCAGAACTACCACTTTGTGTTTCATTATTAGTGTTTGTTACTTTTGTCCATGCACCAGTAGTGCTATTATAAGTTTGTAAACTAGAGCCAGTTGTTGCATCTTCTAATCCAGTTGCACCGCCAGAAATAGGACCAGAAATTCTTGTTCCATAATTACCACCATACCCAAAATTGCTTTGCCAATTATTTATTATTTTATCATTATTACTACTAATAATTCCATTAAAAGTTATTGGAGCAGTAATTGCTCTCCAACCTCTTTGTTGTTTATGTATGTATCTTTCTACAATTGCTTGTCCTGTTATGTTTCCTCCTACTTGGTCAACATAAGCTGTGTTAGAACTAGTACTTCTCAATACTAAAAAATTACCTGTATTTAAAGTCCCATTACTTACACTCAATCTATCAAATAAATTTAATTTATTTCCTAAAGAAACTGAACCTCCAACTCCACTAACAATTAAATTTTGTAATGCATTTGTTCCGTTAGTAGTGGTAACATCAGCACTTGTAGTTTGATCTAAAAATATTGAACCTATATTTGATGTTGAAGTTAAAATAAGTTTACTTGTATTACTACCTGCAAAATTATTTGTACTATTCATTCCACTAATTGATCCAGCAATGGTTAATGAATTACCAGCAATTGATAAAGTGCCATTTGATGCAGTGTAATTTCCTGTAACCAAAAAATCTGTTGTCAATGAAATTCCTCCAGTTCTATTTATCACTAAATTTTTTACAGTATTTGATGTAAATAAATTTGAAATAATTGTTGATGGTCCACCGATATTTATTGTAGAATTTGTTCCATTAGCAACAACAGAACCACTGGTTCTAGTTACTGTTCCATTTAAAATTAAAGTGTTTCCATTTACATCTAAATTTCCTGTAGTTAATGTTAATGCACCTGCAATATTTATATTTTTATTTAAAGTAACATGATTAGAATTTGTTATTGTTAGTGTTGACATTTGCCCAGCAATACCATTATAAACTGTAGTTGTCGCTCCTGGAAATGTTTGTGCTGATGCTCCATTTAAATTAATGGTACCTGAGTTCTTTAATACGCCACTTGTTGTAATATAATTTCCAGAAATATCAAGAATAGAACTAGCATCAACTGATAAAGTATCTGCCACTGTTACATTACCTGCCATTGTTTTTGTTCCACCATTTTTTATACTCAAATTAGAATAGTCACTTCTTGTATCAACAATTTGAGTTCCTGAACTTGCATTGTATTCAACTGTTGAACCTGATTGTAAATTTATTGTTGGACTATTAGTCATGTTAATTGCAGTATTACTAGCCGTTGCAAATCCATTTACATTAGTAAATTTAAAAGTGCCTGTATTGGTAATTTTAAAAGTAGATCCTGCTTGCATAGATATGCCTGAAACTAAAGTTGAGCCTACACTTGAGCCAGAAATATCAATATTATAATAATTTGGAGCCGACCTTATAGTTTGTAAAGTAGTATTATTATTTGCAAATTCAATTGTTGTTCCTGTACCTAAGTTATAAGTTCCAGTTGCTCCAGGTCTAATACCTGTAGCAGAAGTAATATATCTACTAGTGCCCGTCATTGTAATATTTGTACCAGTACCACCAATTGAGCTATTACCAGCATTAAAAATTGTAGCACCAGAAATTGTTAATGTCCCAGATATTGCAATAGCACTTGCTGCTGTTTTTGTTCCACCATTTGAAAGTATTAAATTGAAATAAGAAGGTGTAGTAGAAATAACTTGTGTGCCTGAACTTGCTGCATATTCAATTGTTGAAGTAGCACCTAAAGTTGGTGTAGCTCCAGTGAAAGTAGAACCAGTACCAATTAAACCATTTAAATTTTCAGTAATTAATTTATCATTAATATTTACTGTTCCAGTACCAGTTATAGAATAAGCTAAAGTATTTAATGTTCCATTTATAGTTAAGGTAGTAGTGGTTGTTTTATTTGAATTTAATGTTATGGTTGCACCAGAATTTATGGTAACATTTGATGGAGCTGATGAAGTTGGCCAACCTAAACCAGATGTAAGATTTCCACTACCATTGTATATAAGTGCCCCACCACTATATGCAATAACGTTAGTACCAGTAATTGTTGCACCAGTATTTATTGTTAAAGTACCAGTGATTGTAAGTTGTGCATTTACTGTTAATGATGCCCATGCATCAAGAGTAAGATTGGTTAATGATTGACTTGTGCTAATTAACAATGTTGCCCCATTATTTACATTAACAGTTTGAGTAACTGGTATTGTTGTGCCACTAGATCTATTTAATTGTAAAGTGCCACCAGTAACAGTTGTAGTTCCTGTATAAGTATTAGCACCAACAAGTGTTAAAGTTCCATTACCCACTTTAGTAAAATTACCATTGCTACTTATTATACCAGTATATGTTGTTGATGAATTATCATTTCCTACCGAAAGATTTGCACTCATAAGAATATTGCCTCCATTGCCTCCTCCTCCAGAAATGGAGCCTATTGATTGTGCAGTTGAATTTAAATCAAATCCAACTCCTGAAGTATTAGCAAAAACTAAGGCAGACATAGATGGAATTGAATTAGCAATTGTAGTTTTAATAAATCCACCATTAATATTTGTTGCCCCAGTGTAAGTATGTAAGCCAGAAAATTTTAAAGTATCAGTTCCAATTTTTGTAATACTACCAGATCCAATAACCACATTTGTTAATGTTATAGTTCCACTTGATGGGTCAAAAGTACCTCCAGATGCACCCAAAGTAATTCCTCTATTACTATTAAAATCAATTGCAGCCGTCGATCTTAAAGTACCCCCATTAAAAGTAATTTGATCTGCTGTAAAACTTCCAGGATTAGTACCAAATATTCCAACTGCAGAGCCAGAAACTATTCCACCACTTAATATTGTTTTCCCTGTATAAGTATTACTTGTTGCTAATGCAAAAGTGCCAGAACCGCCATTTGAATTTGCTGCTAAAGTGAGATTTGCAGAACCAGAAATAATTCCACTAAAGCTATGTGTTGCAGCATTTCCTAAAGTAAAAATTCTATTGGTACTGCCTAATGCTATATCATCTGCAAAGGTTAATGTAGCTGTATTTGAAGCAAGAGAAACATTTGCTGGTATTTCTCCAAATTGCAAATTTCCACCAACAGTTATACTTGTTGGATTAGAAATTGAACGATTTCCATTTGCTGCAAGTGTTCCTCCATTTAAATTTACTGCACCTGAGCCAAAAGCACTTGTACCACGTGCAATAAATGTACCTGAATTTAAAGTAAAGCCTCCACCAAAAGTACTGCCCGTCATTCCTAAAGCACCCAATCCTGTTTTAATAAAAGCAGCAGATGCTGAAGTTGAAAAGCTTTGAGACCCACCAAAATCTTGTAAAATACCAGCAGAAACATTAAATGTAATAGTAGTAGAAGCTATACCAATAGTACCACCAGCTGACCAAGTACTAACATTTGCACCAAAGTTCCAAGTAGTTGGTTGTGGTGTAATTGTTGCACTAGTTGCAGAAAAAGCATTATTAAAATTTAAAATTGCACCACCTGTAGTAACAAGTGCAGATGTGTAGGGCCCAGCAGGGTTTGTGCTCCAAACACTGCCATTTATTGTGCCTGATGTACCAAAATAATTATTAGTTTGAGCGGTAGCTTCATTAATTATTGATATACTTGAAACGAATAGGAGAATTAGTAAATAAAAATTTTTCATAATTATGACTCTTAGGAGTGGATTAAAATTGAGACAATATTAAATTATTTAATTGCTCAAAATTTAAGTACGCAAAAGTCACAATTATTTATGAATTTATACACTAAAGTTTTGTGAAAACAAATGTTTAACAATAAAATAATATTCAACATTTATTAGCAAAAACGACCTCGGTAACAGAGGTCGTTTAAATTATAAATAAAAAATAGTTTGATAAGTTAATCAATCATCATTAACCCTTCAGTAAATCCATTGCCTTTCATATCGGTTAATTGTAAATTATAGGAACCACTTCGCAGTATATTATTTAGTTGTATGGTAATACTTCCATTGCTGCCATTGTGGGTAATTACTCCTCTCCATATTTCCTTGCCTGCAGAATTAAATAATCTTGCAGTGTATTTGCCTGCCTCCATATTGTTCATCATTAATCCTATACTATTACCTCTGCCTGGATTTGGATATACCACAATACTTCTTACAGTTTTATCACTCATGTTTACTCTGGCAATAGTGCTGTATCGAACTGAACCATTTAGTAGATTGCTCTTTATTCTAAAATAATTTGTACCAACTACTGGATTATTATCAACAGCACTATATTTATTGGTGCTTTGATCATTGCGTGGACTTTGAATTGTTATCATTCCAAAATTATTGCCATCTACCGATTTCTCAACATCATAAGTTTTTATTTCTGTTTCTTTAATTGCTTCCCATTCTATTGCTATACTATTGTTTTGTTTG
>JANOVK010000051.1:0-6715 GCA_031417315.1 Chitinophagaceae bacterium | reverse complement strand
TGCTCCTATAGCATAAATATTTAAATCTGTAGGAATATAATTTGAAGGATTTATTGTATTGAATACATTATAATACTACAACTTCTTTAATACAATCTAATAATAATGTATTTTATTTAAATAGCACTGGTGGTACTAATAATCATTTAGGACAATTTGGATTAATAAATTATACAACATTAACAAATTGGAAAACTGCAAATACTAGTGCTTACGATCAAGTTTCTGTTAGTATCGATCCTGTATTCAATACAATAAATCCTTCAAATTATATTCCTACAGATTTAAATATTTATGCTATAGGAGCAAATGTTGGAGTAGTTACTGATATTAATGGAAATGCTAGAACAATTACTCCAGATCCTGGTGCATTTAAAATGAACGTAGCTGCTTGTACAAATCCTCCAATTGCAGGTGTTGCAATTTCGAGTTCACTAAATGTTTGTCCAGGAACTAATTTTACTTTAAATCTCACTGGAAATAGCACAGGATTAGGTCAAACTTATTTATGGGAAAGTTCTGCAAATGGATTAAGTGGATGGACAGCTATTAGTTCAGCTCAAACAAGTACATCTTTTAGTACTGCTCAATCTGTTACTACCTATTATCGAAGTTCAGTACAATGTAATTCTGGAACAGCAGTACAATCAACTGTAATAATGATAACAACGCCACTTGCAATTTCTGGAACTTTTACAATCAATAGCAATGTAGCAACTAGTGGAACAAATTTTCAAACCTTTGCAGATGCTTTAGGATATATTAATTGTGGCATTGGTGGGCCAGTTACATTTAATGTTGTACCAGGTAGTGGTCCATATTCTCAAAAAATTACGATACCTCAAATTTCTGGAACATCATCATCTAATAGAATAATTTTTAATGGTAATGGAGCTAAAATTGAATATACAGCACCAGATGCTACTAATAGAACTGCAATTACATTAGATGGAGCAGATTTTGTAACATTAGATAGCTTTGTTGTGGATGTTTCTGGAAGTACATTTTCTGGTTGGGGAATTGTTTTAATGAATCAAGCTGATAGTAACCTAATTACAAGATGTAATATTTTAAATAATGCGGCGTCTACATCTACTAATTATTGTGGTATCCTTATAAATGGATCAAATACTGCTATAGCCGTTTCAGGCAATAATGGAAATGGAAATACATTTAGTTATAATTCTGTATCAGGTGGAAGTTATGGATTTTATTTATATGGAAATACTACTAATACTACACAGAATATTGGAAATAAAATTTTAAATAATGTAGTAAAAGATTTTTATACCTTTTCTATATATGGAGGTTATCAATCAAATGGATTAGTGATTAGTAAAAATAATATATCAAGACCAGCAAGAGCAAATAGTGGAACTTGTGCTGGGGTTTATTTAATTGCAGGATGTTTAGGTGCACTAGTTGAAAAAAATAGAATTCATAATATGTTTGATGGATTTTTAGCTGGTACCTCAATTTTCTATGGAGTTTTTATTAATGCCGATGGAAAAACAGGGTTAGAAAATAAAGTAATAAATAATGTTGTGTATAATATAAATGGAAATGGTCCTGCTTATGGAATTTATAATTCTGGAGCAGATAGTATGTTAATATACCATAATACAATTGTGTTAGATGATGCAGCTGTTACAACTGGTGCTGCTTATGGGTTTTATCAAACAACACTTGCAACAGGAATAAATTTTAGTAATAATATTATTTCAGTTACTCGTTCTGGTACAGGCATTAAACGATGTATACATTTAAACACAAATACTTCTAATGTTCGCTCTAATAAAAATGTACTGTATTTAAATAGTACTGGTGGAACCAATAATAATGTAGGTCAATTTGGAACAATCACTTACCCAACTTTAACGAATTGGAAAACTGCAAATTCAAATGCTTACGATTCTCTTTCTGTAGATAAAGATCCTCAATTTACTGGTACAGTATCTGAAAATTATCTTCCATCAATTATTGAATGTGATAATATTGGCAACAATTATAATGTTGCTGATGATATTTTAGAATTGCCTCGTAATGCAACTCCTGACCCTGGTGCTTTTGAATTTGTTGGTCCAGTACCTGTTACATTAATTAATTTTAATGGAGAAAAAGCTGGCGAACAAAATAAATTATTTTGGAATACTTTAACTGAAGTTAATAATGTAGGATTTGAGTTACAAAGAAGTGCAAATGGTGTAGATTTTACTAAAATAAATTTTGTTACATCAAAGGCTGAAAATGGAGTTTCAAATGCAACAATCAGTTATGTTGTTATAGATACAAAACCTTTAACAAGCACTAACTATTATCGTTTAAAACAAGTGGATAAAGATGGCAAATTTACTTTATCAAATATTGTTGTTATAGCTGGAAATAAAACTAATAAATTCGAAATTGTAAATCTGTACCCTAATCCGGTTTTAAATAGTTTCAACTTAACAATTAATTCTGTTAAAGACGAAAATATTAAATTAGTTATTACTGATGTAGTTGGAAAAGTGTTATTACAAGAAAATAGATTTGCTAAAAAAGGTGAAAATAATTTTTCAATAAATGTAAATACATTAGCAAAAGGTAATTATACTATAAAAGCTATTTGTGCAAATGGTTGCGAAACTGCAATTATGAAGTTTTCGAAATAGTTTTTAAAAAATGAGAAAAAGAGAGGTTGAAAATTCAACCTCTCTTTTTTATTTAAGTTGTTTATTTTTGTTTAAATTATATTATGAAAAAAATCTTATTTTTTGTGCTACCAATTTTTTTAGCTTGTAATTCTAGTGAAGTTGAAAAATCAAAAGAACCTATAAAGCAAAACAATATTGTTAGTGTAAATAGTGAAGAATTTAATACTAGTTTTTCGTTGATATTGAAAAAATATTATCAATTAAAAAATACATTTATTAAAGAAGATGTTCCAATAATTTTAAAAGCTGCATCAGAATTAAAATTAGCTGCCGATAGTTTAAAACTAAATTTATTAAGTATTGATTCTGTTCTAAAAAATACTGCAATTTTTACTACAAAAAATTTAAGTGATGAAGTAGTAGGGTTAATTGGTGAGACAAATATTGAAAATATGCGAAAATCGTTTCAAATTATTACTAGCGATATTTACGATTTAGTTAGAATTGTAAAATATGATAAAGATGTAATTTATTTGCAACACTGCCCAATGGCTTTTAATAATAAAGGTGCAGATTGGTTGAGTAATGTTGCTGAAATTGAAAACCCATATTTACCCAAACAAATGTTAGATTGTGGCGAGGTAAAAGACTCTGTTGATTATAGAAAATATAAATAAAAAGTTAGCCCCAAAAAATTGGGGCTTTTTTAATTGAAAAAAAATATGGGTTATAATTGTAATGAAAATTCTTGGATAGAAAATATTATTCTTTATGAAGTAAATATTAGACAATATACACTCGAGGGAACTTTTAATGCATTCTCAAATCATTTAGATAGAATTAAAAGTATGGGTGTAAATACAATTTGGTTAATGCCAATTACTCCCATAAGTAAAATTGGTAGACAAGGAAGTTTAGGTAGTTATTATGCCTGCAGTTCTTATACTAAAATAAATACAGAATTTGGTGGTATTGATGATTTGAAAAACTTAATTAATAGAGCACATCAATTGGGGTTAAAAGTAATTATTGATTGGGTTGCAAATCATACTGGACACGATCATGAATGGATTAATAAACAATCAAATTGGTATAAAAAAGATTCGACTGGAAATTTTATTGAATTAAATGGATGGGTTGATGTTTTTGATTTGAATTTTGAAGTTGATGAAATGTGTGATGAAATGATTGCATCAATGAAATATTGGATTACTGAATTTAAGATTGATGGATTTAGATGCGATATGGCACATTTAGTTCCAAAAAAATTTTGGAAAAATGCAATACAACAGTGTAATAAATTAAAACCACTTTTTTGGTTGGCTGAATGTGATGATGTTGAATATGCTAAAATATTCAATTCAACATACACTTGGCAATGGATGCATAAGATAGAAAAATATGTAAGAGGAGAAGTTGAATTAGATACTGTTGTTACTGTTTTAAATCAGTATTTAATTAATAATAATAATTCTAAAAAACTATTTTTCACATCGAATCACGATGAAAATAGTTGGAATGGAACTGAATTTGAAAAATATGGAATATTGACAAAAGCATTATCTGTACTATGTTTTACATGGAATGGAATTCCATTAATTTATAGTGGTCAAGAAATTCCTAATACTAAAAGACTTTTGTTTTTTGATAAAGATTGTTTAAATTGGAAAACTATTAACGAATTGGAAATTTTTTTTAAAGCACTTTCAGATTTGCACATTTCAAATGCAATTATTAATGGAGAAACATTTATTTTGCCCGTTCACGCCAATTCAATTTTAAGTTTTATTCGAAAATTTAAGGATGAAATAATCATCATCATTATAAATTTATCAAAACAAGAAAAAATGAAATATAAAATTGAAAATGATTTTATAGTAGGTCGTTTTGAAAATATTTTTTCTGGGTTGCAATATTCATTTAGAAATTTCGAAGAATTTGATTTATTAGCAGGAGAATATTTGGTGTATAAAAAAATAAATGATGAAAGAAAAAATTAGAACAGCATTATGTTCCTATGGTACAAGTGGAAGATATTTTCATGCTCCATTTTTACAACTTCATAGTAGTTTTGATTTGGTTGGGGCATGGGAGAGGAGTAGTAATTTAATTCAACAAGATTATCCCCATCTTAAAAGCTACGACTCATTTGAAGAATTAATTTCTGATGATATTGATTTAGTAATTGTAAATACACCAACTTCATCGCACTACGAATTTGCCAAGGAAGCTTTAATGAACGATAAACATATAATTGTTGAAAAAGCTTTTACTACTAGTGTAGGCGAAGCATCGGCGTTACAATTTTTAGCTGAGCAACAAGAAAAAAAATTAGCTATATATCATAATAGAAGGTGGGACAGTGATTTTTTAACTGTTAAAAAAATAATTGATGATGGTTTACTTGGAGATATTTATGAAGTTGAATTTAGGTTCGAAAAATTTAATAAAGAATTATCTAAAAAACAACACAAAGAATCGCATGGGCCCGGTGCAGGAATTGTATACGATTTAGGACCACATTTAATTGATCAGGCTTTGTGTTTGTTTGGTATGCCAAATAAAATTTTTGCAAACCTTAGAATGATAAGACCTAAAACAAAAGTTGATGATGATTTTGAAATTGTTTTATATTATAATAATTTACGAGTACGATTGAAAGCAAGTTATATGATTCACGAAACAGTTGCAGCATATCAAATACATGGAAAAAATGGTTCGTTTATAAAAAACAGAAGTGATAAACAAGAACAATTATTAAGAGAAGGGAAAAAACCAAATTTAACCAATTGGGCTGCTGAAAATAAAGAAGATTATGGCACTTTAAAATATTCAAAAGGCGAAAAACTTATTGATGAAAAAATAAAATCTGTTAATGGAAATTATTATCATTTTTTCGATGCAATGTATCAATCTATAATCTATAATACTATTGAACCTATAACTGCTACAGATGGTTTAAATTGTATGAAAATTATTGAAGCTGTTTTTGAAAGTAATAAACAAGAAAAAATTATTGTATTATAATTTATCGAAAATTCCATAATAGAATTTAGTTTTTGCATCAAAAGCATCATAGGCTTTTAAATCTTTGCCTTTAACTTTTCCAGCTTTATATTCAAAAAGAGTACCCAAAAATTTAACTGAATTTTTAAAGCTCGATTTTTCAGTTTTTGGCAAATCAGTTTTATCTTTTAAAGTTGTATATACTTTTTCTAACCACTCTATTGCTTGATCTGCATTTTCTAAAATTTTTATTTCAATATCAGCATTTGCTTTTTTTAAGGGATCTAATTGCTCTTTAATTTTAGCATCAACAGTAGCTTTTTTCTTTGGGTCTTTTTCAATGGGTTTGTTTGTATTTATTTCTTGCATAGTTCTTACATTTTCTCTGTAAGAGTCATCTAAATCACTATAATCATTAAAGTATAAAATGCCTGCATTATATGCAGCTAAAACATTGTTAGATTTTGTAAAAGCTTTCTTGTAGGCATCTCTGGATTTTAAATGTAATTGAACTAATTTTTCTGGTGTTTTTTCTAATGCTTCTTTTTCTTCTTTTGTTGCTGTTACAAATAAATCACCATAATTTAAATAAGATTTACCTGTCATATTTCCTAGTAAATCTAAATTTTGATATTCCGAAATTTTCTCATCTATGGTGTAATTTTTATTTATAAAATCAAATTTGTAGTCTTCGAAATTTTCTGTAGGATATATTTTTTGTGCTAGTGCATAATATTTTTCAAACTTGTTTTTATCTTTTAAATCACTATAACCAACTAAAATATATTTATACATTTCTACATCGTTAGGACCACCAAATTTTGCATCTGCAGCTATAGAATAATAATGCAAAGCTTCTTTTAATTTCTGTGCATTCTGTGCAGAATATCCACTCATTAAAATTGGCAATGTATCTAAAGAACCACCATTCTTTTTTAAATCTTTTTTCATGATGATTTTTGCTAAGTAAGCTGTTTTATCAAAATATTCAAAAGCTTTATTCCAATCTTGTGCTTGATAGCCTGATCTTCCAATATTATAATATTTATCATACATACTACCTAAGGGTTTCCAGC
>JANOVK010000050.1:0-6515 GCA_031417315.1 Chitinophagaceae bacterium | reverse complement strand
TATAAAGTTCATATTAAGCTGCTTTAATGTTTTTTCTATTCTTTTTCTTCTCAGCATGGGCAGTAGCTGCCTCTCTCACCCATTTACCATTATCCCAAGCATCAACTCTTGCTTTTAATCTTTCTGCATTACATGGTCCATTTCCTTTTACCACTTGCCAAAATTCATCCCAATTAATTTCACCAAAATCGTGATGTTTTTTTTCTTCGTTCCATTTTAAATCTGGGTCGGGTAAGGTCATATTCAACACTTTAATTTGATGAACACACATATCAACAAATTGTTGTCTTAACTCATCATTACTTTTTCTTTTTATCTTCCACTTTATGCTCAAATCGCTATTGGTACTTTCACTATCACGAGGGCCAAACATCATTAAACTAGGCCACCACCAGCGATTAATTGAATCTTGACACATTGCTTTTTGTTCTTCTGTTCCACGAGATAAAGTCAATAAAATTTCAAAACCTTGACGCTGATGAAAACTTTCTTCTTTACAAATTCTAACCATTGCTCTTGCATATGGTCCATAGCTGGTTCTACATAACATCACTTGATTTAAAATTGCAGCCCCATCAACCAGCCAGCCAATAGCACCCATATCTGCCCAACTTAAAGAAGGATAATTGAAAATGGAAGAGTATTTTGCTTTGCCAGTATGTAGTTGATCAATCATTTCATCTCTGCTGATTCCTAAAGTTTCAGCTGCAGAATACAAGTATAATCCATGTCCAGCTTCATCTTGAACCTTTGCAATAAGAATGGCTTTTCTTTTTAAAGATGGGGCTCTGGTTATCCAAGCACCTTCAGGTAGCATTCCTACAATTTCACTGTGTGCATGTTGACTTATTTGTCTGATATTAGTTTGCTTGTATTTTTCAGGCATCCAATCTTTTGGTTCTATTTTTATTTCTTTATCAATTTTTGATAAAAACAATTCTTCAAAATTGATTTCCATAATACTTAATTAAGGTGTAAAAATAAACAGAATACTTTAAATGCTTACAATTGTTAGTGATTAGAAAAACCTTAATCAGTAAATTTATAACCCACACCTCGGGCCGAATGAAAATGTTGTGGAGATTTTGTATCTATTTCAAAATATTTTCTAAAATTCAAAATAAAATTATCAATGGTTCTTGTTGTAGGGTAAACATTATAACCCCAAACTTGTTGCAAAATTTTTTCTCTTGTTACAACGTCTCCTTTATTTTCTATTAATAACTTTAAAAGCATCACCTCTTTTTTGCTTAAACTAATTTTTTCTTGATTTAAGATTATTGCTTCTTGTGCTTTAAAATCAATAATATTATTTCCAAATCTGTAATTATTTAATGATTTATGAGGTGATAAAATTCGATTATTTTTTTCGATAAGTTTAAAAACTCTAATTAATAATTCTTCTAAATTAAATGGTTTAGTTAAGTAGTCATCAGCTCCTTTTTTAAGTCCTAAAACTTTTTCAGCATTCGTATTTTTCGCACTTAAAATTAAAATGGGAGTTTCAATATTTTGTAATCGTACATTTTCTGTAATGCTTATTCCATCTATTTCTGGCAACATTATATCTAAAATAATTAAATCGAAATATTCATTGCTTATTGCTTTTGTTGCAGCTAAACCTGTAAATGCAGAAGTTACTTCGTAACCTTCAAATTCTAAATTTAATTTAATGGTTTCGTGTAAATGTTCTTCATCTTCAACCAATAAAATATTTGATTTTTTTTGAATCATATTGCATTTAAAGTAACAGTAAAAATACTTCCTGTTGGATGATTATTTAAGACCACAATTTTTCCGTTGTGTTTTTTTACAATCTTATTGCATAAGTATAAACCCAAGCCAGTTCCTTTTGTTGTTCTTGTAAACTCATTCCCACTTCTATAAAATTTTTCAAAAATATTTATTTTCTCTTCGTCAGAAATTCCAATTCCATTATCTTTTACTAACAGTTTTATTTTATTGGCGTCTTTTATTAAATCAATATTTATTATTGAGTGTTCTGCTGAATATTTAATTGCATTTTCTAATAAATTATTAACTAGTATTTGCATCATTAAAACATCGCTATTAATATAAATATTATCAGTAAAATTTAAATTTATTGTTCTATTACTAAATCTAGTTTTAAATTCTTCAATACACCCCAAAACAATGTCGCTTAAATTAATCTCTTCGTTTTTGGTATAATAATTTCCTGCTTCTAATTGTGCTGCCCATAAAATATTATTGCATAAATTATTTAATCTATTTACTTCGAATAAAGTATTTGTAATAAGTTTATATTGTTGCAATTCATTTAGTTTTCTTTTTTGAATTGTTTCTAAATTAAGCTGTGTAATGGCAATAGGGGTTTTAAGTTCATGTGTTACAGCCATCATAAAATTTTGTTGTTGTTGCCCAAATTTTATTTGTTTTCGAGTAGCTCTATAAATAAAAACTGCACCAATTAATATGATAACTAAAAATGTAATTCCCTCGCCAATATATTGTGTAGTTTTTCTTTTTTGTATTGATAAAATTTGTTCGACTTTTTGTGTGTAATTAATTTCATCTTTATTTAATTCAGCTATTCTCATATCGGCCATAGCATTTATTTGATTAGTTAAAGCAATAAACCACCATAACAATGCTGCAATAATATATATTAACAAAAACCAATAAGTAATGGTAACTGTGTTAAGTTTATTTTTTTTTAAAAAATGCATTATTGCATTACTTTTTGTACACGAATTCCTGCACTTAAAATATAAGGCAAAGGGTCTTCTCTCATTATTTGTTGTAACGTAAAGCTATAGCTACCTTTTTTTAATCGAATGGGTTGTGGATTAAAAATTATTCTGTGGTCTGTAATATCGTCTGTTGTAGAACCAAGCCATTTATTATTGTCGGCCAAAATAAATTCTCTTTTAAAATTTGAAATCGTATCAGGATCATTTACAGTAATGGATAGCCAAATATTTTTGTATGGATATTTTTCTTGATGTCGTAAAACCAAATAGAAATTATAGAAACTTGAAGTATCAGTTATATCGAAATTAACTTTTGTAGTATCATTACTTTTCCAACTATGAGTTGGAAATGGAATTGATTTTTCGAATACATCTAAAGTTGTACAAGAAGTAAAAAATAAAATTGCTATAAAAATTATCAACTTGTTCATATTGCAAATGTATTGCTTGATAGTATAATTAAAAAAGCATTTAGAATTTCTAAATGCTTTTTTAATAAAAAAATATTTTTTTACCAATTACTAAACCTAATACCTAAAGCATAAGGATATTGTTGAAAACCAGTATTTGATTTATGCAAAGTGTTTAAACTATAGCTACCGTAAAGTCTCACTGGGCCTAAACCAATTTCTCCAATAGCTGCTAATCTAAAAGGTTCTAAATCGAAGTTTCCAATAATTTTTTGTTTGCCACGCTCGTTACTAATTTGTTTATTTCTGCTGCTAATTAAATAACCTGCACTTAACCCAGCACTAATACTAAATCCTTTCTTTTTATCTGGTGTTGCAGTAAAATTTATCATAAAAGGTACAGTTAAATAACCAGCGTATAATTTATTTTTCGAAAAATTAATCGAATCATTAAACACAAAATTCATAGGATCTTTTCTATAACTTAAACTTCTTTCATATCTAAAATTATACCCCTCTAAACCTAGTCCATATTTTAAATTTAATTGGTGTTTGCTAATATTAATTTTTTGCATAAAAAACCACATATTAAAATTGGATGATTTGTTATTTATAAGATTTGTGCTATTTTCTGTTACTGGCCCATTTGCTGGTTTTAAAATCTGAAAATAGCTGCCAGATTGAGCCGTAGTATAATTTGTTTGATCTCTCATATTAGTAAATCCTAAGTCGAAAATGAACCAATTTGTACTCACGTTCGATTTAGCTTTTTTCTTGCTACTATATCCAATTGAAATATCGATGTTAATATTTTTCTTTTCTTTTTTGGGCATAGTTGTGTCGGTGTCCTCACCTCCTCTTTTTTTAAGAATTATATAGTTGCCAACTTTAATTGTATCTACGCTCGTTTCAGATTGTGCAAATAGAAATGGCGAAAAAAATATTGTAGTTACTAGTATAATTAATTTTTTCATATTATTTTTTCTGTAGGTATTAAATCTTATAAAGTAGTTAAAGTTGCTTTTTCAGTTTCAGGTAATATTATTTTTTTACGACTAAAAAGGCTGGTAATTTTTTTTAATAATCCATCAACTTTTGTTTTATTAAATTCTGAATTGCCTATTAACACTGACTTTTCGCTTTCATCTTCAAGTTCTAATTTTTTATAAACTATATTATTTGATAATGAAACTGATTGATAAGATATTGGAGAAAAATTTACAGTTGTTGCTGTTATATTTTCAAATTCAGAAGTATTGTTTGAAACTTGAGAATTTGAATTGACTGTAATTTCAGGATTTAGATTTGTATAAACTGAAGACGTTGAATCGCTAATAATCTCATGAATTTTTGTTTGGGTTTTTTGTAGTTGATTTTTATTTGTAGCAACTATTTCAATTAAATTATCCTGTTTAGGACGAATTTTATTTAATTCATTTAAACTTTTAGAAGTATGTTTTAAAGTAGTTTTATTTCGGGTGAAAACTAATTTTTTGGTGAATTTATTAGATGAAATTTCTAACTTTTTTTGCAAAGGAAAAGTTGAATTAAAGTTAGTTTTCTGTTCAGATTTTACAATCTTCTTATTAGAATTTGATTGATTAGAAATGATGTTCCAAGTAAAAAATAAAAAACCAAAAACAGCAGCTGCAACTGCAACTCGTTGTAATAAAAATAAAATAGGCTTTCTTTCTTGCTTATACAATTCCGATTTTTTGGGATGTTTAATTAATTCAGCTTCTAATTTTGTATGATTAATATTTGTAAAAGCTGTTTGTAAACTTGGATTTTGTAAAACAAAACGTTCAATATTTTGTTTTTCAGTTTGGCTTAATTCTTCATCAACATACAGTAAAAATTTTTCTTCGTAATTATTTAAGTTAATGGCTTTTTCCGATTTTAGAAGTGTGCTTTTATCAACAAAGCAAATATTTTCTGTGGGTAATTTTAGAGCTAAAAGTTTCTTAAATTCTTGTTGAATATCTGAGTTATTGTTTAAAAATAAATCTACCATTGCTATTTCAGTTGCAGATAATTCTCCATCAATATAAAGAATTAAAATTTCTTCGTAATTATTTCTATTAATAAACTCCATGTTATATTATATTTTCTTTACTTACTAAATAATTTTTTAAATGAATTCTTGCTCTGTGTAAATAAACTTTTACTTGACTTTCATTTAATCCAGTTATTGTTCCAATTTCAGCATAATTATATCCTTCGTAATCTTTAAGTAAAACCAAACTTCTTTGTATATCATTAAGTTTATAAATTGCTTTCATTAAAGTTTTTTGTAGTTCATTATGTTGTTGAAACTCAATTTTTATATCTTCATTAAATTCTGCTTTATAATTTATTCTTTTGCTTTTTCTAATATGGTCAATCATTTGATTATAGGCAACAGTAAATAGATACGATTTACTTTTTTCAGTTTCAATTGTATCTCTATTTTTCCATAATTTTTCAAATGCAGTTTGTACTACATCTTTAGAGTCTTCTTGATTTCGTAAATTTTTTACAATAAATCTAAATACATTATCGGCATACAGATTTACACAATTATTGTATTCCTTTTCTGTCATGTATGCTTTATTAATTAATTTATTATTGTTATACGTTTATTGATAAGATAAGTTACAAGTTAAAAAAAAATCCTGCAACTGCAGGATTTTTTTAAATATTTATAGAACTATAATGCTGCAATAAATCGATTTACTGCATTCATAAAAATGTAATCGTCTGTAGGTTTTTGTTTTTTATTACATGGCTGATAATTACATTCTCTTTTCGAATCTAATTTTTTGGGAACATAGATTATTGCAAAAAAAATTGATGAAATGATTATAGAATAAGTAATTGGTTTTAAACGAATATGTTTCATAAACAGTTTTTGCGGTTACGAAACTATCTAGTTTTTGTTACATTTTATAGCTTATAAAGTTAATAAAATGTAAATATTTTTATTTAATCTGGTTTTCTATAAAAATATTTTTTCTGCTGTTTGTTCTTTTTATATTCATCAAAGCATTTCTGTATATAGTAACCAAACTCAATTTCATTTACAGTTTTTAAAAATTCATAATCTGGTCTATATTCGTTCATAAAACTATCCAATTGCAGTTGAGGAAGTTTTGTAAGTTTTCGAGTGAAAGACTTATTAAATCTATAGTCGATATATTTATCTTGCTCTTGTTGTATTAATCTTTTTTGCATAGCAGCTAAACTTCTATTTCGTTTAAACCTAAACATATTTATTATTTCTTGCAGATCAAAACCTACAGAAACGCTACCTGGCGAGTAAGTTCTATTATCAAGTAATACTAAAGAAGGTTTTTTATAATTGAAATATTTTGCATATTCTTTTCTGTTTTCA
>JANOVK010000049.1:0-3265 GCA_031417315.1 Chitinophagaceae bacterium | reverse complement strand
CTTTAATAACAACTTTAAAAAATGGAGTTTTTTTATTTCTATCTAATAAAATAATTAAACTAAATAATTCTAACAATAAAATATTTGAAAATCAAAGAATTTACTCAGCTACCAAAATAAATAATAACTGGGTTGCCTTGGCTACAAGCAATGGGGGCCTGTTTATTATTGATAAAACCGGCAATATTATTCAAAGCTTTTCTAAAAAGGAGGGATTACAAAACAATAATATATTAAGTGTATTTTTTGATAATCAAAGTAATCTTTGGCTAGGGTTAGATAATGGAATAGATTTTATTAAATATAATAGTGCTATTAAGCAAATTAACCCACTATATGAAGACGCATCTGGTTATGCAGCTTTAATAAAAAACGATATCCTCTATTTAGGAACATCAAATGGAGTTTATTTTGTAAAATTACATTCATTAGATGATTTAAGTTTTAGCAGAGGAGACTTTCAGCCTATTAGTACTATTAAAGGACAATCTTGGAGTTTAACCGAAATAAATAATCAAGTTCTTATAGGTCATCATGAGGGTGCTTTTGTAATAAAAGATTTTATTTCAAAAAAAATTTCTACATTACCAGGTTTTTGGAATTTCATACCGACATCTGGAGTATATCCAACATCTGAAATAATTGCTGGTAATTATAAAGGAGTAAAGATTTTTAAATTTGAAAACAATCAATTTTTAGCAACAAGTGTAATTCAAGATTTCGTTGAGTCGTCACGTTTTTTAGCTATTGATGCTGATGATAATATTTGGATATCTCATCCATATCATGGATTGTATAAAATGGTTAAACAAAGCAATGGAGTTTATAACAAAATTTATTATTCAAATAATTATGGTTTACCATCAAAACTTAATAACTATATCTATAAAATAAAAAATGAAGTAATTGTTGCAACAGAAAAAGGGATATACGAATATGATTCAGAAAAAAATTTATTCAAACCTTCACAGTTTTATAAAAAATTAATAGGCGAAAAAAGTATACGATATTTAAAAGAAGATGCATCTGGTAATATTTGGTTTATACATGAAAAAAAACTTGGAGTTATTGATTTTACAAGTAAAGAACCGTACATTATTTATATTCCTGAATTAGATAATAAACTTTTAGGTGGTTTTGAGTTTATTTATCCAATAAATAACTACAATATAATTTTAGGAGGTGAAAAAGGGTTTTATCATCTTAATTATAAAAAATATAAAGAAATTATTCCAAATCTTAAACTACAAATAAGAGGAGTAAAAATAAGTAGTAATAAAGATAGTCTCATCTTTGGAGGTTATTCTAAAGATTTTAATGAAATACAAGAATTGAATTATGGATGGAAAACAGTTCATTTTGAATATTCTGCCAAAGTATTTGGATATGAAAATAGTTTAGAATACAGTTATAAATTAATTGGGTTTGATAATAACTGGAGTAATTGGACAAAGCAGACTATAAAAGAGTATACTAATTTAAGTGAAGGAAAATATACTTTCGAAGTTAAAGTTAGAAACAATTTTGGTAATGAATCTGAAGTTACAAGTTATTCATTAATAGTATTACCCCCTTGGTATCTAAATATTTGGTTTAAATTATTGTATTCCTTTTTACTAATTTTTACCATATTTAGAATATATAGATGGCAGCAAAAAAAATTCAAAAGAGAAAGACAAAAGCACTTTGAAGAACAAAAAAAAATACAATATATACACGACCTAGAGTTAAATAAAAATGAAAAGGAGTTTATAGCTTTAACTAACGATAAACTTAAGTCAGAAATTGACTTTAAAAATTCTGAGTTAGCTTCTTCAGCTATGCATTTAGTAAAAAAAGGAGAATTGATTTCAACAATTAAAACAGGCCTATCAAATATCATAAAATCATTCGGAAATCCACAAGCAACAGCTGAAATAAAAAAATTACTTAAATCTCTTGTTGATGATGAAAATGTTGATAAAGAATGGGAAGCTTTTTCGAAACATTTTAATCTAGTACATAATGATTTTTTAACAGCCTTAAAATTAAAACATCCAAATATTACCTCTACAGAATTAAAGCTTTCTGCTTATTTAAATATGAATTTAAGTACTAAAGAAATAGCACAGTTAATGAATATTTCAGTTAGAGGTGTAGAAATTAGTAGATACAGACTGAGGAAAAAATTACAACTAAATTCCGATATTAATTTAGCTAATTATATGATGGAAATTGAAAAAGCGAAATAATTTTTAAATGAGATTATTACATCAAATCTAAGCAATAATCAAATTCGATTATACTGTGTTATGTTTTATCTGTGGAATTAATGAGCGTCATAATGTTTGGTAGTAAATAGTTGAATATTTTTTTAATTTTTACAATAATTCCAGCACCTGAATATGCTTTCATTTTTTGACCTTTTATGGGATTCTCCATTATCAAATAATCTCTAAAATCAATAGCTTCCTTTTTTTTAAATGAGCTAATTGATAATTCGCAAAGGTTTTTATTGGCTAAATAATTTTGAAAATGATTAATAGATTTTCGATAATTTCTTTTTGTTCCACTCTTTAATATACTTGAAGGAGCAACTTTATTCAAGAAATAATCTTCAAATAATTTAGAAATATCTTCATCATCATTTTTTGTGTTTGGAAAAATAAATTCTATCAACTGCGAATTATCATACTTATTAATTGTGTTTGCTAATCTTGTGACCACTTAATTGAACCTATCTTCAATTTTGTTTAAATAAGTGTTAATGTGGGATTCTTTTCTTTCAATTCTTTGTATTCTTTTATTCCATAAATACAAGTCAGATTCTTTCAAAGAAACAAGAAGTACCTTCTCAGTTTTTTTTTCATTGTGCAATAATCTTGCTACAATTGGAATACAATTAGTTTTTGTGCTTTTTGCATTTTCGCGGGTCACAAATTGCATTGATGTTTTCATTTTTTAAAATTTTTGTGAAGTGAAACATTTTTGTGACGTATTTGTGAAGTAAAACCCGACGATAAACGAAAACAAGCGAAGAATAGCAAAAATAAAAAAGCTGTAAATCAATGATTCACAGCTTAACGAATAGTTTTGAAACTATTAGAGTGACCGCGTTAGGATTCAAACCTAAAACCTTCTGATTCGTAGTCAGATGCTCTATTCAGTTGAGCTACGCAGCCTAAAATTACAATTAATTCCTAATATACAAATTAATTGGGTTGCAAATATAATGGCTAAACTCAATCTTTCAAATCATAAATAGTGGCTGCAGACTTTTCTAATA
>JANOVK010000048.1:0-14484 GCA_031417315.1 Chitinophagaceae bacterium | reverse complement strand
TCTCCAAAAGAGAGGGAGTTTTCAAGGTCATAAAGTCTAAAATTTTCAAAGTCGGAAATGAGAATATATTTCGGTAATTCGTGTTGTTTTAGTCCGTGGGTGTAGTCTTTGGCTTGTTGGTAGGCTTTGTCAAGGTTTTTGCCTCTGCTTTTCATTTCAATTAAAATAGTTCCTTTCCAAAGCAAATCAATATAGCCGTCTTTTTCATCTAACTTTTTTATACGATGCTCAAATGTTGAAACTCTTTTACTGCTAATGCCAAACACATTAAAAAACTCAACTAAGAAAGGCTTTGCATCGGCTTCTTCATTTGAAGTGTCAGCCCATTCCTTTGAGAAAATTAATGCTCTATCTTTTATTTCATTCCAACTTAATGCCATAATTAGTTTATCAATTTGCTAATGTACTTTATAAATAAATGCATATTAATTAAAAGCAAAAGTAGTTTTTAACAATTCGAATATTTTATTAGTAAAATGTATAACTCAATTTACAAACTTTAAATTTGCGAATTGATTTATGACAAAAGATTACAGAGTTCAAATTAATAATAAACAAATTCTCTCTATTACACTACCCATTGCTGCTGCCATTTTTGTGCCTCAATTAAACTATGTAATTAACAATATTTTTTTAGGACATCTAAGCGAGCAAGTGCTTTCTGTTGCAGGTTTTACAGGAGTTTATTATTTAATTTTTGCTGTTATTGGAATTGGTTTAAATAATGGATTGCAAATGTTAATTGCACGTAGAGCTGGTGAAAATAAAATTGATGATATAGGAAATTTATTTGCACAAGGAATTAGCTTAGCGATAGTATTTGCAATTTTTGGAATTGGTTCAACACTTTTTATTGCTCCACTATTTTTTAAATGGGCATTGCATAGCAGCGAAAATGTAGAAATGGCTGTTAGCTATTTAAACATTAGAATTTGGGGATTAATATTTTTATATCTCTATCAAATGAGAAATGCTTTGTTGGTTGGTACTAATCAAACTAACTTATTAATTTATGGTGCATTGGCTGAAACCATTACCAATATTGTATTTGATTATGGTTTTATTTTTGGAAAATTGGGTTTACCCAATCTTGGTTTTAATGGTGCAGCTTATGCATCAGTACTATCTGAAGCTATTGGATTAATTGTTATTTTTATTGTAGTTCATAAAAACGGAATTAGCAATCAGTTTCAATTATTTAAAAATTGTCATTGGAATAAACAAAACTCTTTATTAATATTAAAACAAAGTACTCCTTTAATTGTTCAACTTTTATTAAGCATTATTGCTTGGGAATTTTTTTATATTTTAATTGAACATCATGGCACACAAGCAGGAGCTATTTCAAATATCATGAGAAATGTTTTTGGATTATTTGGTTGTATTACTTGGGCTTTTGCTGCAACAACCACTACAATGGTGAGCAATATTATTGGTCAGGATTTAGAACATAGGGTTGTTGAGTTAGTAAATAAAATAATGAAACTATCTTTTTTGTTTGCAGCTATTGTTTGTGTAATTCTAAATGTTTTTCCTAAAACATTTTTAAGCATTTATGGGCAAGGAGATGAATTTATTGAAGCTGCTATTCCTACATTAAGAATAGTTTCTTCTGCATTAATTTTAATGAGTATTTCTATTGTTTGGCTAAATGCTTTGGTTGGTATTGGAAGACCAAAAATTAATTTAATCATTGAAATTTTTGGAATTACTTTATACACAGCTTTTGTTTATATAACACTCGAAAAATTAAATTTAAATATTGCAATTGGTTGGTGTAGCGAATGGATTTATTGGGGAAGTATGCTTATTCCATCTTATTACTACATTAAAAGTGGTAAATGGAAAGGAAAGAAAATTTAATTCAAATATTATGTGTTTCAACATTACCTATATAGAAATTAAAACCCACAAATTGGTGGATAGATATAAAGAAATTTTACCTCCATGGCTCGATAAAGCAAGTATAAAGATTGATTTGCCAAGTTATTATTTTGTTAGTGGATTTTCTCATCCAAGTTTACCAATTATTAATAAAGATGGGATATTTTTATTTGATTGGGGATTGATACCATTTTGGATTAAGGATATTGAATCTGCAAATCAAATTCAAACAAAAACTTTAAATGCAGTAGGAGAAACAGTTTTTGAAAAACCATCTTTTAAAAATAGTATCGCAAAAAAAAGGTGCTTATTGCCTATTAATGGCTTTTTTGAATGGCAAGATTCTAATAAATCAAAGTATCCATATTTTATTCAACTAAAAAATAATGAACTTTTTTCTTTAGGTTGTATTTATGAAACTTGGGTAGATAAAACTACTGGAGAAATAAAAAATACTTTTAGCATACTTACAACACCTGCTAACTCTTTAATGGAAAAAATTCATAACATTAAAAAAAGAATGCCATTAATAATTTCAAAATCTGATGAACAAAAATGGATAGATCCAAATTTAACTTCAGAACAGATTAAAGATTTAATAAAACCTTTTAATGAAAATGAAATGACAGCTTATACTGTTTCTAAAAATGCAAACAGCTCAAGAAACAATAGAAATCTTGCAGAAATATTAGATAAGGTTGAATACCCAGAATTAAATTTAACCTAACCAAATTAATCCATTAAAAAAAAAGCTATTTTTTGTAAAACATTTGGATTTCTATAAATAGTATTATGCCCTAACCCAGTGGTGATATAGAATTCAACATTTGATAATTTTAAATTTTGAGTTGGTAAAATATCTTCAATTGGACAAATAAAATCTTTGGTGTCGTGTACCCATAAAGTTTTTTGAGTAATATTTTTTATGGCTCTTGTTACAGAAAAATGAGCTACTTCTTCTCCCGACATTTCTTTTATAGCATTATGTAATGCTGGTTTTAAATACAAGGGCATATCTAAAAACTTAAAGAAATTATCAATAGCCCTAAACGTTTCAGTTGCAGGTGCAATTAATACAAGTTTTTCAATATTTTTTAAACCAACTTCTGCAGCTAAGGCAACTGCCAACCCACTAAAAGAATGTGTAACAATTGCATAAATATTTTTAAACTCTTTATTAATTAAAATCATAATTTCTGCAAATTGTTTTGCATGTACCGTTTTACCATCACTAACTCCATGCCCTAAAGTATCAAAAGCTAAAACTTCGAATCCGCTTAAATAAAGCTTTGTAATTATAGCTTCAGATTTATAAGAGCAACTATCAAAACCGTGTTCTACTAAAATTTTTTTACCATTACAATTAGCAGGTATAAAATTCCAACCTCTAATAATATTGCCCTTATAATTAACAGTAATTACAGTTGCTTTTTTAAAAAATGCAGGTTCTTTACGTAATGGTTTTCCGCTATAAGGTGTACAAAAAAGTTTAAATAAACTTTTTGCTGCACTTTTATTTGAAACAAGGGAAATGGCTTTGAACTTAGTTTTGTAATATTGAATAGCAACTTTTTGCTTAAAATTTAATTTCATCGAATCAAATATATGCAAGTAACAATTATTGGAACAGGCAATGTAGCAACAGTTTTAGGAAAACTGATTTATAAAAATCATCATACTATAAACCAAGTTTATGGTAGAAATTTAATTGCAGTAAATGAATTAGCAAATTCTGTAAATGCAGAAGCAATTAGTGATATTAATAAAATTAATAATGATGCTGAAATTTATTTAGTTGCAGTTAGCGATAATTCAATTGAATCAATTTGCAATTTATTAAAAATAAATAACAAAATTATTATTCATACTGCGGGCTCGGTAAGTTTAAAAGTATTAAAAAATGTATCAACTAATTATGGTGTTTTATATCCAATTCAAAGTATTAGAAAAGCAATGAATATAACCATCCCTATTCCTTTTTTAATAGATGGTAGTAATGAATTAACTAAAAAAACAATAGAAGAATTCGCAAAATCCATTTCAAATAATGTTGTGTTTGGTGATGATGAGAAAAGATTTAAGTTACATATTGCTGCTGTGTTTGCATGCAATTTTGTAAATTATTTATATATGCAAAGTGAAGCAATTTGTTTAGAAAATAATATCGATTTTTCTTTATTACAAGCTTTAATTGAAGAAACTGCTAACAGATTAAAATATAATAAACCAAAAGATGTTTTTACAGGGCCAGCTGTAAGAAAAGATTTTGAAACCATAAAAAAACATTTGCAACAATTAAAAGAAAATCCACCATTGCAATCGTTATATAAACTTATGAGCGATAAGATAATTGAGCATTAATTTCTTGATATAAATGCTGAATTAATCCATCTGCTAATCCAATTTTTGGCACATAAATTTCTTCAATTCCAACCCAACGCATTACATTAATATAAATCTGCAATGCTGGTACAATAACATCTGCTCTATCTTCTCTAAGTTTATAAATTTTCATTCTGTCTTCAAGCGAAACATTTGAAATTTCTTTAAAATAATCTTTTAACAAATCAATACTTAAAGATTTGCCTTCTTTCTTTTTACTTAAAGAAAATATTTTATTAATGTTACCTCCACTACCAATTGCTATCATGGGTAATTTACTAATTGTGTTTATTCGTAAATGATCTTTCATTTCATCCCAATTACTTTCGGTAACTAAATTTTTTAATAGTCTTATTGTGCCAATATTAAACGATTCTTTATACATTAAAGTGCCATTATCGAAAAATGTAAGTTCTGTACTGCCACCCCCAACATCAATGTATAAATAAGAATGTTCTTTATCTAAATTTTCTGCAATATGATTTTCGTAAATAAAAGATGCTTCATCATCTCCACTAATTACTTCTATTTCTATTCCAGTTTCTACTTTTACTTTTTTTATTATTTCATCACTATTCTTTGCGTTTCGCATTGCACTAGTAGCACAGGCTTTTAAATGTTTCACTTCGAAAGCTTTTAATAAATGAGCATATGCTTTCATGGTTTCAAGCAACATCAAAAATTTTTCATTCGAAATATTACCAGTTTCAAAAACATCAAAACCTAATCGTAATGGAACTCGAATTAAATTCACTTTGTTAAACTCTGCAACTCCAAAACTATTTAGAGTTACTTCACTTATTAATAATCTTGCTGCGTTACTTCCAATATCTATTGCTGCTAATTTCATTTATTAATGATGTAATTTATTATATAAATAACGATAAGTTTCTATTTGAGAGCGATGCTTTTTAGTTTTAACTTGTTCTACATATTTATTCGATAATTCATTATCTAAAATTCTAGCTTTTACATTATCGTTTAATTGTAATTGAATAATATCACTAATTTCTTTTTTTATCTTTTTATCTTTTACTTCAATGGCAGCTTCAATTCTATGATCTAAATTTCTAACCATCCAATCTGCCGATGATATAAATATTTTTTCAATTTTCCCAACTCCAAATATCATTATTCTGCTATGTTCTAGAAATTCATCTACAATAGAAATTGCTTTAATAGGAATTTTATATTTCTTGTTCGAGAAAATAGGACAATAAACACCTCTTACAATTAATTTAATTTCTACGCCAACTTCTGCTGCTACTTTAAGTTTATTTATTAGATATTCATCACTTAAAGAATTACATTTAAGAATAATAAGTGAAGGTTTTTTAAGTTTTGCATTTTTAATTTCAACATCTATTAATTGAGCAATTTGTTTTCTCATATTTACAGGGCAAATCATTAAAGTTTTAAACCCTTTTAATAAACTTACTTTTGTTTTCCAGTTTTCTAAATATTTAAATATTTTATTAATATCTAACATTATTTTTTTGTCTGATGTTAGCAAACAATTATCCGAATAAACTTTTGCAGTTTTCTCATTTAAATTACCAGTGCTAATAAATCCATACTCGAATATTTTACTTTTATCTTTTCTTTTAATAATACAAAGTTTGGCATGAATTTTTAATTTGGGTACACCCAACAATACCTTTACACCTTCTTGTTCTAACTTTTCTTTCCATTCTAAATTCGCTTCTTCATCAAATCTAGCTTTCAGCTCAAGCATAACCACAACAGCCTTTCCATTACGTGCAGCATTTATAAGTGCATTAATTATTTTAGAATTTTCTGCTAACCTGTAAGCAGTTATTTTAATTGATAAAACATTTTCATCCATAGCTGCTTCACGCAATAAATCGATTATAGGATTAAATGAATGATAAGGAAAATGCAACATAATATCTTGTTTAGATATTATTTCTGCCAGCCTTTTATTTTGCAATAAATCTTTATGTTGTAAAGCAGAGTGTTTAATAATTTTTGTTTTAAACACATTTGGAAAATCCATAAAATGACGAAAATTATGAATTCGTCCACCTGGAATAATATTACTTTTTTTATTTAATTCTAACCGTCGAATTAAATATTCTAATAATCCTAAATCCATTTCTTTATCATAAACAAATCTTACTGGTTTTCCTTTTCGCCTATTTTTAATTCCGGCTTCCATTTTCTCAACAAACGTTGTGCTTAAATCGTTGTCTAAATCTAATTCTGCATCCTTTGTTACTTTAAATACCCAAGCTTCAAATTCATCAAATCCAAAGTAAGAAAAAATATAAGGCAGATTAAAACGAATAATATCTTCTAATAAAATAATATTTTTTTCACCAGTTTTTGATGGCAATAAAATAAATCTTCCGACTGTTTTAGTTGGCACTTCAATCAGTGCATATTTTTGATGATGCGTTGCATTTTTTTTATAAAGTGTAACACCCAAATAAATACTTTTATCTCTTAAATAAGGTACCTGTTGTAATCCTTCAATCATTAATGGAATTACATTATTTCTTACATGTTCATCAAAAAATGTTTTTACAAAATCTTGTTGTATTTTATTTAGTTGTTTTTCGGTTTTAAGAAATATTTTTTCTTTCTTTAACTCAGTTAATATTCCTTTCCAAATTCTGTTAAACTCGCTTTGTTGTTGTATTACATTTATTTGAATTTCGTCTAAAATTTTTTGTGGACTTTCTTCTAAATGCATATTAAGTTTTCTCCTTTTTTCTAAAAACTCAATCATACGTTTTAAAGTTGCTACTCTAACTCTAAAAAACTCATCAGTATTATTACTAAATATTCCTAAAAATCTAATTCTTTGTTGTAGTGATACAGAGGTATCTGAGGCTTCTTGTAAAACCCTTTCATTAAAACTTAACCAACTAATATCTCTTTGAATTAAATGTTTTGCCATAATTAATTTAGCAATAATAAAAAATCGATTATTAAACAACAGTTTTAAAACTAATGATTATAAAATTAACTTTTTGAAATAACAATTCATTTGATAGTTATTTTGTTTTTATTACTTTCACGGCTTAATAAATTATTATTACTTGTAAAAAAGTAACAATACTGATAAATTAAATTGAATTCGTAAATGAAAGCAATTATACCCGTTGCAGGAGCAGGAAGAAAATTAAGACCACATACCTATACACAACCCAAAGCACTAATACCAATTGCAGGTAAAACTATTTTAAGTTATATTGTTGATCCCTTACACGAAGCAGGTATTAATGAATTTATTTTTATTGTTGGATATTTAGGAGAAAAAATTCAAGAATATGTACATACTACATACCCACATTTAACTACACATTTTGTTTATCAAACAGAGCGAGAAGGAACTGGGCATGCTATTGAACTTACAAAAAATATAGTTGGTGATGATGAGGTTTTTGTTGTGCTTGGAGATACAATTTGTGAATATGATATTAAAGAGGTAATTGATAGTGAGTATAACATGTTGGGTATAAAAAAAGTTGATGACCCAAGAAATTTTGGAGTAGCTATTGTTAATGATGAAGATTTTATTGAGCATGTTGTTGAAAAACCAACAATACCTAAAAGCAATATGGCATTGGTTGGTTTGTACAAAATAAAAGAAAGTAAAATTTTATACGAGTGTTTGCATTTACTTTTTACACAAGAAATAAAAACGCATGGTGAATATAATTTAACAGATGCATTAGATTGCATGATTAAAAGAGGAGCAAAATTTAAAAGTTTTAAAGTAAAAAATTGGTTCGACTGTGGTAAAAAAGAATCGCTTTTAGAAAGTAATGCTACTATGTTGAAAAAGACAGGTGGCAACATTTTTAAAACGCATGAATATATTGATACCATTATTATTCCACCTGTTAGTATTGCACAAAATTGTGAAATAAAAAATTCTATTATAGGGCCCAATGTTGCCATTGGTGCAAATACAAAAATCACTCATTCTATTGTTAGAGATAGTATTATTGGTAGCTATACTAATATGCACGAAGTAGTTTTAGATAATTCGTTAATTGGAAGTGATGCTAATGTTAAAGGCTTAAGTAGAAAATTAAATATTGGAGATAATACTGAAATTGATTTTAGTTAATAAAAAAATCATGGCAATTAAAAAAAGTATACTCACCATTTTAAAATTTGGATTTTTTTTAAGCATGGGTTTTTTTTTGGTTTGGTGGAGTATCAATCAAATTCCAGATTCTGAATACGAAAAATTTAAACTCTCGTTAAAAACTGCAAAATACTGGATGATTATTCCTGTATTTCTTATTCTTTCTTTAAGCCATTTCATTAGAGCCTTGCGTTGGAAATTATTATTACAACCTTTAGGATATAATCCAAAATTAGTGAATACTTTTTTTGCAGTAATGATTGGATACTTAGCAAACTTTGCTTTCCCAAGATTAGGAGAAATTTTAAAATGTACTATATTATCTAAATATGAAAACATTCCTGCCGATAAAAATGTAGGAACAATTGTAGCCGAACGTGCATTTGATGTTTTATGTTTATTAGCACTATTTATAGTAGCCCTTTTTCTTCAATACGATGTTGTAATTGCATCATACCAAAAATTGAATGAATATTCTGCATCGTTAAAAGAAAGTTCAAGCAATTTGGGTTTTTACATAAAAATGGGAACTTTTGTTATCCTAATATTTTTTATTATTTGGTTAGTAATTTCTAAAAAATGGAATACATTTTTAATTAAACTTAAAAGTATTTTAATTGGTGTTTTAGAAGGTATTTTAAGTGCTTGGAAGTTAAAACAAAAACATTTATTTATTTTTTATTCAATTGCTATTTGGATTTTGTATGTTTTAGGTACTTGGATTGGATTGTATGCTACAAGTGGAACTGGTGTTGGACTTAGTGCTGCTATTAGTTGTTTGGCATTTGCAAGTATTGGAATGATTTTAACTCCAGGCGGAATTGGTGCTTATGCTTTTTTACTTGCTAAAGTTTTAGAAATAAATAATGTTCCTTATGCTTTAGGCTTTGCAAATGGTACACTACAATGGTTTGCCCAGTTTATTATAATTTTAATTGTTGGTTTTTTATCAGTAATTCTTTTACCTATTTATAATAGAGGACGGAAACAAGTTTAAATCCATATCAATTCAAACCTATAAGTCGTTCAATTAAATTATGTTTGCTTAAATAATATTTACGATTAAAAAATGGCATTAATAAAAAGTATTTCAGGAATAAGAGGCACTATTGGAGGAAGAGTTGGAGAAACTTTATCTCCAATTGATGTTGTTAAATTTACAGCTGCGTATGGCACTTGGCTTTTACAACAAAATCATAATACAAATTCTGTAGTTGTTGGTAGAGATGGAAGAATGAGTGGGGAAATGGTACAAGGCTTAGTAGTAAACACTTTAATTTCGTTGGGTATAAATGTAATTGATGTGGGTTTAAGTACAACACCAACAGTTGAAATGGCTGTAGTTTTCGAAAATGCTGCTGGTGGAATTATTCTTACTGCAAGCCATAATCCTAAAGAATGGAATGCATTAAAACTACTAAATAATAAAGGAGAATTTATTAGTGCTAATGATGGAAAAATTATTTTAGAAATTGCTGAATTAAATGATTTTGATTTTGTAACAGTTGACAAGCTTGGTACTCATATAAAAAATACTACAACGCTTTCTCAACATATCAATGCTATTATTAATTATCCTTTAGTTAATTCAAAAATAATTTCTGAAAGAAAATTTAAAATTGTAGTTGATGCTATAAATAGTTCAGGTGCTTTTGCTGTACCTGATTTATTAAAAGCTTTAGGCGTTAATGATATAATTATTATTAACGCTGAAATTACAGGAGATTTTGCTCATAATCCTGAGCCCCTTCCTCAACATTTAACTCAATTATGTAACGAAGTTGAAAATCATAAAGCCGATTTAGGAATTGCAGTTGATCCAGATGTTGATAGACTTTGTTTTGTTACAGAAGATGGGCTTTTATTTGGAGAAGAATATACGTTAGTTGCAGTTGCAGATTATGTTTTAAAAAATAAGAAAGGCAATACTGTAAGTAATATGTCATCAACTAGAGCTTTAAAAGATATTACACTAAAACATGGTGGAACCTATACCCCATCGGCTGTTGGCGAAGTAAATGTTGTTGCTAAAATGAAAGAAACTAATGCAGTTATTGGAGGAGAAGGAAATGGCGGAATAATTGTTCCAGATTTTCATTATGGAAGAGATGCTTTAATTGGTATAGCACTTTTTTTATCGCATCTTGCTATAGAAAAGAAAACTGCAAGACAATTAAGAAATTCTTACCCCGATTATTTTATTAGCAAAAATAAAATAGATTTAAATCAAGGTTTTGATATAGAAAAAATATTCAATCATATTAAATCAAAATATAAAAGTAATCCTATAAATACTGAAGATGGATTGAAAATTGAATTTGATAATGATTGGGTACATTTAAGAACTAGTAATACAGAACCAATAATTAGAATTTATAGCGAAAGCAATTTTGCAACTACAGCAGAAAATATTTCTAAGCGTATGATGCAAGATATTAATGAGGCACTTTAATAATGGTTAGTTGTTAGTGATTAATTGTTAGTTAAAACAAATTGTATAATCATTAATAACTAACAATTAACAATTATCAATTAATGCAGATTGAGTTAGAAAATATAGGTAAAAAGTATAATAGAGATTGGATATTTAGAAATTTTAATTATTCATTTTTACAAGATAATTCTTACGCTATAACTGGCTCAAATGGTAGTGGCAAAAGCACTTTGTTACAAATAATATCTGGGTTTATAATTCCAACAGAAGGTGTTGTAAAGGTTAATAATATAATTTCTACAACAGATAATTTTGGAACACAAACATCAATTTGTGCCCCATATTTAGAATTAATAGAAGAAATGACAGCAGTTGAATTTTTTAATTTCCATTTAAGATTTAAACCCTTAATAAATAATTTATCAATACCACAAATTTTAGAAATTGTTCAACTTACCAAAGCAGCTAATAAGCAAATTAGATATTATAGTAGTGGTATGAAACAAAGATTAAAACTAGCACAAGCTTTTTTTAGTCAATCTTCAATTTTATTGTTAGATGAACCCTGTTCTAACTTAGATAAAGACGGAATTAATTTATATCACACCTTAATAAAAGAGTTTACAAATAATCGATTAATTATTATTTGTAGCAACGATGAAATGGAATACTCTTTTTGTAAGTGCAAAATAGATTTAAATACACTTTAAGTAATTTTTAAATTAATTTTATTGAATGCAATTTTCATTCAAAAATCAAAAAACTAGTTTATTATTTATTCAAAGTACTGCTCTATTTTTATTAATTGCAAAAATTTTATCTTGGAAACTTTGGATTGCAGATAGAGTTTTTCCTTTAGCACCTCCATTTGATTTTCTATACAATGTTCCAAATTTTGTACATTATATTTTTTTAATAATTTCATTAGCCTGTCTTTGCATTTGTATAATAAAACCAACGTATTACAAGGCACTGTTAATACTTTTAATCTCTGAGTTGCTAAGTTGCTTTCTTGAGCAAAATAGATGGCAGCCATGGGTATATCAATATGTATTTATGTTTTTTGTATTATGGTATAACAGAAAAAATGAAAACCTTACAATAGTATTACTCATCATCATTTGTAGCTCAACTTATTTTTATAGTGGTTTGCAAAAGCTAACTCCACATTTTTTTAAAATTACTTGGAAGAGAACGATACTTGAAGGTTTTATGCATCTTCCAAAAACAATTACAGATCAAGCACTAGTTATAAGATTGGGGTACTTAGCACCTATTATGGAAATTTCATTAGGATTAGGATTATTATTTAAACGAACAAGAAAAATAACTATGCTTTTATTAATTATCATGCATACTATTATTATGATAATTATTGGACCGTGGGGAATTAATTATAACATTATTGTTTGGCCTTGGAACGTTGCAATGGTAGTGTATTTTATTATTATCTGGAATAAAGAAATTGACTTTTCTGTGCTAAAAAAACAACTAACTCCTAATATTAATTGGATAACTTTATTGGCATGGATTATAATGCCTTTGTTTAATTTTATTGGTTATTGGGATTTCTTCTTTTCATCGAGTTTATATGCTGGCAGAATTGATATGTGCAATATTGAAATAACTAACCCACCAATCGATTTTGAATTAAAAAAATATTATAGACCAAAAAAAATTGGAGAACCTTTAAATAAAGAAACTATTGTGGTACAAACTTGGGCTATGGGAGAATTTACAACACCATCATGCCCACAAAAAAGAGTCTATAAAAAAATAAAAAAAAAATGGCTAAAAAAATATCCAACTATTAATACTAAGTTTTTATTTATTGATAGGTCGAAACGAAAAACTAAAGTTTCAGAATTAGAATAATTTTTTTTACTTTAAATTTAAAATATAACTATTGAATAAATATTTACAAGTAATAAAAGATTCTAGAAAGATTCAAGTAATCTTATTAGTTGGATTTATTGTTCAACTAATTTTTTGTTATACATCAATTGGATATTTTCATCCAGATCAATATTTTCAAATAATAGAATTTTCATCTTTACAACTAAACGATAATAATGCAGCAAATTCAGTTTGGGAATTAAAAAGCAATATCCGACCAACATTACAAGTTTATTTATTTTCATCATTTAAATTATGTTGTAAAGTTTTATCTATTAACGATCCATTTACGCAACTTACAATTCTCAGGTTTTTCCAAGGGTTTCTATTTTTTATTGTATTTAATTTAATAGCTTTTTATTACAACAATAAAAAACCTGCAACTATTTTTATTTCAGTTTTGTTATTACTAAATTTTTCTTGGGTATTACCATATTCTAGAACTTTGTTTAGCTCAGAAATGTTATCAGCATTAGTTTTCTTTCCTACAATAGTTTATTTTCATAAGCAATACTTATCAAATAAAAACACCTTAACAACAAACTTAATTATTGGTATTTTGTTAGCTTTTAGTTTTTACCTCCGCTTTCAAATAGCATTTGCAATTATTGGTTTTGGTATTTGGATTTTATTTTTTGAGAAAAAAATAAAACTTACAGCTCAACTATTATTAGGTTTTGTAATAGGTGTATTTGTAAACTTATATCTTGATTATAAATTTTATAATGAACTAGTTTGTACGCCATACTTATATTTTAAAACAAATTTACTTGATGGTGTTGCTGCATCTTTTGGCGAAAAAAACTTTACTTATTATATTGGTGTATTACTTGCTGTTATTGCTGTTCCTCCAATTAGTATTTTGCTGTTTTATAAATTTTGCAAAGTTTTAATTGTAAAAATTAAACATCCAATTGTTATAAGTTCATTATTATTTTTAGTAGGACATTTTTTAGTAGGACATAAAGAAGAAAGATTTTTATTTACATTAATTAATATTATTCCAATAATTTTTTTAATTGATGAAAACCCATTTTATTATTTTTTTAATAATATAAAATGGAATAGAATTATTAAGACTTTAATAATATCAAGCCTACTTATAAATTTTACTTTATTAATTTTATTATCTTTTAATCCGTATTCTCAATCTATACAATTTTTAAAAAAAATTCAACATAATTTCCAATCAAATTCTATTACAAAAATTTATTCGTTTAATAGAACACCTTTACAAACTGAAAGTCTTTTGCCATTAGTTTTTTATTCAAATGGAGTAAAAAATATTGATGCAATTAATATAAATAATATTGATTCTATAACAAGTTTAAACCAAAAAACTATCTGGCTATCTGCTACCTTTAACGATATAAAAACTGATTTAAAAAAAATAGACTCATTAGGCTACAAGCCGCAATTTTACTCGTCTTTAATGCTTTGGAACCTCAACTTATTTTTACAGAAAAAAAGTATAAATACCTTAAATGATATTTGGGTATTATATAAACTTGAAAAATAAACAATAAAAAAAAGTCTCGAAAAATTTTCGAGACTTTTTAATCTTATTTGCTTCTTAAAAGAATTATTTCTTTTTAGGAGCAGCTTTTTTTGCAGGAGCAGCTTTTTTAGGAGCAGCTTTTTTAGGAGCAGCTTTTTTTGCAGGAGCAGCTTTTTTAGGAGCAGCTTTTTTTGCAGGAGCAGCTTTTTTAGGAGCAGCTTTTTTAGGAGCAGCTTTTTTTGCAGGAGCAGCTTTTTTAGGAGCAGC